>JBHJJJ010000273.1:0-8364 GCA_050042755.1 Rivularia sp. (in: cyanobacteria)
AATTTACCCGCATCAAAGTTAATAAAATTGTTTATGGTTCCCAAGATAAAGAAAGACAAGATTGTTATAACAAAGCCTGCGAGTTACGCGCGAGTTTCAATCAATGGTTGTTGTGCGACTCGTTTCGCCCAATTCGTGAAAAATGGCTGAAATACTTGATGCCATCAGATGAAATACGGGTATTGATTAGCACTGACAATTTACAGCTTAAAAAACTTCCTTGGCATTTATGGGATTTAGTCGATCGCGATTACCCCAAAGCTGAAGTTACTTTGAGTGCTTCTAATTTAGAACAAATATCTATACCGCAGACATCTATCTCTAGTAAGAAAATTAAAATATTAGCGATTTTAGGTCATAGTGATGGAATTGATATTAGACAAGATAGACAGTTATTAGAAAATTTAAGCAATGCAAATACAACTTTTTTAGTACAACCTCGACGAATAGATATAAACGAGCAGTTGTGGAATCAGCATTGGAACATTCTATTTTTTGCAGGTCACAGCCAGACTGAAGGCAATACAGGTAGAATATACATTAATAGCGAAGATAGTTTGACAATTGCAGAACTTCGGTACGCTTTGAGAAATGCCGTTAACAACGGTTTGCAGTTAGCAATTTTTAACTCTTGCGATGGATTGGGATTGGTAGCCGAGTTACAGGATTTGCATATTGGACAAATAATTGTCATGAAGGAGCCTGTACCGGATTTTGTCGCTCAACAATTCTTAAAGTACTTTCTGACAACTTTTTCGGGAGGGGAATCTATATATTATGCAGTTCGTAGGGCAAGAGAAAAACTGCAAGGTTTAGAAGCAGAATATCCCGGTGCTAGTTGGCTACCGATAATATGCGAACATCCGACAATCAAACCATTGCAATGGAAGCTATCGGTTGATTCTCTATGTCTTGGGGGGCGAACATTAGTATTAGTCAGTTTACTAATTACAAGTTTAGTAATGGGAGTGCGTACGCAGGGAATTCTACAAAAATGGGAGCTAGAGGCTTACGATTTAGTAATGCGCAAGCGTCCGGATGAAGGACCATCAGAAAGATTGTTAGTGGTAGGAATTACAGAAACAGATTTTGGACTACCAGAACAGCAAAACAGAAAAGGGTCATTAAGCGATAGTGCATTAAACAAATTGTTACAAAAGCTAGAGCCTCATCAACCGCGAGTCATAGTGTTGGATATCTTTCGCGATTTCGGGGTAGATGCCAAACAGAAACAATTGAAAACTCGGTTATCAACAAGCTCGCGCTTCTTTGCCATATGTCATGTAGGGGAGCCATCAGGAGAATATCGCGGAATAGCACCACCGCCGGAAATAATAGAACAACGTCTTGGTTTTAGCAACGTTCTACCGGATAATGATGGTATTTTGCGCCGCTACATTTTATCAATGGATGTACCGAGTACCTCAAATTGTCCCACAACATGGTCTTTCGGTTTCCAATTAGCATTACATTATTTAAGAGACGAAGGAATTGAGCCATCATTTAAAGGGGGAAACTGGCACTTAGGAGACGTTGTTTTTCCACGGTTGCGCTCTCGTAGTGGCGGCTATCAAAAAGCAGATACTTGGGGAAATCAGGTATTAATTAATTATCGTTCCTATCGTTCCCCCAATCAAATTACCGATATCGTTTCCCTCGAAGATGTTTTAGCCGGTAAGGTTAGTGCGGAACAGATTAAAGATAGAGTAATTATTATTGGTGTAATTACCCCAAGTTCTAGCGACCATTTTCGCACGCCCTACAGCGAGAAATTACCACTATCTAAACAATACATGCCAGGAGCAATACTACACGCTCAAATGGTGAGTCAGATACTGGATGCAGTGTTAGATAAAAGACCTATATTATCAGCAATACAACTCTGGGGAGAAATCCTATGGATTTGGAGTTGGGGTTGTGTGGGGGGACTTTTAGTTTTGCGGATTCCTATGTGGCGTTGGCTCTTTGGTGCAACTATCGCTACGACTGTAGTTATATACGGAGTTTGCTTTTTTGTATTTATTAAAGGTATTTGGCTGCCACTTATCCCATCAACATTAACATTTTTGATAACTGCGGGATGTTTGATAGTTATTTATATATATCGCAACCCCACATAAATTGTAACTACAGCTTTTTTAAAATTAACACTTATGACCCAGATGGAATTTCTTATTGATTTTTATTCATTCCTGGTGATTGATATTATCATTTAACCCATAGGATGTAAATATCGTAACCTTTAATTATAATTACTTATTATCTACTACTTGACCACATTAATTTTGCGGGGTTTGTAGTTGGGCTTTAGCCCGCGTTTACTCAGAATATGATGCGAAGACAGCGCTACTACGAACTTTTCTTACCCCTCAAAATTAATGTGGCGGAATACTAGGATATATTTAAACTGTAAAAAATATACTTTACTATGTATAAAATACAATATGTTCAAAAATTATTCAAGCTTTTATTGGCGATCGACTTGGTATTGATAAGTTATATACCTGCAACCGTACAAGCAAATTCATCTACAAATAGACAACCAAATAATACATCTCAACCGATTGAAAGAAAACCGAGAAACATACCAAAATTAAATAGAACGCGCCGCCCTAATAAAAAGCGTAGAGACTTCGTATATTTTAGACAACCCCAACGTCAAGGAACACCACAAGGAACTAGGCCAGCAGGAAGTCGTAACGGTTGTGTTGTATCAGAAGAAATACCGCTTACAGCCCTAGTACCTGTCACAAAAAAAACAGATGGTAGACAATTACGTTGGGGTTTAACAACAAAAGAATATCCAACATTTTGGTTTTACGTTCCCTATGAATTAAAATCTCTTAAAAATGTGAAATTTTCCTTACGTAATCGGCAAAACCATACAATTTATGAAACACAATTACAATTAGCCTCAGCACCAGGAGTAATTCAGGTTTCCCTTCCACCTAGGGCACCATCTTTAGAAGTTGGTAAATGGTATCAATATTATTTATTCATAGATGTAAATTGCACAAATGACGGATTTTCTCGTAAAAAAGTTGCTCGAGCATGGGTGAAAAGAGAAGCGATGGCTTCCGGTTTTCAAACCCAGTTAGAAAGAATATCGCCGCGTCAACGGGGATTATTTTACGCAGAAAATGGTATTTGGTATGACGCGATAGCATCTTTTGCTCAACTTAAATATGCACCAGGGATAAATCCTGAATGGTTGCAAATGTTAGAGTCAGGAGGTTTAGGGAAAATTAAATCGGTACCAGTAAATCAGAATTGAAAGTACCGCACACTATAGTGAGCTTTTTTAGATAGGCCCCACGGCTGCGCTATCTTATTTTCGGCAGACAATTCTCATACCATAAAATATTCATTTAGTAGTGAGGGCTACAAACCTTTTTTTTGCCCTCGAACATAAAGATTTAAATAAGCTGAGGTAAAATTCTTTTAAAGTTAATATTTTCTCTACGTATAAGTATTAATATCCAGTATAGGAGCTAGTTAAAGTCAACAGTATGAATTTATACGATTTTGACAGCAGCATTGTGAATGGCCGCTGTCGGTTGCAAAGGCTGCCTGCGAGAGCGACTTTCGTTTAACAGAAAGATTGGATTAAATAATCGATCGAAATTGTAGTAGGAAAAAATAAGATAACCTTTTTTCAACAATTTAACTGAGAAAATGCTGCAACAAAAGTAAGTTGTTTGCTGGTTTTATAATGTTTGCCTAACTTCTCGGGCATGGGTGCTATCTATCTGCTTCGCTTATTTGATTGTGTAATAACAATTTGACTTGTGTTATCAGGAGTTTGTATAGATGTCTGGTTCATTTAATGCAGATGTAGTTAAAAATTTCGATGAAGGAAACGAAAGTTCAGATCCTCGTGAGTTTACCATTGCCAACGATAAGCTGTTTTTTGAAGCTAGAAATAATACTTTTGAGGGAGGAATATGGGTAAGTGACGGTACAAAAAATGGTACCTTAAATCTTACGAACGTCAACCTTCGAGATGCAGGCTTCCGAGATATTATTGCTGTTGAGGAGAAGATATTTTATCAAGTTAATCCCGGTAAAGTTCCTGGAAGTGGAACATCGGTTAGCGATGGTACTTTTGAAGGTACCTTCTCAATTAGTAATTTATTTTCTAGAATTTCACGAACTAATTTCATTACAGTTTTAAATAACCAGCTGTTCTTAAGCGTCAATAAAAGTGAATTTGGTCAGGAATTATGGATTAGCAACGGAACTGAAGATGGTAGCTTTTTAGTAAAAGATATTAACCCAGGAAGTGATAGTTCTAACCCGATAAAAGTTGCAGTTTCAGATAAAAATAACAAATTATTTTTCAGCGCTGATAATGGTGATAAGGGACGAGAATTATGGATTAGTGATGGCACAAACAATGGTACTTTCTTAGTAAAAGATATTAACCCCGGAAGTAATAGTTCTAATCCTCAAGGAGGTGTAGTTTTAAATAACAAGCTGTTTTTCAGCGCTGATGATGGTGCCCGAAGAGAATTGTGGATTAGCGATGGAACTTCTGAGGGTACAAATAAAGTTAAAGATATAAACTCTGGAATTAATAGTTCCAATCCTCAAGACTATTTTGTATTTAACAATCAAGTTTTCTTTACTGCTGAAAATGGTGAAAATGGAAGAGAATTGTGGGTTAGCGATGGAACTGAATCGGGGACTAATTTAGTTAAAGATATAAACTCTGGAATTAATGATTCACTACCTCAAGATTATTTTATATTTAATCATCGACTTTTCTTCACTGCTGATAATGGTGAAAATGGAAGAGAATTGTGGGTAACTGATGGAACCGAAGAGGGTACTAATTTAGTTAAAGATATCAATTTGGGAATTAATGGTTCAAATCCTGAAAACTTGATTTACTTTGATAATCAGCTATTCTTCACCGCTGAAAATGGTGAATTGGGAAGAGAATTATGGGTTACAGATGGAACTGAATCGGGAACTAAATTAGTTAAAGATATTAACTCCGGAACAGAAAATTCTAATCCATCTGATTTCAAATTTTTCAATGATAAACTGTATTTCTCTGCTGAAAATGGTGAATTGGGAAGAGAATTATGGGTTACAGATGGAACCGAATCGGGCACTAATTTATCCAAAGATATTAATCAAGGTGTAGAAAGTTCAAATCCTGCTAATTTAAATGTCTTTGAGAACCAACTATTCTTTAGTGCTGATGATGGTATTAAAGGTAATGAATTGTGGGTGACGGATGGAACTATTGATGGTACTCAATTATTTAAAGATGTAAATCAATATAATGACCAAAATTCTTTGAATACTCCTTATAATGCAGAAGTAGTTACAATTTTCGACGAAGAAAACGATCGTTTATCTAACGTTTCTAACTTGAATGTCGCTAATGATAAACTATTTTTTACTGCAATAAGTGGTATCCTTGAAACAGGTTTATGGTCAACTGATGGAACACAAACAGGTAGCGTTGAACTTACAACTATCGGAAGAGGAAGTTTTGGTGGGTTTGAGGTTGTCGATGACAAATTATCTTTTCAAAAATCCACTCCAGCGGGGATTGCAAGTTGGGTTAGTGATGGTACGGTAGAGGGTACTTTTCAAACTAGCTTCATTTCAACAGCTTCAACTAACAACCCTGTAGTTGAAGAAACTGTTGAGGAGACTTCTCCACTCGAGGATATTATTTCCGAAATTAATGTTTCAAATCCCGACGATTTTATTAACTTCAATAATCAGACTTTCTTCACTGCCCAAAACAGTGAATTCGGACGAGAATTATGGGTAAGCGATGGTACTATCGATGGTACTAAATTATTCAAAGATATTAACCCCTCAACAAATAGTTCTAATCCAGCTAATTTCAAGTTTTTCGATGATAGATTATTTTTTACTGCTGAGAATATTCAATTTGGACGAGAATTATGGGTAACTGATGGTAGTAATGAAGGTACTTTTTTGGTAGAAGATATCAGACTAGGTAGCGAGAGTTCTAATCCTTCCGAGCTAACTATTTTTGATAATAAACTATTCTTTAGTGCGAGCGGCTCGCCATTTCAACCTGAATTATGGAAAGTGGAACCTCTCAATCATCCACTTACTCCATAAAATTTCCGTTTGGCAAATCTATTTTCTCCCTAACCCCCCTTATGGGGGGCTTGACTGTGATGATTCTAAAGCTGATTTTTACACATTTTCAAGCTGTTAGAGCAGCAGGAATTTTATCGCGATCGTGAGGTTCGTCAAAATTAATTATTGGTCCTTTTGGTACAATTTGATGGGGGTTAACGTTAGGATGACTGATATAATAATGCCGTTTAATATGGTCAAGATTACAAGTTTCTTTAACTCCCGGCATTTGATATAGTTCTTTCAGATAATTCCACAAATTAGGATATTCTACAATAGGACGTACATTACATTTAAAATGCACGTAATAAACTGCATCGAAACGAAATAAAGTTGTGAACATACACCAATCAGCTTCAGTAACTTTATTTCCACAAAGATAACGTTGTTTTTCTAATACTTTTTCCCAATAATCTAGGGCATCAAATAATTCAGTCACACCTTCATCATAAGCCGATTGAGAAGTTGCAAACCCCGCTCGATATACACCATTATTAATTGGTTGATAAATTTTATCTATTGTTTCGTCAATAATTGTTTGTAAATCTTGTGGATAAAAATTTGCGTCCTCCCTCGCTTCTTCCTCGAATTCGGTATCAAACATCCGAATAATTTCCCGGGATTCATTATTGACAATTGTACCTTTTTGCTTATCCCATAAAACCGGAACCGTTACTCTTCCGGTATAATCGGCTTGAGCTTTTAAATAAAGTTGCCATAAATAATCTGTATGATTAACAGTGTCGGCAATAGCACCAGGTTCGTCAGAAAATTCCCAGCTATTTTCGTGGATTTCCGCAGCTACCACCGACAAACCGATGGCATCTTGGAGTCCCTTTAACTGACGCATAATTGCAGTGCGACAAGCCCAAGGGCAAGCCCAAGAAATATATAAATGATAACGTCCCGATTCAGCTTTAAATCCACTCGAACCATCAGCCGTGATTTTGTCGCGAAAAGTTGTTGATGGACGAATAAACTTACCTTGCGAGTCTTCCTGCTCCCGACGAGATATCCATTTACCATCAAAGAGAATTCCCAAACCCATAATCTAAATCCTATTAATTTTGTATTGGTAGACAGTATTTCCGTGAACTACCTACACTGACCGGGAGGTACAGTGTAGGCTTCTAGCGTAGCTTAAGTACTGCTAGAACTTCCTTCGAGGTACTCGACGTAGTAGATTCAGTTACTACAGGAGTTATGGTCGATGGGAGCTATTACGCTCCGCACCTCCAATTCAGATCCGGACGTGCGCCTTTCGGTGCATCCGGCTCCTAGATATCCTAGTCCGTAGACTTGCCCATGTGGATTAATTGGTGACAACTTTGATGGATAGCCACTAAGTTATCTTTGCTCCAGTTATTGTGGTTTTTATCTATATGATGTACGTGAATTCTCTCGTCATCTACAAATAATTCTCCGCAGTGTCCACATCTGAACTCTTGCTTTTTAAGCAAGGTCGCGGTCTCTCCGTTGTAGAGTTTGGATTTTCTCTTGCTCCAGTAGATCAAGTCTCCATCATATGGGGATTTGTTTCCTGTTACAGCGATATGCTGGTTTAAGGCATATGGCACATACGGAAAAGCTTTCTCACTTAGTTCTACCGCTTCTCGGATGTTCCGAGTTTTGGTATTAAACTTTTGAGTTGCCCTGTGTCGGAGTGCCCACATTGAGTATTGAGATTTACTCAATTCACAATTCTTGTGGTAATTCCTCCACCCGCGATATATCGGATTTAGTAGTTTTACTTTATCTTCAATGCTCAACCTTGGATCGTTGATAATGGTTTTTAACTTCTTTCGGACAGCTTTTAAGTTATCCTTAGAGGGAAAGGTACGGAACTTTCCATCTTGACATACTTTCATTTCCCATCCTAGGTAATCAAATCCCTTGGTCACTTTCGTGATTCGGGTCTTTTCTTTATTGATATTCATTCCTCGTATGCTTAGAAATTCTTCGATTTTGTCTAGGATTTTCTGAGCATCATCATTTGGCTTAAGGAATATAACCATATCGTCAGCATATCTGACTGATGTGTGTATATCCTCGATGCCATTTAACGCTACGTTAGCTAAAAGTGGGCTGAATAGAGTAGGGACGGAGCGCACCTTCAAATATCACTACCTGCGTGTTTCTCTATCCCTCTCTCCAAACGAAGCGTGACAGTTTCCCGCTCATGTAGCTTTCCGTCATTGCAACCTACTATGGTCGCCAAACGAAGACGTT
>JBHJJJ010000274.1:0-7329 GCA_050042755.1 Rivularia sp. (in: cyanobacteria)
AGTCTCAAAGTCTGTTATCCCTAAATGATTCAATTCATCCTTGGGGGTTGGTAATCCCTTGCAGTAAGTTAAAGTACTCATTTGCTATCGACCTGTTGATATGTTACCCCTATAGTATGCGTATAAGATTATTGATGTCAACTGGCAGGAAAAAAAATTTACGGAGAAGAAAAACGCAGAGTAAATCTAACCTTGACTCAAACCGCTATTAAATGGCTTGAAGAGAAAAGATCAGAAATTGGAGCCAATAGCCTTAGTGATGTTATTGAAAAAATGGCGAGAAATACTAAGCCCGTACAGTAAAGCTTGGGCGATTTTGGGTAAACTTGTCCAAGCTATTCACTAACTACACCGAACCCCTAACATTAATAATTTTGCCTGTAGGGTGTGTTTTCCGCCATAGTTCTCACCCCTAAGCTTAAAGCCTAGAGGTACTAAGAAAACTTAGGCTTAAAAATTATGTAAGTAAGTCGGCACAAATAAACCAAGCGGTATTACAGCTTGGGTTAATTGCCCTCAAATCCTTATTCCTATTGCAAGACAGCAAGACAGCCTATTGCCTTATCCCAATTACTTTTTTCAATGCCAACCTACTTAGATTCTTTGATATAACAACGAAGTTGCTCGGCATAAGCGCTACTCATTGTCCGATTTTTTCCAGCTCTAATTTCTTCGGCAGCTTCTTGAAAAATTTCTCCATCAACATAGGATTCAATTTGTTCGCTCAAAGTTTTCAGATAATTTGCTGTGGGTGGAATTTCAGTTAAACCTTTTTCTGCGGCTAACTTCAAAATACGTTCTAATATCTGCTCGACAGTTTTAGTACGCACTTTTGATAAAAGTTCTCCGGGATTCAAAATTCTTCTCGTTTGATCCCAACTTGTCATACCCAATTCGGGGGCAATATTTTTTAAAGACATTGCCTGACAGTAATATAATTCCAATCCCTGAATATACTTTTGAGCGAAAGGGGCATATTTCTTGCTTTTTTGTAATTTTTGAATATTCGCTTGTACTTGTTGTTTAATTGTTTCAGTTAAAGTTGAATAAAGATCCTCGCGTAAAAACTTTAAAAACTCTTGTTGTTCTACATCGACTTCATCAAGAGACGAGCTAGGCAAATCGCGTCTCGTTACATAGGTACCGCTTTCGGCATCATATATATCTAAAGATTCTCTAGAACTCCAAATATCGTATCTTCTAAGCTCTACGATAATTTGCTTGAGTTCTTTCATCAATTGCGCGGGAGTCTCGATCCAAACCTGCCGCTGGTGCAAATAACCTAACATTTCCTGCAATTGGGCATTAGTTGGATCGGGACATTTTTTGATTCCCCTAGTTTGTGCTTGCTGTCTGTCTCGACGATAAACAGCATGAAAAGCTTCAACAACGTGGCGAGATTGTGCTGCTAAGCATTTAATTTGTTTCGTTCTAGTTTTATTTAATAGCGCCCAGTCGCTTATATGCTTAAAACCGAACTCGGATAAATATTTCTTTAATTCGGGATTTTGTTTTGTTTGTAAATACGCCCAATTATCCAAGCTCATCCGAGATTGTAAATCGGCATTAAATGTTTGCAAAACGGTGACAGAAAATAACTTATAATTTGTTACCCGAGTATTACGATCCTTATCTATCATTAGTTGAGTTTTAGCATCTTGGTCTAAAACAATTAACTTTTGTCCATCATCATTGAGAACAAACGGCAATAATTCCCGATAAGTAAATTGCTTTTCACCACTAAATAAAGAAGCTATTTTCTTACATTCTTTTAAAATCGGCTCGGAAACATAACATCTCAGACAAAGCCCAGCCAGAGCACGCTGAATCGAATCCACTGGATTTTTTTTTGCGTTAAAATACGATAGTAAAATATTTTGAGTTTCACTATTTTCAATATCAGAAGCTTGACTATTTGCAAACTCTTGAGCCACGTTCAACTGAACTTGTTTATACCCCAACTTTTCCGCTGCAGGATTAATTCGCCAAATTTTCCAATATCTTGATGAAGCATTCATAGTCGCTGCATTATCCATCGAAAGTAAGTTTTTTTTAAACAGTTCTATTATTTATATAAGGGTTCGCAGACAAAATATATGCAGGTTTATGCAGATTTTAGATGTAAGTTGGGATTATTTTTCCATAAATAAAACTCTCCTATCACTCTAACCTCTTTTATAACTCTCGAAAAAAAAATCATAAATAACTAGAATTTTGATTGAGTCAAGGGATCCCACGCCCTTTCTCCCTTATTGTTAAATCCCAAAGGCACCAAGCTACTGGGGCTAAAATACCAAATTTCGGAAGTGGGCACCCTTCAACACTTTTAGGCTCGTTCCTAATAGCGAATTTACCGTCAAAATAATGGACAGACTTACGGTATTAAAAGTTACTTAATAATAAAATAAGTTACGCAGTTAGTAAAGCCTGTCCATTACCTAGATATGGGCAACCATAAAAAAAGAACTTCTCCGATTTTGATTGTAGCGTCTATTGTCGTCATTTGAATTTCGCAATTCTCTCCTAAACGCCATCTTTGCCCTGCAAATCAGCTTTTTACAGGATTTGAGGTTCCAGCGTTGCTGAAAAATATTGCTCTTGACGAGCACCCATTATTTTTTATAAGAAGAAAAAAATTGAATGGGAACCCTTGACGAGAACTGAATTTAATCGGTTTTAACTGAGTCGAAGAGTACATTCCAAAATCAATTTTTGATTTACTAAAGAATAAGGCTGAATTTCCAAAGCCCGCTTGAAAGCATTTATCGCTCTGGAGTACTCTCCAAGGGCTGCATAACATAAGCCCATACCGTGAAGTGCTCCGAAATGCAATGGATTCAGTTCCACTGCTACTTGAGTGTCAGCTAAAGACTTTTCGTACTCGGCATTGGTGTAATAAAGAAAAGCACGGCGATTCCAAGCCTCGGCAAAATCGGGTTGATCTTCAATTAACTGCGTGAGTATTTCTTCGGCTTCGGTAATTTTACCTCCATCCAGTAGTTTTTGGCTCGTTTCTATTTTTTCTAAGCCATAAACTCCCTTTTGCTGAAACCATAAACGCCATAATTTCCGAGTCGCTTCTTCCCGAACGACTTCATCCGGATTTTTCAAGTCTTCAAGTAATGAGTTGATAAATAAAGAATCCATGAAGTTTCTTTTTGAGTATTGAGAGTATCTATTTAAATTTAATCTCGCACAAATTTCCCTCAAAATACAGGATTTTACTTACTTTTAATGTTTGCCTTTAAATTACTAATATAAAAATCTTCATCCTTTTTTTGTAACTTCTAATACTGCTCTTTGTTCCGAGTTTAGTTTCGCCATATCTAAGCTAAAAATTCATATTTTTATTACAGTAATTATCACAAAAATTAACCATTTATAGTTGACAAAATGATGTTTATTGATGCTTGATAAAAACATAACAAAAAATTAATCCCTATGTCATCTTCAAACAATATTTCAAAGCATATTGTACTTACTTCACATCCCAGCCAGTTTGGTCCTAAACCCATTCCCATTCGCTGGGGAGCAAAAGATGCCATGGAAAGAGGCCCGGCGATCGCCACTTTAAGGAATCCGACTCATCGTAATGTAGTTGGTACTCATTCGGGAAATTACTCAGTATATCGAGCTTTAGCTGTAGCTAGTGGTGCCCTACAAGCCAACCATCGAGCGGATTTAACTAACACGTCTCCTGTGGAACATATTGGTCCTCATCCGGGCTGGTTTGATGCGGATAAAATTGTCTCTATGGACCCATTTGGCGCAATTGTAGGTGAAGCGTTTGCACCATATTACGAGCAGGGATATGATATTCGTCCTACCATCGCTATCACTAAGGCACATATAAATATGCCAGAGTTGCACGATGCTGTAAGTAAAGGACGGTTACTATTTGATGGCAAAATAATGAAGTCGGGTGGCGATTTGGTTGTGACGAAAGCCGCCATCGAACCAGTTTGGTATTTACCCGGAATTGCTAAACGCTTTAATATTACTGAGGCAGAATTACGCCGTGCTTTATTTGAACAAACCGGAGGAATGTTTCCGGAATTAGTGACGCGATCGGATTTAGAAGTATTTTTACCACCAATTGGCGGTTTAACAGTATATATTATTGGAAATGTTGCAGATATTACTAATCCAGAAAAGCCCGTAGCCGTGCGCGTACATGATGAATGTAACGGCTCTGATGTCTTCGGTTCGGATATTTGCACCTGCCGTCCTTATTTAGTCCACGGTATTGAGGTTTGCGTACAAACCGCACAAGAAGGAGGGGCAGGTGTCATTGTTTACCATAGAAAAGAAGGGCGTGCCTTGGGGGAAGTAACTAAATTTTTGGTTTACAATGCCCGCAAACGTCAAGAAGGGGGAGATAGGGCTGATGCCTATTTTAATCGTACTGAATGCGTCGCTGGGGTTCAAGATATGCGTTTTCAGGAATTAATGCCAGATGTGTTGCACTGGTTGGGTATTACTCGCATCGATCGCATGGTATCAATGAGTAATATGAAATTCAATGCTATAACCGAGTCGGGGATTGAAATTGTCGAGCGGATAGCGATTCCTGAAGAATTAGTTCCCGAAGATGCGCGGGTAGAAATTGAAGCGAAGAAAGCTGCTGGTTACTATAGCGACACTGAAGTACTTGATACAGACGATTTATCTGAGGTGAAAGGGCGCTCTTTGGAGCAGTGAACAACGATCAATGATCAATGATCAATGAACAATGAACAATGAACAATGAACAGTGAACAGTTAAGAGTTAACAGTGGATGGGTAGTTTTGTGGAAAATTGGGTACTTGGGCATATCTTGGAAGTCTTTTGGTACGGGCAGAGAAGGGTGGTAGGAGTGTAGAGCATTAAGATAAAATCTGCTGTATATTGCAGTATTTGCAATAAAGCCTTAAAAATCGGGTTTCTGAATAATGCTTAAAGAAAAAGCATAATTATTGATTTAGAAACCCGGTTTTTTGTGTCTGGATGAATAAAAACTACCTGCAATCTATACTTTTAATAGTTATTACCTAAACCTTATCCTGTCTTCATATTTTTAAGTGAAAATTTCGAGTATAAAAGATAAAAACCTATAAGTAATTAAAAAATTTTTTAACTCATACTTCATACTTGTTCTGTGGGTGTATCTGTCAAGGAATTAATTAATGGAAAAAACCACACTGGATCTTATTGCTTATTTGCGATCGCCTTCTTGCATTCGCGAACGTTGCGGACAATTATACGATTATGTAATTGCCGGTAAATCTCAGTATTTTGCTTGTGATTTGACGCAGTTGGAAAGGGTAGCAGATTATGTAATTGAGGTAATGCGTGGGGAATACCCAAATTTACAGATTCCGTTTCACAGTCGCTGGCGACATTTTGAAGCTGGAGAAATACCGCGTTTAAGTTGGTTAGATGAAAAGTTAGCTCGCTCTTCGCCTATAGAAAAAGCGATCGCAAAATACGATTTAGCAATTATTAGCGTTTTATTGGATGCAGGTGCTGGTAAAAGTTGGCAATATACCGAACCCGAAACTCAATTAATTTTTGCACGCTCTGAAGGATTAGCTATTGCTAGTTACCAGATGTTTTGTCAGGGAATTTTTTCGAGCGATCCTAACAATCCTTTACAAGTTGATGCTCAAAAACTGCAAAATTTAACAGAAGAAGAACTTGCGACGGGATTTCAGATAAATCCAAATAATCCCTTAGTCGGACTAAATGGTAGATTAAAACTATTGCAAAAATTAGGAAAAGTTTTACTTACTTTACCAGATATATTTGGTCAAAAAAATCCTCGTCCTGGCAATCTGGTAAATTACCTTTTAGTTGAAGAAAATAATAATCAACTAGCCGCAGCAACAGTATTTAATGCAGTATTAAAAGGATTCAGCGATATTTGGACTGGACGTATAGAATTAGATGGAGTTAACTTGGGGGATGTTTGGTTTCATAGTGCCCTCGCCAATGATGGTTTAGTACCCTTTCACAAACTTTCACAATGGTTAACTTACTCGCTGTTAGAGCCGCTACAGGAGCTTGGATTAGAAATTATGAACTTAGATGCTCTCACCGGCTTAGCAGAATATCGTAACGGCGGATTATGCCTCGATTTAGGACTTATTAATGTCAAAAACCCAGATATCTTATCCCATTCTCATCAGGTAGCATCAGAAATTATAGTCGAATGGCGTGCCTTAACTGTGATTTTATTGGACATTATTGCTGCCAAAATACGAGAAAAACTGAATATGAATACTTCAGAATTACCCTTAGCAAAAATTTTACAAGGGGGAACTTGGATAGCAGGAAGAAAAATCGCCGCCTCATTGAGAAAAGATGGTGTCCCCCCTATACAAATAGAAAGCGATGGGACAGTATTCTAACAGTTATCAATTATCAATTATTCAGTGATAATTTATGCAACAAGTAACGCTAATTAAACATCCCTTAATTCAACACAAATTAACACTTATACGCAGAGCCGATACCAGCACGGCGAAATTTCGCGCCCTTCTTAAAGAAGTTAGTTTATTATTAGCCTATGAAGTAACCCGAGATTTACCGTTGAAATCGGAAGTAATTCAAACACCCATCGCCGAAATGAACGCTCCTGTGCTTGCTCCGGAGAAAAAGTTGGTAATTATTTCCATCCAACGAGCGGGACAAGGTATCTTAGATGGAATGCTCGAATTAATGCCTACTTCAAGAGTCGGACATATTGGACTTTATCGCGATCCAAAAACACTAATTCCCATAGAATATTATTTTAAAGTTCCGGGGGATATAGAAAAGCGAGATGTATTGGTAGTCGATCCAATGTTGGCAACTGGTAATACAGCAGTAGCAGCAGTGGAACGTTTAAAATCGACTAATCCTCAATCAATAAAATTTGTTTGTTTATTAGCTGCACCAGAAGGTATTGAACATTTTTGTCAAGCCCATCCTGAGGTACCAATTTTCACCGCCGCTATCGATGAAAAATTAGATGAAAATGGCTATATAATTCCCGGTTTAGGTGATGCTGGCGATAGGATGTTTGGTACAAAATAGTTATTAGTTATAGGGTGGGTTATATTAACATCGTAATGCACCATCAAGCTAGTATTTGTTGCGTTACAAGATAGCTAACACACCCTAAAAATTATAAATATTAGCTTGTAATTTTGCTTGAATAAAGACTATCAAATTACAAACTTCTAGCAAGTCTTTCTTCACCTTCGGATGCAATATTTTCAAAGCAAGAATCTAATTCAATAAATAATTGCCAAAAATCTTGATTAGTTAATTTTGATATCCTTTCAATTACCGCTGTTTCTAAATCA
>JBHJJJ010000275.1:0-23671 GCA_050042755.1 Rivularia sp. (in: cyanobacteria)
CCAACTGCTTTTTTAGTTGAAAAAAATAGCCCAGCACTCTGTGTAAAACCAATGTCTGGTATTTTGGGTATTAGGGCTTCAATGACAGCAGAATTGCATTTTGATAACTGTCACATTCCTTACGAAAATAAGATTGGTAAATTAGGCTTTGGATTTTCCTACATTGCATCTTATGCACTTGACTATGGTAGATATAGCGTTGCATGGGGTAGTGTAGGTATTGCTCAAGCTTGTTTATCAGCTTGTATCAAGTATACAAACGAGCGTAAACAGTTTGGTGTTTACCTTAAAGAACATCAATTAATTCGTCAAAAGATTACTCAGATGATAGCTAACGTCAAAGCAGCAAGATTGTTATGTTATCAAGCTGGTTATCTCAAAGAGATTAACAATCCAAACTCGATTACAGAGACTTCTATTGCGAAGTACTTTGCATCCACAGTAGCTACCAAAATCGCAAATGATGCGGTGCAAATTCATGGTGGTAATGGTTGTAGTAGTGAGTACCCAGTAGAAAGGTATTTACGGGACTCTAAAGTAATGGAAATTATTGAAGGCAGTACTCAAATTCAAGAAATTACTATTGCAGAGTCGGGTTATCAAGATTATCTTTTTTCAACTGTTTCTACGATTGAGGAAAAGAAATTAGCAGGGAGAATTTAAAGTATGATTACCACTAAAGAACAAGACGTAAATAGCAAAAAAAAAGATAAAAAAGTTATTAAATGTGTCGTTTGGGATTTAGATAATACCCTATGGCAGGGTGTTTTATTGGAAGATGAGAAAGTTTCTCTGCACAAAAATATTGTAAATATTATTCATACCTTAGATAGTCGTGGTATATTACAGTCTATAGCTAGTAAAAATGAACATACTACAGCAACAGCTAAATTAGAAGAATTTGGTTTAAAAGAATATTTTTTATATCCACAAATAAACTGGAACTCTAAAGCTAATTCTCTGAAAGAAATTTCTAACTCACTAAATATTGGTCTAGATGCGATA
Source organism: Rivularia sp. (in: cyanobacteria) (assembly GCA_050042755.1). Classification (GTDB taxonomy): domain Bacteria; phylum Cyanobacteriota; class Cyanobacteriia; order Cyanobacteriales; family Nostocaceae; genus Rivularia. Next base: position 1,006 of record JBHJJJ010000275.1, read on the forward strand.
GCTTTTGTTGATGACCAATTATTTGAACTAGAAGAAGTAAAATTTTCCTTACCAGAAATTCTCTGTTTAAATGCAGATGAGGTAGGTCATATTTTGGATATGCCTGTGATGAATCCCCGTTTTATTACGGAAGATTCACGAATTAGAAGATTGATGTATATTAGCGATATAGAACGTAAAAGCGCAGAGAAAGAATTTGTTGGTACAGCAGACGAATTCTTAGCTACTCTAAATATGAATTTTACAATATCCGGAGCAAAAGAAGAGGATTTGCAGCGTGCAGAAGAGTTAACAGTCAGAACTAATCAGTTGAATACAACTGGCTATACATACTCCTATGACGAACTTAATGATTTTCGGCAATCGGAAAACCATAAACTGCTGGTTGCAAGTCTAGAAGATAAGTATGGCAGCTATGGAAAAATTGGTTTAGCTCTAATTGAATGCCAGCCTAAATCATGGATAATTAAGCTTTTACTGATGTCTTGTCGTGTCATGTCGAGGGGAGTTGGCACAATTATGATGAATCATATTATGAGTTTAGCTCAAAGCAATAATGTCCGTCTTTTGGCAGAGTTCGTGCCAAATAATCGTAATAGAATGATGTATATATCTTATAAATTTGCCGGTTTTAAGGAAATTGATAATAATGATGATTCAGTTATTTTTGAAAATGATTTAACTCGAATCCAAGATCCACCCTCATATGTAAATTTTCAAGTGATTGATTAAGTTTTTTGTTCTGTTTCATTTTGGTATTTCATTATGAAGCATAATCGTCTTTATTAAGCTGAAATTCAAAATAGCCTTACGTAAGCTACCTTCACAAATAATAGTAAAATCCAAGAAAGAGGAGAGATAATATTTATTACAAGTATAGAGATAATTAATATCAGTTAATATTTTGAAATAAATCAAGTGAAAAAGGTTAAATAATATGAATACAGAAAATGATAGTGAAAAAGCTTATGAGCAAATTGAAGGAATTGCTATTATTGGTATGGCTGGACGCTTTCCAGGAGCTATCAGCATAGAGTCTTTTTGGCAAAATTTACAAAATGGCGAGGAGTCATTATCCTTACTTACAGATGAAGAATTAATTGATGCTGGTGTATCTCCGGAATTAATAAATGATAGCAATTATGTGAAAATTGGTGGTGTTTTAGAAAATATTGATTTATTTGATGCTGCATTCTTTGACCTAAATCCCAAAGAAGTTGAAGTAACAGATCCTCAACATCGCTTGTTTTTGGAATGTGCTTGGGAAGCTTTGGAAAATGCTGGTTATGATTCAACTAAGTGTGAAAGCAGAATTGGTGTTTATGCTGGTGCTAGCCTAAATAATTATTTATCTTTTGATTTGAATAACGAACAATTAGGGTCAGGAAAATCATATCAAAAAATGATTGGAAACGATAAAGGTTTTCTTTCTACCCGAGTTTCTTATAAATTAAATCTTACTGGACCAAGTATTACGGTTCAAACAGCTTGTTCTACATCATTAGTTGCTACTACCCTTGCCTATCAAAGTTTGCAGAATTACCAATGTGATATAGCATTGGCGGGAGGGGTTTCTATCCGATTACCACAAAAAACTGGTTATTTTTATGAACCAGGAGGGCCGCTATCACCAGATGGTCATTGTCATGCTTTTGATGCCAAAGCAGAGGGAACAACTGTTGGTAACGGTGTGGGAGTTGTTGTTCTCAAGCGAGTCCAAGATGCCATCGCAGATGGTGACTGTATTTATGCTGTAATTAAAGGTGCTGCAATTAACAACGATGGTTCTACGAAAGTTGGCTATACAGCACCTAGCGTTGATGGTCAAGCAGAGGCGATCGCCGAAGCGATGATGCTAGCAGATGTAGAACCGGAAACAATCAGCTATATTGAAGCCCACGGTAGCGGCACAGCTATGGGGGACCCGATTGAAATTGCCGCGTTAAGCAATGTTTTTCGTTCTAGTACTGAGAAAAAGGATTTTTGTGCCATTGGTTCAGTCAAAACTAACATTGGTCATTTAGATGCAGCCGCTGGAGTTGCGGGATTAATCAAGACTGCTCTAGCTCTAAAACATGAGTTAATTCCACCAAGTTTAAACTTTGAGCAGCCCAATCCTCAGATTGATTTTGCTAATAGTCCTTTTTATGTCAATACAAAGCTCAAGGAATGGAAAACAGGCTCAACCCCCCGTCGTGCTGGCGTTAGCTCTTTAGGAATGGGGGGAACAAATGCCCATGTAGTTCTGGAAGAAGCCCCAACACCTCTAGTTTCTAGCCCTTCCCGTCCTTGGCAATTGCTGCTACTCTCTGCTAAAACCGAGTCTGCCCTAGAAGCAGCAACGCAAAATCTAAGTCAACATTTAATGCTACATCCCGAGTCAAATCTTGCAGATGTAGCTTACACCTTGCAAATAGGGCGCAGAGACTTTAGTCATCGACGAATATTAGTTTGCTCCGATACCCAAGATGCAATTCAGGCGTTGAATCAGCAGACCTCACAACGAGGTTTAACCCAATTTCAAGATAATGGTACTTCCTCGGTTGCTTTCATTTTCCCTGGGGATGATACGCTGTACGCAGACATGGGTAGGGAGCTTTACGAAACTGAGTCAGTATTTAGCACGGAGGTAGAACGGTGCTGTTTAATATTAAGACCATATCTAGAATTAGATTTGCGTTCCGTAATTTATCCGAAGGAATCTGAGCGGGAAGCTGCAGTCGAAAAACTGCAACAAACAAAATTTGCTCAAATTGCTCTATTCGTTATTGAGTATGCTTTGGCTCAATTGTGGATGTCCTGGGGTATTTCTCCTCAAGCAATGATTGGACAAGGTATCGGTGAATACGTCGCTGCCACTATGGCTGGAGTTTTTTCTCTTGAAGATGCTCTTACATTGTTAGCGAAAGAGTTTTCTGCTGAGTCATTACAAAAAATCGAACTTAATCCTCCGATAATTCCGTTTATATCTAATGTTAGTGGAACTTGGATTACTGAAGCTGAAGCTCTATCCCCTAACTATTGGACACAACAACAGGAAGCAGTAGGTTTTAATGAAGGAATTAAGGAGTTAGTTAAAAACAGTCAGCAAATTCTATTAGAAGTTGGTTGCGGAGATACTTCGAGTACTTATGCTCAACAGTATCCGAAAGAAGAATTAACTGTACTGACCTCAATACCTCATTCTCACAATCGCGATTCAGATGTAGCATTTTTACTCAACACCTTGGCGAGACTATGGATGTTGGGAATCAAGATTGATTGGTCAGGTTTTTATACAAACGAACATCGTCATCGTCTCCCCTTACCTACTTATCCTTTTGAGCGTCAGCGTTATTGGCTTGAGCCAACAGCCTCCCAGGAATTGTTAGAGCAAAATCGCCTTGCTCCCGTTGAAAATCGGCGTTACTCCATTGATTTAGATTCCTCATCTAACTTAGAAACAGCATCACAACAATCATTAAATAAAAAGCCAAATATAGCAGACTGGTTCTATATTCCAGTATGGAAACAATCCATGCCACTGGATTTTTTCCAAGTAGAAGAACCGAGAAAAGAAAAGTTGCGTTGTTTAGTGTTTGTAGATAGCTATGAAGTAGGAGCCGAATTTGCTAAACGACTTGAATCTCATGGTCAAGATGTCATCACTGTGGGTATAGGAGAACAGTTTAATAAGTTCGATAACCTGACTTATCAAATCAATCCCCAACAAGCGAATGACTACCATCTATTGCTGCAAGAACTTCAAAAGCAGAATTTTAAGCCGAATGCAATAGGTCATTTTTGGAGTATTACACCAGATGAATCATTGCTCAATTCGGAGCCAGATTTGTTTGAAGATTTCCAGCATCTCGGCTTCTATAGCTTGCTGTTCTTAGCGCAAGCAATAGGAAAACAAGATATTTGGGATGACCTCAAACTGATGGTCGTAACCAGTAACCTACATGATATCGTAGGCTCAGAGAATTTATGCCCACAGAAGGCTACAGTATTAGGACCATGTAAAGTAATTCCCAAAGAATATCGAAATATCAGTTGCAGCATTGTTGATTTAGCAATACATTCTCCTCAAACCTCTGTGTCAAACAAAATCATAGATAATCTGGTAGCAGAATTGACACTACAACAGACATCGGAGATGGTTGCCTACCGTGGATATCACCGTTGGGTGCAAACCTTTGACGCAATCCCCTTGAATGACCGCATAACGGCAAAAACTAAGTTAAGGGAAGGTGGAGTTTACTTAATTACTGGTGGACTCGGTGGCATTGGTTTAGTATTAGCAGAGCATTTAGCAAAAACAGTGCAGGCTAAATTAATACTAATCGGACGAGGGGGACTACCTGAACGCTCCGAGTGGGAACAATGGCTATCAACCCATGATAACCAAGATCCAGTTAGTCGTAAGATAAATAAAGTGCGATCGCTCTTAGAATTGGGAGCAGAGGTTGAGGTGAAAAGTGCCGATGTGACTGATTCCGAACAAATGCAGGCTGTCATTACTCAAGCATTAGAGAAATTTGGTCAAATCAATGGTGTGATCCATGCAGCGGGTATTGCTGGTGGTGGTGTTTCTCAACTTAAGACGCGGGATATGGCAAGCAATGTCTTAGCAGCAAAAGTTAAAGGTACATTAATTTTAGAGGATGTTTTCAAGAATATAGATTTGGATTTCTTGGTGCTTTGTTCATCCAAAACTTCTATATTGGGTGAATTTGGACAAATAGATTATTGTGCAGCTAATGCTTTTTTAGATGCTTATGCTCTAAATCATACTTCCACATCGGAGCGGTTAACAATATCAATCAGCTGGGATACTTGGCTAGAAGTTGGGTTTGCAGTGGAAACTGTATTACCAGATAAAATTCAACAACAGCGCGAAGAAATAATTAGAAAAGGTATATTACCTCAAGAAGGTGTTAATGCTTTTAATCGCATTCTGGGAAGTAAGCTACCTCATATTGTTGTCTCAACCCAAGATTTACCAGCTTTAATTAAACAGAATACCTCTTCTGAGTATTTAGAACAGCAGTTAGCCCTTATAGGAGGAAAATCATCTTCAGTTAATCTCTCCAAAGCAAAACATCCTCGTCCTAATTTAGGTAATGATTACATTGCTCCCGAAACTGAAATCGAGCAAATGCTAGCTGATATTTGGCAAGAAACTCTGGGAATTGACAAAATAGGTATTTATGATAACTTTTTTGAGTTTTGAGGAAACTCCATCAATACAATTCAAATTGCCGCCAAAGCTAACCAAGCAAATTTGAATTTAACATCTCAACAGTTTTTTCATTATCAGACAATTGCTGAATTAGCAGCAGATTTATCTATTACTCAAACGACTCAAGCCGAACAAGGTTTAGAAACGAAAGAGTTACATCTGACACCTATCCAGCATTGGTTCCTAGGCCATCAACCCGATCCACATCATTGTAACCGGTCTTTGTTACTGGAAATACAGCAAGTGTGCGATGCCAATTTATTAGAGCAAGCATTACAGCATTTAATCGAACATCATGATGTGTTTCGCCTGCGTTTTATCCAAAAAGAATCTGGCTGGCAACAAATTTATACCAATTCCCATGATACTATTGAATTGAAACGTGTAGATTTATCTCCACTGCCAGAAATTGAGCGAAAACTTACGATAGAATCTGTAGCAGCAGAACTAGAAGCAAGTTTGAACATATTTGAAGGACCACTTCTACGCTTCGCTTTCTTCAACTTAGGGTCAGAACAAACAAGCTACCTGCTAATAATCATTCACGACTTGGTAGTGGATGGTATATCTTGGCGAATTTTGCTAGAAGACTTGCAAACAGCTTATCAGCAAATCTGTCAGGACAAAGCAGTCCATTTGCAAGATACTACTACCTCATATATTGAGTGGACACAATTTTTACAGGAGTATGCTCAATCTTCAGACATGATGCGGGAGCAGGACTATTGGCTCCAAGAAATGCAAAAATCCTTCAGCCTACCCGTTGACTATTCAACAGGTGATAATACAGCAGCTAATTCCGACATTGTATCAGTTCATCTAAATAAAAAGGAAACAAAAGCTTTAGTAGAGGAAATTCACGGAACTTATAATACTAAAATTGAAGATGTGTTACTCACAGCTTTGGTACAAGCTTTTGGAAAATGGACGGGAGAACATAAACTGCGGCTGGATATCAAAGGTAATGTTAGAGAAAAAACCTTTAAAGATGTAAATTTATCCCGTACAGTTGGTTCGTTTACAGCTTATTTCCCAGTTATATTGGATATCACAAAATCTTCTGAACCAGGAGATGCATTAATAGCAGTAAAAGAGTATTTGCGTAGTATTCCCAACAGCGGTATGGGCTATGGCATAATTCATTACTTGAGCAGCGAGCAAGAGATTAAATCAAAACTGCAAACTCTTCCTCAAAGTGAAGTGAATTTCAACTATTTAGGTCAATATGACCAAATGATTTCAGAATCGTCTTTACTTTGTCTACCTGAAGATTCTCAAGGAATCAGCTATAGTACAGGTGCGAATAGAATTTATTTACTAGATATTAATGGAATTGTAGTTCAAGAACAACTGCAACTGCACTGGAAATACAATCAGGCAATTCACCGCCGAGAAACAATTGAAAATTTGGCTGATAGTTTTATAGAAGAACTACGTTCTTTGATTATTCACACTCAATCGGTTGAAGCAGAAAGATATACACCTTCTGACTTTTCAAGAGCTAAATTGAATCAACAACAATTAGATAATTTACTTATGAAGATTAATCAGAAGAATTAGAACAAAGCAAATGAAAACAAAAAACATTGAAGACATATACCAACTTACCCCTGTACAAAAAGGAATGCTATTCCATTGTTTGTATGATAGTGAATTGTCCTTATATTTTTTCCAACATATCTTTACTTTACATGGGAACCTTAAGGTAGATATATTTGAAAAGGCTTGGCAACTTGTCATCGATAGGCATCCCATTTTACGTACCGGTTTTTATTGGGAGGAAATTGAAAATCCCCTACAAATTGTCTACAGTCAAGTAAAAATACCTCTAAGTTACTATGATTGGTCTGATATGGATTCAGTTGAACAAAAAAAACAACTTGAATCTTTTATTCTCAGCGATCGCCAAAAAAGTTTTGATTTTTCCCAGCCATGTTTGATGCGTCATACTTTAATTCGCATTACTGATGACTGCTATCGATATATTTGGAGTATGAATCACATGATCGTAGATGGTTGGGGTGGTTCACTAGTATTCCAAGAGTTTTTAGAAACTTATGGAAAGCTTTGTAGGGATGAAGATACGTCTTTAGTACCAACTCGTCCTTTTAGAGACTACATTGACTGGTTGGAGGAACAAGACATCTCAAAAGCTGAAATTTTTAGGCGACAAGCATTAAAAGGTATTAAAACATCAACTCCACTTACTTACATCGAAAAAGCTGAAAGAATTAACAGAGCATCTACCCAAGAAGTCAGGTATAGTGAGGAAATAATTCAATTATCATCAACAGATACACAGTTCCTACATTCTTTTGCAACACAACATCGTCTCACCCTTGCTACGATAATTAACGGTATTTGGGCTATTCTCCTCAGTCGCTATTCTTGTTGTAGTAACGTATTGTATGGCTGTACTGTTACTGGACGACCAGCAGATTTGCATGGAGTAGAGTCAATGATTGGTATGTTTGTTAATACTTTGCCAATTCATGTCAATATAAATGCTGAAGAAGTTTTCTTGTCATGGCTCCAGCGTTTTCAGCTTCAACTAGTTGAGGTACGCGACTATGAATATACTCCATTAATAGAAGCTCATAACTGGAGTGAAGTACCACGAAACTCAACTTTATTTGAAAGTATTGTGGTGCTTGAAAATTTTCCAGTGAGCGAATTTATTCGAGATTGGAAAGGAAATATAAAATTTCAACATAATGAAATATATTATAGAAATAATTACCCCCTGAACTTAGTTGTATATCCGAATAAAGAGTTATTAATAGCTGTTTCCTACGATTCTAGAAGATTTGAAACTGATACTATTACTGGAATACTCCAAGATATTGAACTGCTTTGGCAACAGATGATAGCTAATTCTAATGCGAAAATTAAGGATTTATCATTTTCAACATCAAGACAACAATTAATTACTTCAACATTAGAAAAAGAAGCATCAGAAGTAGAACTTTTACAAATTTAATAAACTTGTACTAACAATACCTTCGCCAAAAAAAGAGTATGAAGAGAGAAGGCATTCTGTAGTAGAGTTATATTCTTCCACAAAAACAACTCAAAAGCTACAGATAGCCCATGTTTGACATACGTTTCCAAATCGAATTTAATTTCCGGGATGCTAAGCAATTCTGGGGGTTAGAAGATTTTATGAATCTGGCTGGCTGGGTCAAACACCTGTTACGAATGCTGCTAATCTTTCTTTTTTTATGGTCAACTTATCCCACTATCTTCTAAGTCGGTTTCGTGAAGATAATCCTGCTGCTGGAATTGTTGATCTTAAAGCTTACTATCGCGGTTTTCACTACGTTAGTGAAATGTTAAAAATCCTTACATACAAGCCTGAACCTATTTTATGGGCAAAAATTTTTGCCAAGCTTACCTCGTTAGGTCGTATTCACAAGGCTTCTATAGCTGTTTAACCCTCGTTAATTGGCAAAGGTATTGACTAACGAGAACGGTTAATTTTTATCAATCTCTCAATCAAAATAAACTCAAAGAAGGTTAGACCATGATTGTCTCAAGTGAAATCGAGCGCAGATATAAACTTTCAAGTGATGAATTTACCTCTGATTATGTTGAGTTCGGAAAACCAGTCATAATTTCCGGAGTTATTCCAAGTTGGGAAAGCTTTGATAAATGGTCTTTGCAATACTTCAAACAGTTGTCACCTTATCTAAATATTTATGCAAAAGAATTTAGCGATAAAGGAATTGAAGTATGTAGCCTCACAATGGAAAAATATATAGAATTAATAGAAAACTATGAAACCGATTCCTTGAATAATCCTTTACCACCATATTGCCATGACCTACCTTTATTTAGTTTAATACCTTCATTAATAAAAGACGCTCAACCATTTCCCTTAGATTATTTACCAAAATGGTACTGGCACAAATGGTGGCGTTACTGTCAGTTTTTCTTGGGTTGTTCTAATAGTATTACTCCATTACATTTTGATTGCCTTCTGACTAACAATATATTCTTTCAACTTGTTGGACGCAAACAATTTACTATATTATTGCCTGAAGATGCCAAATATTGTTATCGCAAGGGCTGGCGATGGTTTCTTGTGAATCCAGACAATCCAGATTTTAGTAAATATCCTGAATATAGAAACGCCAGACCAATCAAATTTATTGTAAATCCTGGAGATATTTTATATATGCCTCCTAGAACATTGCATCATGTTAGAAGCTTAGATATGTCAATTTCTTTTAATATTGATTGGCACAATAAAAAAAGCTGTTTGAATGCTCTATCTGCTAGTGCAAAGGGTATGCCGATTCAAAATTCATACTATAACTTTCTATTAGCCATGGGATTAGTATTTAAAATCCCCTCCGCAATAATTTTTAATTTTTATAAATCTTACTTAAATTATGTCTCTTGACAGGAAAAGAAAGAAAAACTATCAGTTAATTCATCAATTGAACCAAAGAGCTAAATTATATAAATGGAGAACAATTACATGAATATTTTTGAAAAATGTGAATCAAATGTTAGAAGCTATTGTCGTAGTTTCCCTGCTATATTCCATCGGGCAAAAGGCTCTATTGTTTATGATGAATCAGGCAAAGAATACATAGATTTTTTTGCAGGAGCAGGTGCCTTAAATTATGGACATAATCATGACTATATAAAGCAAAAGATTATGTCCTATTTAGATGCTGATGGAATAGCCCACGGCTTAGATATGTATACTTCAGCTAAAGAGAAGTTTTTAGCTCTGTTTAATGAAGTAGTACTTAATCCAAAACAGTTAGATTATCTTATCCAGTTCTGCGGACCGACTGGAACAAATGCTGTTGAAGCAGCTTTAAAGTTAGCAAGAAAAGTAAAACAAAGAACAGGTATATTCTCCTTTATGGGAGGATATCATGGAATGACTTTAGGTAGCTTATCAATTACTGGTAATACCGGAATTCGAGCGGGAACAATTGGAACATTAAATAATGTCACATTTATGCCTTATCCCTATGGATTCATGGAAAGTTTTGACACCATAGAATACATGGAGTCAGTTTTAAATGATGTGAATTCTGGAGTAGAAAAACCAGCAGCAATAATCTTTGAAACAGTGCAAGCTGAAGGTGGAGTTGTTGTTGCTCCTGTTGAGTGGATGCAAAGACTAAGGCAATTGTGTGACGATAATGATATTTTATTAATCTGTGACGATATTCAAGTAGGTTGTAATAGAACTGGATCTTTCTTTTCTTTTGAAAGAGCAAATATTGTTCCCGATATGGTGACTCTTTCTAAATCTATTAGTGGCTATGGTTTTCCAATGTCGTTATTATTGATAAAGCCAGAATTGGATATATGGGAACCGGGGGAGCATAATGGTACTTTCCGGGGTAATCAATTAGCCTTTATAGGAGCAACAGCAGCTCTTGAGTATAAAGGAAATATTAATCTTGAACAGGATGTTAAAGAAAAAGAGCTTTTCTTAAAAAGTTATCTCGCTCAACAAATCGCACCAATTAGTGATAAGATAGAAATACGTGGAATTGGTATGATTTGGGGTATTGATGTTAAAAATTTTGGCGGTAAAAGTTTTGCCAAAACTATAACTTCACGTTGTTTTGAAAAAGGTTTAATAGTCGAAGTAGCAGGCAGAAATAGTACGGTAATTAAAATTTTGCCTCCTTTAGTAATTGATATGCCTACATTACGAAAAGGCTCTTCAATTATTAAAGAAGCTTTTAATGAATGCTTGTAAGCAGATTTTGAATATCAGCCTTGGTGCGCGACCTTGAATATAATAATTGATTTATATAGTCAATATTTCATCTGTCACGCACCCTAAAGTTAGTTTTTACTAACCGGACTTAGACATTTTTTGCAGTCAAAAAAAGCCTCAAATGTATACATACCAATCTTTTTACGTCGATTTGATCGTTTTCTTGATATATCTCAGTTTGAGCTATTTTTTGGGCATTGAAGTATATCCCTTGCCCTAACTAGATTTTAGGTTTTTTTCTCGTTGTTTTTTGTCTAAGTCCCGCTAACAAACTGTAAATACTAATATCGCTATACCTATTTTGCTAGAATAACTAATTTAATTTCGGTCAAAATTATGATTAAAACATTAGAAGCGCAAGAGTTATTTTCTCAAAAAATCTACTGGTTAAACAGACTTTCGGGGGAATTACCAGAAACGAATTTGATACAGGATTATGTTAGACCTCTACAGTATAGTGGCAAAAATAAAAGCCATAGTTTTGAGTTACCATTATACTTATCTCAAGAAATAATCAAGTTAACTAAAGGTTCTCACTTTTTGGTATATATAATACTTTTATCAGCATTCAAGATACTGCTGCAAAAGTACACTCGGAATAATGACCTGATTGTCGGAATACCAGTCTATAAAAAAATAGATAACATAAATTTAGATTATTTAAATGATGATATAATTGTTCCCTTACGTACTCAGCTAAATAATGGCATTACATTTAAAAATTATCTGATTCAAGTAAGAGATACCGTAATTAAAGCTTACAGCCATCAAGACTATTGTTTTGATGAGTTAATTGAAGTATTAAATTTACCTAAAAGTCAGAATCGCTGTCCAATTTTTGATATAGTAGTATTATTAGAAAATATACATAGTAAAGCTAATTTAGAAAAAAATAATAATGATATTACTATTTCTTTTACCGTTGAAAATGATACTATTAGTGGGTCAATAGAATACAATGAACTCATTTTTAAAAATGAAACTATTAAATTAATGAGTAATTACTATATCAATGTAATTGAAAGTATTATCAATAATATTGATATTAAAATATCAGATATTGGTTTTTTAAATGATTCAGATAAACGTAAGCTTCTGAAAGAATATAATAACAAAGTTCGAGATTATCCTATTACACGAACAATAAATGACTTGTTTGAAGAACAAGTAAATAAAACTCCTAACAATATAGCTGTAGTTCATGAAAAAACTAAATTAACTTATGAAGAGTTAAATGAGAAAGCTAATCAGCTAGCTGTAATGCTACGAAAATTAGGAGTACACAAAGGTGAATTTGTTGGCATATATAAAGACCGCGATATCAATTTTCTTATAGGTATTCTCGCTATATATAAGGCAGGTGGAGCTTATGTACCTATTGATAGTACTTATCCATCAAATAGGATTGAATATATGTTATCTAATAGCGAAGTCAGGTTCCTCTTAACTGATTTTTCGTTATTAAATACTTTAACGGATTTGATAGGTAACTGTTCTCAATTAAAATATATTATCTGTTTAGACGAAATTGTTTCGGAAAATGTACAGCTTACCCAGAAAAAAGAATTAACAATATACGATAAACTTAATTTTAATAGCCTTCCTAAAGATAACACAGAGCAAATAAATGAAGGGTCTGACCCAGCTTATATGCTTTATACTTCCGGCTCTACAGGGCTACCCAAAGGAGCAATTGTCAGACATGATGGCGCAGTTAATCATATATATGCAGAATTTGATGAGTTTGAATTAACGTCCGAATTTTCTTTTTTACAAAGCGCTCCTTCTTCAACAGATATTTCTGTATGGCAATTCCTTGCACCACTTTTAATCGGTGGAAAGACAGTAATAGTAGATATTGAAACTGTTGCTATTCCCGATAAACTATTTAAAGTACTTTTTTCAGAAGAAATTACAGTTGTTGAATTAGTACCAGCATTATTTACAAGTTTACTTGAGTATACTTGTTCGCTACCGATTCACTCAAGAGAATTACCATTATTGAAATGGATGATGGTTGTGGGAGAACCAGTATCGGTTAGTAAGGTAAATAAGTGGCTTGAGATATATCCCGAAATTAAAATTGTTAACGCTTACGGTCCTACCGAAGCTGCTGATGATATTACTCAGTTTATTGTTAACAAGCCGAGGGATGAAAACCAACGAACAGTTCCCATTGGTAAACCATTAGCAAACTTAAATCTCTACATTCTAGACTCCCAGATGAAATTATTACCGATTGGGGTTCCTGGAGAAATTTGTGTATCGGGGATTGGTGTGGGTGCTGGTTACTGGAAGAATGAAGAAAAAACCAAAGACAGTTTTGTTCCGAACCCCTTTACAAATGCTAGGAAGAACTTACCAGGAAATCGTCAAGATTTAATTTATAAAACGGGAGATTTAGGAAGATGGCTTGCTGATGGAAATATAGAATTCCTCGGACGTATTGATAACCAAGTAAAGATTCGTGGTTTCCGGGTTGAACTAGGAGAAATCGAGACGTTTTTACTTCAGCATCAAGCTGTTAAAGAAGTTGTAGTTGTAGTTAGAGAAGATAACCCTGAGGATCAACGCTTAGTCGCTTATGTTGTTCCTAGGGCTGAGTTTCAGGATGACCCAAGTAGTAGCGAGCTAGTACAACAGTTACGCGATTTTCTCACCGAAAAGCTACCAGGGCATATGATACCCTCTGCGATTGTACTTATCGAAGCATTACCCCTAGCTCCTAGTGGTAAAGTAGATCGCCGCGCATTACCTGCACCAAATCTTAATAATGAATCTGAATTTGGCTTTGTTGCACCCCGTACTCCTACAGAGGAGATAGTTGCTGATATCTGGAATCAGGTACTAAAGCAAGAACATATAGGTATCCACGATAACTTCTTTAATTTGGGTGGACATTCTTTACTCGCGACCCAAGCTATTTCCAAGTTGCGTGAAGCATTTAAGATAGAGTTACCTTTACGCAGTTTATTTGAACAACCGACAGTAGCTCAACTGGCTAAACAGGTAGAAGATATTACACGTCAAAGAAATGTATTTTTAGTTACTCAAAGACAACCTATCTGCCCCGTAAAACGCCAGAGTGAGCTACCTCTATCGTTTGCTCAACAGCGATTATGGTTTATAGAGGAGTTGACAGGAGTTAGTCAACATGTGGATGTACCTACTTGTTTACATTTTAAAGGCTCACTGAATATCGTAGCACTGGAATCTACCCTGAAGGAAATTGTGCGGCGGCATGAAGTATTAAGAACAACTTTTAAATCTGTTGAAGGACGAGCAATACAAGTCATTTATCCTACTTTAAACTTAGCTTTACCCATAGTTGATTGTCAAGAATTACCAGAACCAAAGCGCGAAATTGAGATTCAAAGACTTATTGATAGCGAGGCATCACGATGCTTTAACTTAACTGAAGGTCCATTATTCCGTTGTATTTTATTACACTTAAATAAAGAAGAACACATATTATTATTCACCATCCACCACATTGTTACGGATGGTTGGTCCATGGGAGTAATGATTAGGGAATTAACAACTATTTACAAAGCTTTCTCCCAAAATCAAGCTTCACCATTACCAGAATTATCTATTCAGTATGCAGACTTTGCCGTGTGGCAAAGACAGTATTTGCACGGAGTTGTTCTGGACAATCTCCTCACTTACTGGAAACAAAAGCTGAGTGGAAATTTACCTATTTTGCAATTACCCATAGACTATCCCCGACCAGCAATTCAAACTTTCTCTGGTAAAAGGGAATCATTTTTTCTATCCGCAGATTTAACACGAGGGTTAAAGACATTTAGCCGTAATGAAGATGTGACTCTCTTCATGACCTTATTAACAGCGTTTAAGACATTATTACATCGCTACAGTGGTCAGGACGATATCCTGGTGGGTTCACCCATTGCTAACCGTAATCAGGACGAGATTGAGCAACTAATTGGTTTTTTTGTCAACACCCTTGTGTTACGTACAAATTTCAGCGGTAATCCTAGTTTTCAAGAATTACTAAGGCGTATACGTGAGACAACATTAGAAGCTTATGCTCATCAAGATATCCCTTTTGAGTTGTTAGTTGATGAACTAGAACCACAGCGAAATTTGAGTTACACGCCTCTATTTCAAGTAATGTTTGTACTTCATAATGCACCAATGCCCCCCTTAGAGATGCCTGGTTTAGCTTTAACCCCCTTAGAAACTAGTAATAATCGTAAGGTAATGTTTGATTTGGCACTCCATATAACAGAAACAGAAGAGGGACTACTTGGAAGTTTAGATTACAATACTGATTTATTTGAAGAAAATACAATATCTCGGATGGCGGGTCATTTGCAAAGGTTGTGTGAAGTAATTGTTACTAATCCACAACAGCGTTTGTCGGAGTTATCAATTTTAACGGAATTCGAGCAGCATCAATTATTGCGGGAGTGGAATAATACCAAAATTCAGTATCCCCAAAAGCTATGCATACATAAATTATTTGAAGCACAGGTAGAAAGAACACCTGATACAGTGGCTGTAGTATTTGGCAAGCAACAGTTAAGTTATAGGGAACTAAACACCAAAGCAAATCAATTAGCCCATTACTTACGCTCGCTGGGAGTAAAACCAGAGGTTTTAGTTGGGATTTGTGTAGAGCGATCGCTTGAGATGGTCATCGGACTATTAGCCATCCTCAAAGCAGGTGGTGCATATGTACCCTTAGACCCTAACTATCCTCAAGAACGCTTGGCTTATATGTTAGAAGACTCTCAACCAAGCGTATTGCTAACACAACAATACTTATTAGAAAGTCTACCAAGTCATAAAGCTCAAGTCATTTGCATCGATAGTGACTGGGAAAAAATCGCCGATAAAAGCACAGAAAACCTTGCATCCAACATCACAATCGATAACCTGGCTTACGTAATCTACACTTCCGGTTCTACAGGTAAACCAAAAGGTGCAATGAATACCCATAGTGGTATTTGCAATCGCTTATTGTGGATGCAAAATAGTTATCAATTAACATCAGTGGATGCTGTTTTACAGAAAACTCCTTTCAGTTTTGACGTGTCTGTCTGGGAGTTTTTCTGGCCGTTGATTACAGGTGCGCGTCTAATAGTAGCTCAACCAGAGGGACATCGAGATCCCAACTACCTAGTAAACTTGATTTTACAGCAGCAAATTACAACTTTACATTTTGTCCCGTCAATGCTGCAAGTGTTTCTAGAAGCAGAAGGTTTAGAAAAATGTCAATCTTTGGTGCGGGTGATATCAAGTGGTGAAGCATTACCAGTCCAACTGCAACAACGCTTTTTTAATTTACTTGATGCCCAACTGCATAATCTTTATGGTCCAACAGAAACTGCTGTAGATGTAACTTTTTGGCAGTGCAAAAGAGATGGTGTGACCAACCAAAATACAGTTCCCATAGGTTGCCCAATAACAAATATTGAGATTTATATACTTGATAAGTATCTCAATCCTGTTCCTGTAGGTGTAAGTGGGGAAATTCATATTGGTGGTGTAGGAGTAGGTAGGGGTTACTTAAACCGTCCCGACTTGAGTGCAGAGAAATTTATCCCCAATCCCTTTAGTAAAGAAGCAACACGTCTCTACAAAACTGGTGATTTAGCATGCTATCTGCCGAACGGGGAGATAGTGTACCTTGGTCGTATTGACAACCAAGTCAAGATACGTGGTTTTCGTATTGAACTGGGAGAAATTGAAGCAGTAATCAGCCTATTCACAGTAGTGCGAGAAACTGTAGTTACGGTTCATTGTTCCGAAGTGAATTCTCAACAAATAGTCGCCTATGTAGTTCCGAATCAAGAGCAAACGCCAAGCATTTCTGAACTAAAGAGTTTTTTAGAAACAAAGTTGCCAAACTACATGGTGCCAAAAGATTTTGTCATATTGGATACACTACCATAAACACCTAATGGCAAGGTTGATCGTAAAGCATTACCCGTACCTGATACGGCAAGACTTAAAGACACAGAAATAGTACCACCTCGTAATTATCTAGAAACTAAGCTGGCTGAAATTTGGTCAGATGTTCTTGGAGTTGATAAAGTCGGTATTTTCGATAACTTTTTTGAGTTAGGTGGAGATTCCATCCTTGCCATTGTAGTTATTACCAAAGCCAACCAGGCTGGTCTACAATTGAGTGTTAAACAGTTATTTCATCATCAAACAGTTGTTGATTTGGCATCTGTAGCAGTTAGGAAAAAGGTAAATCAAGCTGAACAAGGACTCATTACGGGTTTAACTTCTCTGACACCAATACAACACTGGTTTTTTGAACAGAATCTACTAGAACCCCACCACTGGAACCAAGCAGTGTTACTGGAAGTTAAACAAGTTCTGGATCTGACTGTATTGGAAAAATCTATAAAGCAACTTTTGTTACACCATGATACTCTCCGGTTAAGATTTGAGCAAACAGAGTCTGGCTGGCAACAGGTCATAGCTAACTCAGATGTAGAAACTCCCTTGACATATTTTGATTTTTCTAAGCTTTCAGAAAGCGAACAAGAACTAGCCATCGAAGCATCTGCTACTAAGTTACAAGCTAGTCTTAATCTTTCAGCAAGTCCGTTGATACGAGTTGCTCTGTTCGACTTAGGTCAGTACCAATTAAGTCGTTTGCTGGTAATCGTTCATCATTTAGCCGTAGATGGCGTTTCTTGGCGGATTTTACTGGAGGACTTGGAAACAGTATACCAACAGTTTAGTCAAGACAAGAAGATACAATTACCAGCAAAGACAACTTCGTTTAAATATTGGTCGGAATACC
Source organism: Rivularia sp. (in: cyanobacteria) (assembly GCA_050042755.1). Classification (GTDB taxonomy): domain Bacteria; phylum Cyanobacteriota; class Cyanobacteriia; order Cyanobacteriales; family Nostocaceae; genus Rivularia. The sequence continues at coordinate 18,772 of JBHJJJ010000275.1, forward strand.
TACACAAATATGTAAAATCAGCGACTCTACAGCAAGAATGGGACTACTGGCTCACAGAGGAATGGCAGCAAATTGCTCCTTTGCCAGTCGATTTTCCTGACGGCGACAATACAGTTGCTTCGGTTGAGAACGTCTCAATTTCTCTGACTGTAGAACAGACTCAAGCCTTGCTAAAAGAAGTACCAAAAGCTTACAATACCCAAATTAACGATGTTTTGCTCACGGCACTAATAGAAGCTTTTTCTCAATGGACTGGTAGTAAATCTCTATTACTAGCTCTGGAAGGTCATGGGCGGGAAGAAATATTTGATGATGTCGATTTGTCGCGCACAGTAGGCTGGTTTACTTCTATTTTCCCTGTACTATTAGACTTGGAGAAAGTCTCTAATACTATAGAGTCGTTAAAATTAATAAAAGAGCAACTGCGGGGTATTCCAAATAAGGGGATAGGCTATAGTGTCCTACGTTACCTTAGTCAGGATATAGCGAAAGTTGAATTATTGCGATTGCTTCCACGACCTGAGGTAGTTTTCAATTACTTAGGTCAGTTTGATCGAACATTTTCGGACTCTTCAATATTTAAAATTTTACAGAATTCCCCAGGACAAACGCGCAGTTTGTCGAACCGGGAGACCTACATGCTAAGTATTGACGCTTTGGTAATTGATAACCAGTTGAGAGTAGATTGGACTTACAGTAAAAACATACATCGACGAAGCACTATTGAAAAACTAGCAAAAGGGTTTTTAGAAGCATTGCTACTACTTGTGATTCATTGTCAATCTTCTGAAGACCGAGGATATACACCTTCTGACTTTCCAGAAGCAGACTTGAGCCAGCAAGACCTCGAACGGTTTTTAGGAAAAATCAACTGACGGAGTCAAATAAAACAGTATGAGAGAAAATATTCAAGATATATACCCGCTATCTCCAATACAACGTGGTATTCTGTTTCACAGTTTACAAGCCCCGGAAATGGCATTATACCATATACAGCTTGTCTACACTTTTAGTGGTAATCTGAACGTAGATGCTTTTAAATATGCTTGGCAGCAAGTAGCAAACCGACACACAATTTTGCGTACCAGCTTCTATTGGGAAGAATTGGAAAAACCATTACAAGTTGTGCATAGGCAAGTAAAAGTGCCTGTAGAGTACCGGAATTGGCAGGAACTCGAACCATTAGAGCAAAAAGAGCGTTTAAAATCTTTTCTCGATAGCGATCGTCTGCGGCGTTTTGATTTTGACCAAGCGCCTCTAATGCGTGTAGCTATCATCCAGATTCAAGAACAGGCTTACTATCTTGTTTGGAGCCATAATCTGATCATTCTCGATGGTTGGTCATATGCATTGGTATTAAAGGATGTAATTGAAATTTATGAAGCCTATTGTCGGGGTCAAGATGTACCCTTTTCAGGCGGTAGTTGCTTTAAAGACTACATCAAATGGTTAAAGCAGCAGGATTTATCCAAAGCAGAGAAATTTTGGCGGCAGCAACTCAGTGGGGTTAAAAAGCCTACTCCGCTAACGAATTTATACTCAAACAACCTGTCTTATGTAGAAGAACGCTATGAGGATATACAAACTAGCCTATCGGAAGCAACCACAATGAATTTAGATTTATTAGCAAGGCAGCATCACCTAACTATGAATACATTAGTTCAGGGGGCTTGGGCTATACTACTCAGTAATTACAGTTGCAAAAATGATGTAGTTTATGGCTGTACTGTTTCTGGTCGTCCAGTAGATTTAGAGGGATCGGAATCAATGGTAGGAGAAATGGTTAATACTTTACCAGTACATGTTAAGGTAAAGATGGATGAGTATTTATTACCATGGCTTCAGCAATTACAAAATCAACTGATAGATATTCGTGAGTATGAGTATTACCCTTTGGTAGATATTCAAAAGTGCAGCGAAGTGCTTGGTAATACACCCTTGTTTGAGAGCTTTGTAGTGTTCGAGAACCAGAAAACAGGTAAATTTTTGGAAGAATGGGGAAGTTTAAATATTACTGAGTCAACTAACTATTACAAAACGAATTACCCTCTTAATATAGTTGGGTATCCTGGTCCAGAACTGACAATTGGAATTAATTATGATTTTCGCTGCTTTGATGCTGCAACAATAATTGATATATTGGAGCATCTGAAAATATTACTTGAAGGCATGGTAAAGAATCCTAAAGTAAGTCTTCATGAATTATGCTTCCTTATCAAGCAAGAACCCGATATTAAGTTATTAATGTTAGAAAAAGAAATGTCATTGAATTTCGATGTTGTTTCAAGTAATTAAGTTGAAAGCGTAGGTAGAAAAAAATTATACTGCAATTAAAGTTTGGAGCTAGTTAATATGTCTATTTTAATAAAAGATTTTTTGATAATTGAACAACCTTTTAAGAACTGCGTGTCAAAATAAATTTACATACTAATATTCATAATTCGGAATTTACTTTGCGATCGGGGGAACAATATGAGTACAAAAGCATATTCAAATAATTTATTGTCTCAGAAAATTTATTGGATCAATAAATTATCAGGACAACTGCCAGAAACAAATCTAATGCTTGACTATGTAAGACCTTCAGATTCTGTTACTAAAAATAGATATCTCAGCTTTGAATTATCACATGATTTATCTTTAGCAATCCTTAAGCTAGCAAAAGACTCTTACTTTTCAATCTACTGGATACTATTGTCTGCTTTGAATATATTGCAGCAAAAATATACTCAAAATGATGATGTTATTGTTGGAATACCTATACATGAAGAAATTAGTGTAAATAGTAAAATTATTCCTTTACGTACTAAGGTAACAGGTCAACTTTCATTCAAAGATTTAATTTTTCAAATTAAAAACGAAATCATTGCTGCTTTTAACAATCATAACTGTAATTTTGATGAGTTAATTGAAGTATTAAATTTACCTAAAAGTCAGAATCGCTGTCCAATTTTTGAGATAGTAGTATTATTAGAAAATATTCATAGTAAAGCTAATTTAGCAAAACTTAATAATGATATTACTATTTCTTTCCTTGTTAAAAATGATACTATTAGTGGTTCGATAGAATATAGTGACCTAATTTTTAATAATGAAAATATTAAATTAATCAGTAATTACTACATAAATGTAATTGAAAGTGTTGTTAATAATATTGATATTAATATCTCAGATGTTGGTGTTCTAAATGACTCCGATAAACGTAAGGTATTGGAAGAATATAATAGCAACTTTGGAGATTATCCGATTACACAAACAATAAATGACTTATTTGAAGAACAAGTAGATAAAACTCCGAATAATATAGCTGTAGTTCATGAAAAAACTGAATTAACTTATCAAGAGTTAAATGAGAAAGCTAATCAGCTAGCTGTAATGCTGCGAAAATTAGGAGTAAAAAAAGGTGAATTTGTTGGCATATATAAAGACCGCGATCTAAATTTTCTTATAGGTATTCTCGCTATATATAAAGCAGGGGGAGCTTACGTACCTATTGATAGTACTTATCCGTCAAATAGAATTGAATATATGTTATCTAATAGCGAAGTAAGGTTTCTCTTAACTGATTTTTCGCTATTAAATACTTTAACGGATTTGATAGGTAACTGTTCTCAATTAAAATCTATTATTTGTTTAGACGAGATTGTTTCTTCAAATATACAGCTTACCCAGAACAACGAATTAACAATATACGATAAACTTAATTTTAATAGCCTTCCTAAAGATAACATAGAGCAAATAAACGAAGGATCAGACCCCGCTTATATGCTTTATACTTCCGGGTCAACAGGGCTACCCAAAGGGGCAATTGTCAGACATGATGGTGCAGTGAATCATATATATGCCCAGTTTGATGAATTGGAATTAACGTCCGAATTTTGTTTTCTACAACGCGCTCCTTCCTCAACGGATATTTCTGTATGGCAATTCCTAGCACCACTTTTAATTGGTGGAAAGACTGTAATAGTAGATATTGAAACTGTTGCTATTCCTGATAAATTAATTCAGGTACTAAAATCTGAACAAGTTACAGTTGTTGAATTAGTACCAGCATTATTTGGGGGCTTACTTGAGTATACTTGCTCCCTACCGATTTACTCCAGAGAATTGCCAGCTTTGAAATGGATGATGGTTGTGGGAGAACCAGTATCGGTCAGTAAGGTAAATAAGTGGCTCGGGATATATCCCGAAATCAAAATTGTTAACGCTTATGGTCCGACAGAAGCTGCTGATGATATCACCCAGTATATCGTTGACAAGCCGAGGGGTGAAAACCAACGAACAGTTCCCATTGGTAAACCATTAGCAAACTTAAATCTCTACATTCTCGACTCCCAGATGAAATTATTACCAATTGGTGCTCCTGGAGAAATTTGTGTATCGGGGATTGGTGTGGGTGCTGGTTACTGGAAACATGAAGAAAAAACCAAAAACAGTTTTGTTCCGAACACGTTTACAAATGTTCAGAAGAACTTACCAGGAAATCGCCAAGATTTAATTTATAAAACGGGAGATTTAGGAAGATGGCTTGGTGATGGAAACATCGAATTTCTCGGACGTATTGACCATCAGGTGAAAATTCGTGGTTTCCGGGTTGAACTTGGAGAAATCGAGACGTTTTTAGGTCACCACCAAGCTGTTAGGGAAGTTGTAGTTGTAGTTAGAGAAGAGAACCCTGAGGATCAACGCTTAGTCGCTTATGTTGTTCCTAGGGCTGAGTTTGATCGGGATGAGCCAAATCGTAACGAACTAGTCCAAGAGTTACGCGATTTTCTTACGGAAAAGCTACCAGGGCATATGATACCTTCTGCGATTGTACTTATCGAAGCATTACCCTTAGCTCCCAGTGGTAAAGTAGATCGTCGTGCATTACCTGTACCAAATTTCAATAATGAATCTG
>JBHJJJ010000276.1:0-10273 GCA_050042755.1 Rivularia sp. (in: cyanobacteria)
ACGGTCAAGCGGAAGAAGTTTATAGTATGATTCCGACAACCTTTGATGTTTATAAACCAGTATTTAAAGAAAAATATGGTGAAGGTAATGTGGAAAAGGCGAAAGAATTGCTGAAAAAAGCAGGCTTTTCCAAAGAGAATCCCGCTGTAGTAGAAATTTGGTATCCTTCAAGTTCAGCACCTCGCAGTTTAACAGCTTTGGTTTTGAAAGCACTTGCGAAGAAAACAATGGATGGAATGTTGGTATTTGATGTGAATACTGTTGAATCTACATCCGCTTTCAAAAACATTGGCGAAGGTTTATATCCGGCATTCTTGCTTGATTGGTATCCTGACTTTTTAGATGCAGATAATTACATTCAGCCATTTTTATCTTGTGAAAAAGGTTCTCCAGAGAAAGGGTGTGAAAAAGGGGGAAGCCAGAGTCAAGGTTCGTTCTTTTATAGTCAGCAAATGAACGAGCTAATTGGAAAACAGCGTCAGGAACAAAACCCCGAAAAACGCGAAAAAATCTTTGCAGAAATTCAAGAAATATTAGCTTCGGAGGTACCTTACGTTCCCTTGTGGCAAAGTAAAGATTACGTATTTGCTCAAAATGGAATTACCGGCGTAGGATTAGATGCTACTCAGAATTTGATATATAGAAACATTAAAAAATAAGAGACAAGAAAGGGGAGATGGAGAGAATTCAAAATGAATTACTCCTAACTCCTAACTCCTAACTCCTAATGTCTTACTTTTAATCCAAAATCCAAAATCTAAAATCTAAAATTATATGTCCCGTTCAAAAGCTTTAGCGTATTACGTTACAACTCGTTTATTGCTGGCTCCGCTACAAATTCTGACTATTATTACCATAGTATTTCTATTACTTAGAGCGACTCCTGGCGATCCAGTTGATGCTATATTAGGTGGACGTGCGCCGGAAAGTGCGAAGGAAGAATTACGGACACAATTAGGTTTAGATTTGCCTTTGTGGTTGCAATATTTTAATTACTTGGGTAAATTGCTTGTCTTCGATATGGGTGAATCTACAACTAGTCGCGGACAAAAAGTTTGGGAGATTATTTGGCAGTATTTCCCAGCAACTGCGGAATTAGCAATATTTGCGATTATAGTTGCTCTACTTGTTGGTATTGGTGTTGGTACGATTTCGGCTTCTCGTCCAGGTACTGCCCTAGATTTGGGTGGAAGATTATTCGGTACTATTACTTATGCACTGCCGATGTTTTGGGCGGGAATGATACTACAGTTAATATTCGCGGTTTGGTTGGGTTGGTTTCCTTTAGGAACAAGATTTCCGGCAAGTATACCTTCACCGGAAGGTTTAACTGGGTTATATACAATAGATAGTCTTTTAAGCTTTAATTTTGGTCAGTTTTTCACTGCAATACGATATTTGATATTACCTTGCTGTACATTGGGAATATTACTCAGCGGTATTTTCGAGCGGATTGTGCGGGTAAATTTACAGCAAACCATGAAGTCCGATTATGTAGAAGCTGCAAGAGCAAGAGGTATTCAAGAAAGAAAGATTTAGTTTTCTCACGCTTTGAGAAATGCATTAATTCCGGTGATTACAGTTTTGGGATTAACCTTTGCTTCTTTGCTTGGTGGTGCTGTATTAACCGAAGTAACATTTTCTTGGCCGGGATTGGCGAATCGGTTGTTTCAGGGGATTAGTGAAAGGGATTATCCTACGGTGCAGGGAATTATGATATTTTTCGGCACAATTGTTGTCATGGCAAGTATTGCGATCGATATTTTGAATGCTTATGTAGATCCGAGGATTCGGTATTAGAATAATTCGTAATTGGCTTTGTAGGGGAGGCAAAAAGGGGTGTAGATTTTCTTCCCCCTTTATTGAGGCAAAAAGCGGTGTAGATTAACTTCGGGCTTTATTGCCGTGCCGTTGTGTGACGGTTACGATAATTTATCACCTATAACAAAATTAGTTGAAATTACCGTCACGCACCATCCACGTCTTGTGACAATTGGGTAAATTCTGTTGGTAATTCTTAATTTTTAATTGGTTTTGTAGGCTGTATAACGGTTACGATAATTTATCACATATAACGTTTAGGATTTGAAATTACCGTCACGCACCATAAACCTAAACTATTCTCAATATACAAGGGTGTGTTATCGGAGAGCGTAACGTACTATTTTTATATTTTGAAAGATCGCCCTCAGGCTATAAGCCTGGGGCTAAATTTACGAAGCCTACCTTTGTAGGCTAATATCATTTAATTCTAAAGATGCATTAATTTAGCCCACCTTACGGTGGGCTTTGTTCCGATAGCCCCATTCTTCTAGAATGAGGGCGATTATGTGTAATAAGCGCAAAAATTTTTAACTATATTCATCCATTAGAATAAAATACGATAATCTTATATCTATAAGCAATTAAGCTCATAAAATTGCCTGAATGAATAGCGATATTCCGCTAAAAATACTATTTTTAGCAGCAGATCCAAGCGATGCTTCTCGGCTACGTTTGTTGCAAGAGTTGCGAGATATTAAAGAAAGATTGCGAATTGCCAAAGAGCCAGGAAAATTTCAGCTAGAACAGCAAGAATCTCTCAGAGTCGGGGATATCACACAGGCAATATTCGATGTTGAACCACGTATTATACATTTTTCTGGACACGGAACGAATCAAGGTGAGCTTTACTTTGAGAATGAGTTAGGTCAAATTCAATCTGTAGAAGCTGATGCTCTAGCTGCAATGTTTGAGTTGTTGGTAGAACAAGTTAATTGCGTGCTTTTAAATGCCTGTTATTCTGAGATTCAAGCAAAGGCTATCGCCAAACATATTCCCTATGTAATTGGGATGAATGACTCGATTGGTGATAAAGCCGCGATCGCTTTTGCTGTTGGTTTTTACAAAGCTTTAGCTGCAAATCGTGGAGTTGAAGAAGCTTACAAATTTGGCTGTGTAGAAATTCAACTCCAAGGTATTCCAGAGCATCTTAAACCAGTTCTTTATGTAAAAAAAAATTCTTAGTTCCCCCTTCAAAGCCAAAAGTTGAAAAAATCATTGATAATCCCTTTGTACCTAGGAGTGGGATAGTTAAAAATTCTAAAAAATTCTTTGGTAGAGAAAAAGAACTTAAGCGGGTATTTGAAACACTCAATAGTGGAAGCAGTGTAGCGCTGATTGGCGAAAGAGAAATTGGTAAATCTTCGTTACTCTGGGCTATTTCTCAACAAGCAGAAAAAAAATTAATCACGTCTCGTAAACCAATTTATTTTGACATGAGTCAAGTTTATGACGAGGATGATTTCTACTACGCTCTATGTTCTGAAAAAAGATATTTGAAACAGGTTGTAGATAAATTGCATGAAACCTCTCTACAAGGTTTAATTATCGCCATTGATGAATTTGAAATAATCGAAGAACTAATTACAGCAGGTAAAATTCCGAAAAATTTTCTCGGTTATCTCCGAGGATTATTACAAATGAATTCTAAAATTGCTTTTGCTTTTGCAGGTTTACATACTTTAGAAGAGATGACAGCAGATTACTTTCAACCTTTCTTTGCTAGCGTTATTCCCATTCATGTGGGTTTTATGGAACCTGCTGTTACCCGTCAAATTCTTGCTAACCCCATACAATTTTCAGATAATGATGTAGAGACGTTACATGTAACGTCTCCACACGCAACGTCTTCAAAAGAAGATTTCCTTCTCGATTACAAACCAGAAGCATTAGATAAAATCTACGAACTCACCCACGGACAACCTTATTTAGTGCAATTAATCGGTTTTGTGTTAGTTCGTCGCTACAACGACCAAGTTTTTGAATTAGGAAGCGATCGCGATCCAGTTTTCACTGTGAAAGATGTGGAAGCAATTATCAATGATACTGACTTCTTTAAACGAGGACGCTACTATTTCCATGGCGTTTGGAGTCAAGCAAAGCAGGGTGCAAAAGGACAACAAGCTATACTTCAGGTACTTGCACCGCATCCACAAGGATTAAGTTACCACTCGGCGATCGCAGAAGTTTCTAAAAAAGGTTTTGACGAGAAAAATTTAGAAGAAGCAATAAAGACTTTGCAGCGTCATGATGTTGTTGAAGAAACCCAAGGACGATTGTCTATTATTGTGGAATTGTTTCGTCGCTGGTTGGTACAGCAAATGTAGATACGTAGCAGTGCTACGTCTCTACAATGTCTACCCTACTCAACTAACCGCTACAGCTTTTAAAAACCTGCAACAACTCAACTGCTCGCTCAGATTCCATCAAGTTTAATAATGGCATTAACTGATATGTTGGAGGATTACCTTGTTGAATATAAACAAATTGATATTCTCTTCCGTTAGTAGTCAAACCCCAAACTGATTTTTGGTGTTCTAAACATTCATATGCGTAAGTAAGTAATTGAGGTAAACCAGCGGATACAGCAATTTCACTATTCTTAGCTTCAATTATCAAAACCCAAAAAGATACTTTCGCTGCGTTTAATTTTTCTTTATTAACAGCTAAAATATCTAATCTACCCGTAAATTTTGTATCCTCATCCTCAATAACTATATCGGCGATATTTTCTTCCAAAGCTATCTTAATAGGAAAGCGATAAAAACCAGCTAATCGCATTAATGGAAAAACAATTAAAGCTTTTACTAATCCTTCTAAAACTTTACTTTCTATAATGTAGTTATCAAAATCCGTTCTAATTTGTAAAACTTCTTGCCGCTCAAATTCCGTTAAAGGTTCTATAGATAACAATGATGAAAATGAATCATTATATTGTCTTTGATAACCGAAAAGACGGTGGATATCTCCTATTGATAAGTTTTTACTTTGGAGAATTGTCATAGGTTTAATTAAAGATTTATATTCAAATCCCATTATTCTTCCTCTAATACACCAACCAAACCTAAAACGTTCTTTATCTAATCCATTCGCCACGGTTGATTTAACATTTACCACGCTTTGGTGCTTCTTTACTTCCAGGTCGAAATGGCATCACAACACCGTAAATATCAAAAGCATCTACAGCGCGATCGCTCGCCCCATGCTATGCAGGCTTATCGCCAAATTGTTCTATTGATGTAGGTATTGCAATCAATACCTCTAATTTAATCTAAATCTCGATCTAATCTTTTAGATACAATAAAGTTATTTTTGTCAATATCAGTATTCGAGTCACAGCAAAATAGTATTTTAAATCACTTATAACTTTATATCTCTTTACAATCATCCGGAGCTTTTGTCCAATATTTTTAAATCATTTCCTACGCTAAGGTAGGTAAATAATGTCAAAATGAGGTAAATTACTGCTTATTTAAGGTTTATTTAATATAAACTTAAAAAATTGAATAAACTGCTTCCCTAAGCATAACAATAGCACACTACAGCGCAAATCCTTGTAATCTCGTCAAATAATTGAGAATAGTGTCAATAATATTTTTTTTGTAAACTTAAGTAACGAGTATGTAACAGAATATGAATACAAAAGTTTAATTAATCACAGTTTTTAGACAAGTTTTGTTTATCAGAGGATAATTTGATATTTTTGATCGAACAATCTATGACGGGTACCCATGAGAATTTTTTTAGGAGAAAAAAATTTGGCTCTTAACCCTTGACTTAGTTATTTAGTTACACGCGCTACAATTTTTCTCCAACATAAAATTCTACTTCTAAAAAATCATCCCCAAAAAATTGAATTTAATATCTTCTCTTAACCCAAACCCGTTATAACAGGAATAAGAAACTGTAGATGGGATAACAGTTACATGGGATGGACACCATTAAGGGAACGTATTAATAACTTACCGCTTGTTCTTGCTGGACCAATTTTACGACGTACCGAACCCGATTCTGTAACTGTATGGGTGGCTTTAAAAGCAAGTCGTCGTGTCACTTTAACAATATTCGATAAAAACCATAATTTTTTATTTGAAAATTCTAGAACTACGGCAAGAATTGGCATTAATTTACACGTTGTTGCCGTGACTGCTAAGGCTTCGTCAAAAATACTTATAAACGGTGAAAATTATCTTTATGATTTAGATTTTGGTAACGGAGAATTACTTAATAGTCCGGGTATATTAACTGAATTAGGTTCCCTAGAAGACATTACTTATTCTCGATATAAATTACCTTCTTTTGCATTACCACCAAAGAATTTTCAAGATTTACGTATCATTCACGGTTCTTGTCGAAAACCCCACGGTGAAAGTTTAGATGCTCTTGCTGCGGTGGATAAGATGATCAAAGAAGCGTTAGAACAAGAACCACAAAAACGACCTCATCAACTGTTTCTAACTGGCGATCAAATTTATGCAGATGATGTCGCCGATGTATTACTTTTTATGTTGATGGATGCGAGTGAAACGCTTTTAGGGTGGTCGGAAAAGTTACCGGAGGTTGAGAATTTAAAAGAATTAAATCCGGGAAAACGCTATAATTTGGCGATGAAAATTGCTGGTTTTACAGCAAGTTTTGGTAAGTTAAGCAACGTCACTGATATTGCGAAAAGTCATTTATTCACCTTCGGGGAATATTTGGCAATGCATTTATTTGCTTGGAGTGATGTGTTGTGGGTTGAAGCTGAATTTTTCCCCGATTTTAGTGATGTTAATTCAGATGATTTGGGGGCAAAAAATAATGGTGGGAAATCTTATGAAAAAGAAGTTGAATATGTGAGAGATTTTTGGTCAACTTTGAAAAGTGTAAGACGTGCTTTAGCAAATGTTCCTACATATATGATATTCGATGACCACGAAATTACTGATGACTGGTATTTGAATATGGCTTGGTGTTCCCGCACTCTCGATAAACCTCTGGGAAGACGGATTTTGCAAAATGGTATATTGGCTTATACGATTTGTCAGGCTTGGGGAAATACTCCCGAACAATTTGCAAAAGAGAGCATTGGTGAAGCGTTACTCAAAGCTGCTGTAGGTTGGTCATTTAGTGGTGGTGAGAATACAATTTATGAATCACTTATTACTCAGAAGATAGGTTTACCATTAGTTGCAGAAATTGAACAAAACTCACAAAAAATACCTCATGACGATGCAGCTTTGACGTGGCATTATACAGTTAATGGTCCAGGTTATGAAGTAATAGTACTTGATACGCGTACTTGGCGGGAATTTCCCGGTAAGGAATTCGATTTCCCTGCTTTGATAAGTCAGGAAGGTTACGACGAACAGATATCAAAACAAGTGCGTCGGGATGATATTGAAGTTAGTTTTATTATTTCTCCTGGCCCTTTTATCGGCGTACCTTTTATAGAAAACCTGCAAAAAATCGCCAAAAGTTTTTACGAGAAACTTGGTAATGCGGCTTGGGGTTTTGATACAGAAGCTTGGGCATTAGATAAAACTGCTTTTGAAAGAATGCTTGCTAGATTGGCATTAAGAGCATTACCTAATTCCAAAAGTCGTATAGTGTTTTTATCTGGCGATGTTCACTACAGTTTTGGTGCGCGTTTGCAATATGGAGCAATACATCCTTTTGAAAGTCCGGAGCCTGTTAATTCTGAATTAGTAATTGCTCAATTAACTAGCAGTTCATTTAAGAATGAAGTTAGCGGTATGAGTGGTAGTCATGGAGCACATAAAAAAGGTTTTGTGCCTATTGGAGTAAATAGCGATTTACCAACAGCAGAAGTATTGGGATGGGGAAATACACAAAAGCAAGAAGTAAATGTTGGTAATACTTCTCTTTTTGCAGAAGATATATTTCAACGTAATTCTTTAAATATAAAGGGTAGTCCTGGAACAATTGATTTAGTTAAAGAGCGAAATCATTTTCGGAGATTAGAAATTACTCATAAACCTGAATGGTGGTATCGAATCGATTTCTTAGCAACTAAAGATGAAGAATTAAGCGAACCAAAAGTTGAAAATATTGAGACAAATTCTGTAACTGCGCCTTTACCGGGAGAAAACCGCAAACAAGCTTTAGAAAAATACTTATCAATGGCGAAAAACTATCGTAATTATCTTAGCAAGAAGGGACATGGTACAGAAATTGTCGGTTTAAATAATCTTGGCGAAATAACTTTTGAAATAGTAGATGGAAAGCAAATAGTAGTACAAACTCTTTGGTGGCGATTAGAAAGTGGAGAAAATCGTCAGATGTTGGAACCTTTTCCGTTGACTAGATGTGAAGTATCCTTAGATTTTAATGACAAACAACATCCGATGAGTGATGTTATTAAGGAAGTAAAAAACAGTGAGCAGTGAACAGTTAACAGTGAACATTGAGTAGTGAGTAGGGAGTAGTGAGTAGGGAGTAGTGAGTAGGGAGTAGGGAGTAGGAAGGAGTTAAAATTTGATCACTGATAACTGTCATGGTACTGTTATGGCAAGAGTTAGCTATGGCTTACAAGTTCAGAAGCGAGGAAAGCGTTTGCTAGAGGCTCTTTTAGCTTATGCTAACGATGAGTTAGATTTATGCGACGAAGCTGTAGTTGATGCAATACGTGCCCATATCCAAATTCGCTGGTTAACGGAAAAACGCCTAGTTATCAGAACTAAGGTTCGGTTTTTGCAAGAATTAACAAGTTTACAGGGGACACAAACTCCGTTAAAAGCCGAACAAATCAAAGAAGCAATCAAACGATTCACGGATTTTCTCGAAATTATCGAAGATAATCGCGCAACTCGCGGAGGTTCGGAAAATTGGCATTTTACATTAAATCTTTGGTACTCTCGCTGGGAAATGGAAGCGAATTTAAAAAAATTTGATACCGAATGGGAAAGGAGGAAAGGAGGAGACAAAGAGAATATTAATTTCTCCCCATCCCCCCATCTCCCCATCCCCCCATCTCCCCATCCCTCCCTCGTCCCCATGCCCCCATCCCTTCATCCCCCCTCTCTCAACTGGGTTGAAATTTGTTGTAAAACTTTGTCTGCGGATAATCATCAACGATTAACTACTAATCCCCTAACGAGCGTGGATGGGGTTACTTTTTCATTGGAGGAAGATTATGTACCCTTGGGTGTGGTGAAACGTAAGCACAGAGAAAGACGCGGTGGTGATGTTAATCCAGTCAACGGTTCGCAATTATATGAGTCGGAAGATGGCGATTCTAATGAAACGTTAACTTTAAATGCCTTTTTGCAACAACTTAAATCAAAATATTGTAGTCGCATTGCCATTGTAGGTGAACCTGGTGCGGGTAAAACTACGTTGTTACAAAAGATTGCTTCGTGGATAGCCGATAATACCCAAGATTTACCGATTTGGGTATCTCTTGCCGATTTGCAGGGAAAAAGTTTAGAAGAATATTTAATTGGAAATTGGTTGAGGGCAGCCACTCGCAAGCGACGCATTTCTCCAGAGATAGAAGATTCGTTTTGCGAACAATTTAACCAAGGGCGGGTATGGTTGCTGCTGGATGCTGTGGATGAAATGGCGATCGAATCGAGTTCTGCTTTAAGTATAATTGCTGGGTATCTTAAAGGTTGGGTAGCAGATGCTTCGATAATTATTACTTGTCGGCTGAATGTTTGGGATGCCCGAAAAAATGCTTTAGAAGATTTTGAAACTTTCCGCAATCTGAATTTTACTTATGGTAATTCTCGTACATTAGATTTGATGCCAAAATTTATCAGTTGTTGGTTTCAGGAGAATCCAGAATTAGGGGATAATCTACAGACGGAATTAGAAAAACCTTCACGACGAAGAATTCGCGATGCACTTAAGAATCCTCTGCGGTTAGCCTTGATGTGCCGTATTTGGGGATTAAGATGCGGTGGATTACCCAACACCAAAGCGATGCTGTATGAGAAATTTGTGGAGTCAATTTACGAATGGAAACAAGATAGATTCCCCACCACATCAACTCAGAGAAAGCAGTTAAATCAAGCTTTAGGAAAACTCGCATTAATGGCGATTGCAGCGGAGGAAAGTAAGTTCCGCCTCAGACATCGTTTTGTATGCGAAGTCTTAGGTGCACCAGATGAAGGTGTCTTTCAATTAGCGCTTCAGTTAGGCTGGCTCAATCAAGTCGGAATCTCGGAAAATCAAGGTGAAAAAGTATATGCCTTTTATCATCCTACATTTCAAGAATATTTTGCAGCATTAGCAATTGATGATTGGAGATTTTTCTTAAATTTAACTATTCAGAATAGGGTATTGAGTATTGATTCCCCAACTCCCCATCTCCCACTCTCACCACCTCCCCATCCCCCCACCTTCCCCCACCCCCCCCCCCCCCCCCTCCACACCCCCACCCACCCCTCCCACACCACCTACCCACACCCCACACTACCACGACTACATCACACCCTATCTTTCGATA
>JBHJJJ010000277.1:0-11910 GCA_050042755.1 Rivularia sp. (in: cyanobacteria)
AACAGGTTGTTAAGCTGTGGTGGAAAACTTGGCATCTGACGTTTCCTCAAATTAAACATCCGCAGCCATATTCTTCATGGAAAGCTCGTTTTGAGAATGATATTGCTTCGCGGGGGAATATTTGGGTTGCTGAAGTTGAAAGCTCTATTGTAGGGTTTGTTGTGGTTATGGAGAAAGAAAAAGAATTAAATCAGCTTTTCGTGGATTTTAATTACCAAAACCAAGGTGTTGGTAAAGCTTTACTGGAAAAAGCTAAAACAATTTGCCCCGAAGGATTGAGGCTTACTACATTACAAAGTAATACGAAAGCTTGCTTATTTTACGAACAGCATAATTTCAAACTGGGTAAACAGTCAATAAATAAAATTAACGGACAGCCCAATATAGAATATTGTTGGATTCCTTAATCAGTGAGCAGTGAGCAGTGAACAGGAGATTATCGGAAATTAATCGAGGAAAAGTAGATAATATAGATTTAATTTGCGAACAAATATCAACTAACAACTAGCAACTATCAACCATCAACTATCAACCATCAACTATCTATCAACAGAACCCATTACCACATCAATACTTCCTAAAATTACAAAAATATCTGCTACTTTCATTCCTTTAATTAATTGCGGTAATGCTTGTAAATTGTTAAAATCTGCAGGTCGAATTTTCCAACGCCAAGGAAAAACGTTGTCATCGCCGATTAAATAAATTCCTAATTCTCCTCTACCCGATTCGATACGTACGTAATGTTCGCCTTTAGGAATTTTAAATGTAGGTGCAACTTTTTTGGCAATGTATTGATAATCAAAACCATCCCACTCAGACTTTTTACCCGCTGCCATGCGTTTGGCTTCTAAATTCTCGTAAGCACCACCGGGTAAACCTTGAATCGCTTGTTTAATAATATTTACCGATTCGCGCATTTCTCCCACACGCACTAAATAACGTGCCAAACAATCGCCGCTTTTATCCCACTGTACTTCCCAATTAAAATCGTCATAACATTCGTAATGATCAACCTTGCGTAAATCCCACTTTACCCCAGAAGCTCGTAACATTGGACCAGAAATACCCCAGTTAATCGCGTCTTCACGACTAAGTACTCCTATTCCTTCTACTCTCCGACGAAATATAGGATTGTTAGTAATTAATCTTTCGTATTCATCTATCTTAGGTATGAAATAATCGCAGAAATCTTTGCACTTAGTCACCCAACCATAAGGTAGATCCACAGCAACACCGCCAATGCGAAAATAGTTGTTGTTAACCATGCGATAACCCGTAGCAGCTTCAAACAAATCGAGAATCATTTCGCGATCGCGAAGAGTATAAAAAGTCGGGCTGTGTGCGCCGATATCGCTAATAAAAGGCCCCAACCACAGCAAATGATTGACAATTCGCGCTAATTCGAGCATAAGTACTCGGATATAGCTAGCGCGTTTGGGAATTGGGATATCAGCCAATTTTTCGACAGCATTAACTGTAACCGCTTCATTAAACATGCCACCGTAGTAATCCCAACGACTGACGTAGGGAACATACATGATATTAGTACGGTTTTCAGCGATTTTTTCCATTCCCCGATGCAGATATCCTAAAACGGGTTCGCAATCAACCACGTCTTCCCCATCGAGAGTGACGATGATTCGGAAACACCCATGCATCGCCGGATGATGGGGACCAAAATTAATCGTCATCGGTTCGACTTTAGTTTCAATTCTTGGCATGGTTTCCTCCCATTTGGTAAAACAATTGCTTTTATTACCAATATGGGAAATTAACTCGCCGCTGTCTTGTATATTTGTCCGATTTTTTTGTACGTTTTTCGGATATGTTAATTTCTAATAAAAAAATAGATGATTCCTAGTATTCCACCACATTAATTTTGCGGGGTAAAGGAAGATTCGTTCGTAGTAGCGCTTGGGCGCATCTGAAATCCGCGTGCGCCCAAGCGCTACTACAAACCCCTCATAACTTATGTGGTGGAGTACTAGTCAGAGCATCTTGCTCTCACTACGAAAATTAATTTATCTAGGTTGCCTAATGTATGGAATTCAATCTACATAACTACGTGCGAAATTATATTGAGTGTTTTCTAATGCTGCGTAAGAGTTATCGTTAGTAATAGCATCCCCGGAGCTGGTGTAATCTGAAATCGATATTGATTGGGATTGAGTGTTGGGAACTCCCGACGTAAATAAAGTCAAAAAGTCTTGGAGCGGTGTATTCAAAAGCTGGCTGAGATAATTTGAGATAAACTGTTCGATCTGGGAAAAGTTTATATCGGGAAGACTTTGAGATGTACCGGGGGTTGTACTGGGGGTTGGTGAAACCGGAATAACAGAGCCGGCGGTTGCCTGGAATTGATTTGCGATCGCATCATCACTAAAAATAAAACTCTCGGGTGTCAAACTATCTTTATTGACACCAATTAATGTTGCGAAAGGGTTTCCTTCTTCGTAAATGGTAGTGTTTCCGTTAATTTGCTCGAAGGTTAATGAGTCAAAACTCATGCTTGGATTATTGATTTTGATTGTATCAGTACCAGCATCGAAGTCTAATATAGTACTTAGTGATTCTGGAATATCGAAACTGTCAATCCAAAATTGATCGCTGCCGTCTCCTCCCACCATCAAGTCGCCACCGTCGCCATCAACCAGAATATCGTTTCCTTGTGCGCCTACCAACCAATTTTTCTCTGTACCACCGTTAAGGGTATCGTCTCCTTCTCCACCACCCAGAAAATCAAAAGATGAGGAATTTCCTGACATTAATGTCTCCATTAATTGGGGGAATAATTCTTGTTGGTTTCCTAAACCTGTTTCTAGAAGATTAACAATATCGTTTACTTGGTTGAATGAATTAACATCGAGCATACAATTACCTCATAATTAACATAAAAATTTAGAAACCCAGATTTCAAAAATCTAGGAGTAGAAATAATGCTTGTGCTTTGGTTGCCTGTAAAACTAGAATTTGGAGCTTGAAGAATAAATTCTGTTTTGCAGTAACTTATATAGCTTTTTTGTAGAAAATTTACCTAAGCTTGGAGATTAACAATCCCTAACTGGTACCTGTGTTTTTTTGCGAATACTGGTTTTTTGGCGATAAATATAATATTTTCTGCTCTAAGGCGATCGCGGAGATTTTGTCTTGTGGTAGGTGTTGCTTAGATAGGGTTTAGCTACTTGAAGGCTATTAAGGAAAAAAGAGTCTGTTTCTCTTATCTTCTTTTATATTGCCTCAAAACGAAAACTTTATGATGATTTTTAATGCTCTAAATTGATTTTAAATGATTTAATGATTTATTTTCAAGCACAAATAAAATTTAATGCATTATTAATAAATTAAATATAATAAATTCTATTTATGAGAGTGTTGATAATTACTTAATTAAATAATTTAGGCGTAACGGCAATTACATAAATGATTTTCTGACTGTTCTAGGTGTTACACCAAAAAACTTTTTAAAATGTCTATTTAAGTGACTTTGATTGGCAAAACCAACTATAAAAGCTACTTGTGCAATGCTATAATTTCCTGTTAATAATAATTCTTTAGCTCTATTTAAGCGAGTTTGAATTACATATTTATGGGGTGGAATTCCCATTGATTTTTTAAATAGCTCGCAAAAATAATGCGGACTTATCTGTAGTAAACTAGCTAATTCATTTAAACCTAAATCTTTATCCAGATTATTTTTTATATATTCAATTATTTTAGTTAATTGATTTTTTGATAAACCATTTTTATATACTTTAATATTCGGTTTTCGCGCAGAATAACGTTGTAATAAATGTACTGTCAAAGCATTTACCATTGTCTCCGCATACAAACGACTTCCCGATGGATTATTTTCTAAAACATCTTTAATTGCCAGTCCAATTTGTAAAACTAAAGGATCTGCTGTGGCGAAATGTGGTATTAATTGAACTTGTTCTGGTTCTGCCGATTCATCAATAGCACGGGCAAAATGTTTGGTTTCAAAACCCAAGATGATAAAATCGCCTTCTTTATCCCAAGCAGCCTTGTGGCCAACATTTGCCGGAGTAATTACTATGTCGCCGCCAACTACCGAGTCACACTTAAAACGTCCATCTAGGGTTCTATCTGCGCGAGCAACATAGTTACCGTGAGTAAAAATAGTAATACTGTGTGCAACGGGGCTACAGACTTCGGGGATTTCGTATGCAGGTACATGAATATATCTGAAACATACTCCATCCCAGCCAGTATTTTGACTGGTGAGAATTGGCGATCGCGGAAAAAATTGGTTTATCTCATCTTCTTTAGTTATAATTAGGGGTTTATCTTCTAACATCAGCGAAATATAATTCTACGTTTTAAATGTATCAAAAATGTAATAAAAAGCAGCAGCTATAACTAGGAATGAGGCTATAACTGCCAAAGTATTAATTTCCCCCTCCAGTATGAGGTCAGTTTAATGGTAATTTAGTTAGGATTTTATTAATTCAGTTGTAGAAAAATACTCAACCGCTGTGGTTCAACAAAATTCACAAAACCTTGTTAATCCTCAATTCAAACAAAAATCAGTTGGGGGATTTAAGTTTGGTTGGTTTGATTGGTTTTGTCTGTGGTATCCTCCAGGATGGCTGATTTTATTTAACCGCCACTGGCAATATTATTATGACGATCCGGATGGTTGGAATTGGTTAGAATATATTTTATTTTTAATTCCTTTAGGATTTTATTTAGCATTATTGATTCGTTGGTTGCGTTTGGGTTGTCGTTTTCCCGGGGAGAAAGTAACTGAATTTAACTCAAATTATCAAACAGCTTTTCGAGAGGAAATTCTACAACCAATTATTAAATATTACTATCGTGCTGAATTACAAAAAATCGAAAATTTACCTAAAGATGGACCATTAATTGTAGCTATGAATCATGCGGGGATGAGTTTTCCGTGGGATATTTTAACCTTAGGGTATTTATTAAGTAAACAGCAGAAATGGGTAGTATATCCTTTAGCTGGAGTTGATTTATTTGAACATCCTTGGATGAGTTGGTGGCTGCCACCGGGTTGGTCAGAAGTTTTGGGTGGTGTCAAAGCAAGGTATGATGATTTTGAGGATGCAATTGAACAAGAAAAGATTTTATTATATGCACCAGAAGGTTTACGAGGGCCTGGAAAAGGTTGGTTTAAACGCTATCAATTACAAAAGTTCGATATCAGCTTTGTGCAGTTAAGTCAAAAATATCAAGTGCCGATTTTACCTGTTATTTGTATTGGTAGCGAAAAGCTGCATCCTTATACCTTAAATGTTGATTGGTTGCGAAAATTATTTGGTTTGCCTTTTTTACCAGCTTCACCTTTTATTCCTTGGTTTGCTCTGTTTCCTAGTATGGGTGTTTGGGCTGGGAGGACTAAATTGCGTTATTTTATTCAACCTTTGGTGAAAGTTGAGAATAGTCAAAATCGAAGAGATTTTTATCAGAAAGCAGAAGGGTTGAGAGAGAAGATGCAGGAAGAAATTAATCGGAATTTATAAATTTTGATACTTTTTAAAACGCAAAGGAGCCCAGAGGCTCACGCAGAGGGATAGGGAGGTTTAATAAAAGTAATAGTTTGTCAATTAATTCCACACTATTTAATAGATCGAAATTCTTAAACGCCAAATCGATAACCTTTACCATAAACACTATGAATCAGTTGTGTTTCACCCTTAACTTCAATCTTTCTCCGTAAAAGACGAATTAATGCAGCAATAACATTACTGCTGGGTTGTTCATCTTCTTTCCATAAGTTTTGCATGATTTGTGCGTGGGTTAAGAGTTTGCCAGTATTTCCCATAAAAAATTGTAGTAATTGACTTTCTTTTTCTGATAATTCAATTACTCTTCCTTGGCGATAAGCTATTTGATTTTGGCAATCTAATTCTAAATCTTCTACAACAGTTCTTTTACTTGTATTGGTGTATTCTTCCGCACCAACGCGTCTTAGTAAAGCTCGAACTCTTGCTAGTAATTCTCGTAATTCAAAAGGTTTTACTAAGTAATCATCAGCACCGGCATCTAAACCTTCGACTCTGTCGTCTAAAGTATCTTTTGCAGTGAGAAATAATACGGGTGTGGTTATACCTCGCTGTCGTAATTGCTGACAAATTTCTAAACCTGTTTTTCCTGGCAGCATCCAGTCTAGAATGAGTAAGTCATAATCACCTGTTTGTACTAATTCGCTGCCACTTATACCATCAAAAGCCGCATCAACACTGTAACCTTCACGAGTTAATAAGCGAGTCAAGGGGTTGGTGAGTTCAATTTCGTCGTCAACTATCAAAATTCGCATCTTGATTTTAGATTTTCGATCTATAAATATATATGATTAAAATCCCATACTAAATAAATGGTAGGTTAAAGAGAGAGGGATAAAAAGGCGAAGAAAATCGATCGCTAACCACCAACAATCAACAACTAACAACTAAAATCATTATGTTAACTGTTGCGCTACCAAAAGGTGAACTTCTCAAACACAGCATTCGCTTACTGCAATCTGTGGGTTTGGATTTTAGTGCTTTTTTAGCAGAAGAAAATCGTCAGTTACAAATATTGGATACTAGCGGCAGAGCTAGGGGGCTTAAGGTAAGAGCGCAGGATGTACCCGTTTATGTAGAATATGGGCAGGCTCAATTAGGTATTGTTGGTGAAGACGTGCTGCGAGAAAAAAAGCCCCAGGTAGCACGTTTAGTTGATTTGGGGTTTGGTTATTGTCGGATGGCGGTGGCGGTAAAAGCTTCAAGCTCTTACCGATCACCTTTAGAATTACCTACTGATTGCAGAGTTGCATCAAAGTATGTAAATTGCGCTCGCGATTATTTCCAAAGTTTAGATTTTCCTGTTGAGATTATACCCCTATATGGTTCTGTGGAGTTAGGACCAATTACGGGAATGTCGGAAGCCATCGTCGATTTAGTTTCCACGGGAAAAACTCTAAAGGAAAATGGTTTGATTGAAATCGCTACTTTATATGAAAGTACGGGGATGTTAATTGCTCATCCTTTAAGTTATCGTCTGAATAAGGATGGCATTAATGATTGGATTGGTAAGTTACGAGAGACGGTTAACAGTAGCATGACAGTTAACTGTTAACAGTACCATGACAGTGGGGAGTAGTTAAGGTTAAAGATTAGCAGTTGAATCAGAAGCTCCTGGAGGGCATGGTATCGGTGATTTCTACTCTACCTCCTTATCCCTTCCTCGTGCTTGAATTAACGGTTAGGAGTTAAAGATTTGTGAACGAACAAACTGTTGATTTCGACCGAAATGCACCAATCGCGGGTGATGAATACGACAATATAGCACCGTCGGTTTTACCTGGTTATGAACCAATGCATAAGATGGCTTTAGCTTGTTTGGGGACTAAGTTACCCGATAAAGCTAATTTATTAGTTGTCGGAGCTGGTACAGGAATGGAGTTGATAAGTTTTGCTAAGGGTTTATGGGTTGGCGGTTGGATGGCGATGAAGGATGATTTTTAACTTTATAGAAATCCCACCCCTTAAATCCCCTCCCCTCTACAGATGAGGGGAGAGAAAATGCTGCGAGCCTGTTCAATTTATAGGAAATTGCCATCAATATTTTGTTTTTAGCATATGATATCAAGTCCGGTTGATTACTTACTATATAATCCGATTGACAAGATGGCGTTTATAACTCATCACTCATAACTCATAACTTATAACTTATTACTCATTACTCATCACTCATTACACATCACTCATTACTCATCACGACGATCCTCACAGATATAATAACTGTTTAAATGTTACCTTGACAGGGCTGGGGTTAGGGGTTATTAGTTATTAGTTCAAATTTTTAACCCTTCAGGAGTTAGAAACTCGTGACTCAACAAACTATTGATTTCGATCGTAATGCTGCAATTGGAGGTGATGAATACGACAAAATGACTCCATCGGTTTTTCCTGGTTATGAAGTAATCCATCAAATGGCTTTGGCTTGTTTGCAAGCAAAGTTACCAGATGAAACTAATGTATTAGTTGCCGGTGCTGGTACGGGAATGGAGTTAGTAAAATTTGGTCAAGGTAATTCTAAGTGGCAACTTTTAGGTGTAGATCCTTCCGAGAAGATGCTTGCGATTGCTAAAAATAAATTACAGCACCATGGTTTGTCTGAGCAAATTAAGTTATTTAAAGGATATATTAACGATTTACCAGAAATTTCTATTTATGATGCGGCAACAAGTATTTTAGTAATGTGCTATATTCCGGATGATGGTAGTAAATTGGCTTTTTTACAAAGCATTGTCCAGAGAATGAAGCCATCTAGTACTTTTATATTAATTGATTTTTTTGGCGAAAAGGGAACCGATGACTTTCAACAGATGATTTCTTTGATGAAAGAGTTTTGGAAAGAAATGGGTATACCAGAAGCAAAAAAGGCAGAACTTTTAGAAATAATGAATAAGTCTTTATATCCAGTTTCTGAAACAAGAGTTTTAGAATTATTACAGCAAGCTGGTTTTAGTAAAGTGACTCAGTTTTATAGAGGTTTATTGATTGGTGGTTGGATGGCAATGAAGAATGATTTTTAATCACAATTGTAATTAATATTACTCCGATTATTGTTGCGATCGCGGCAACTTTGGGGTTTTACGGTGAGTTTCTTGTAATTCTCCCGTAGTTCTACACACTAAATAATTATAACTAATACTAATGAACTATTAGTTGAAATTTCTCCGAATCTCTCCTTGTCCCCTTGTAATAGCATTTCTTTATAAAGATGCGCCAAATTTAGCCAACCTTCGTTGGCTTTGTAGTGGTAGCTCCACTCTTTTAGAGTGAGAGCGATAAGCGCAGTCTCATACAGAATTGGTATAACCCCATCTCCTTGTAAATCTAAAAAATCTTTCATAAAACTTTCACGGTTAATTTAAACACTGACATCAAACTTAAGTTGTATAAGCTGCAAACAACTTAAGGAGAAAAACGATGAGTCAAGCTTCAAAAGCTATCAAACCAAGGAAAAATTCAGCTTTCAAGCATCTGATGTCAATTCACTGGTGGATGTTTAAATGCTACATCGTGCTTTTCGTTGGTGGAGCTTTTATGGCACGTTTACCCAGAGATTTTTTCATACGCAACCCTCTCTACGACTTTCATAAAACTGTGGGAGTGCTAACAATGGCTTTATTAACCTGGCGAATTTTGACTTTGCTGCGGGTATGGTGGAAGAAGTATACTAAGCGTCTGCCAAAGTATAGTCGTGAATGGATGCAGAAATTTGCTCTTCATACTGCTCTTTATCTATTTATGTGGGCTGTACCTATAAGTGGTTTCTTTTTCTCCAATTCTTTTAAAGGTGGTAATGTGCGCTTTTTGGGGATAACTTTACCTGATTTATTTCCTCAAAATAGCGAACTGGTTGATTTAGGTAGAAGTATTCATTTTTGGCTAGCTTATACTTTCGGAGCTTTTATTATTTTACACGCGGTTGACCAGCGAAAAGTAGTCCGGGGGTTCTTTAAACGAATCACAAAACGTCAAAAGTTAGATATAAAAAAACCATGAGCTATAGATTTCATTCACCTCAACCAAAACGACTAAAATCAAGTTTAAGCTTGATGCATTATCTGGATCATCTTCAGCAGCATATAACTGCTCCTCCCAAGCAAGAAGTGAATTACCAATTTCAAGCCCAGTGAGAAATTTTAGCTTCTCGTCATGGGTACCCCTCAAGCGTTTTATTAAATAAGAGCTAATGAAACCCAAGATTTTTTCTAATTACAAGAATAGGGAATTTGATCAAAATACATCAAACTCTTCTAAGCGAAGAATTTTCTCCAGTGTTCGCTTTCGCATTTTAGCTTGGTATTTTCTGCTTACCACATCCACTGTATTGGTTTCAGTTGGAGTAACTCGTCAAATTTTCTGTGATGTTTTACAAAATCGAACTCAAGATGCTTTAGTAGCAGAGGTTGGTAAATTTAATCGTTTGGTTGAACAAAATTTGGTTAATGATAATCCGTCTACAAATCAATTAGAATCTGTTGTTGAAAGAGTTTTACCGTTTCATATTTCTGCAAGAGACGAGTATATTTTGACACTAATTAAAGGACGGATTTTTAAATCAAATCAATTACTGCTACCAAAAGAAATTACTCAGAATTCTCAATTAATTACAGAATGGGAAAAGGTTTCCGATTTAACCCGTAACGAGTTAATTCTCCCTGATGGGCCAATTTACCATGTAGCCAAACCTATTAACATAAATGGAACCAGGGGAGTTATAGTTGCAATTCGCGATGCCAGAGCGGATTATCAAACTGGAACCCAGACGATTATCCTAGTAATTAAGGTGGCAACTGTCGTTTTAACCTTGTTTTTTATAATTGCTTGGATAAGTGCGGGAAGGGTTCTATTTCCCCTGCGTCAAGTTACAGAAGCGGCTCGTGAAATTACGCAAACCGATATGTCAAAGCGGATTTCTGCTGTTGGAAACGATGAAATAGCCGAATTAAGTGCTACTTTCAATGCTATGCTCGATCGTCTCCAGTTAGCTTTTGAAAGTCAACAAGAGTTTCTTAAAGATGCTGGACACGAATTAAGAACCCCAATTACCATTATTCAAGGTCATTTAGAAGTACTCAAATATCGGCCAGAAAAACAAAACGAAACTATTGAGTTAGTCACCGATGAACTAAATCGGATGAACCGTTTAGTCAACGATTTACTTCTAATTGCAAGAGCCGAACAACCTCACTTCTTACGAATTAAACCCGAAGAACTTGACTGGTTTACTGAAGAATTATACTTTAAAGTACAAGCCATGGCAAAACGAGACTGGCGACTAGAATCAAAGGGTTTGAGTCCGGTTGCAATTGATAGAGGACGTTTAACCCAAGCAGTAATGAATCTCGTTCAAAATGCCATTAGATATACAGCAGAAGGCGATACAATAGCCCTTGGTTCGGCAGTTCGAGATGACTATGCTTATCTATGGGTAAGGGATACCGGAGTTGGAATTGCTCGGGAAAATCAAGAACGGATTTTTGAACGCTTTGCTCGTGCTAGTGACAGCGATAACCCCAATGGGGATGCGCTTCGCGATCGCTATTCTCCCGGAGAAGGAGCAGGCTTAGGATTATCGATTGTCGAAGCCATTGCTTATGCCCATAATGGATGGGTTGAACTAGACTCAACCCTTGGAATAGGCTCAACTTTCACAATCGTATTTCCTATCTCTGAGGATACAGCGAATGAACCGAATTCTCATCGCCGAAGACAACCCACGGGTAGCCGAATTTATCGAAGCCGGATTACAAGCGCACGGATACACAATTCTTGTCGTTAAGAACGGTAGAGAAGCTGCAAATATCACTAGCAGTAAGGATTTTGAGCTTTTAATTCTAGATTTAGGGCTTCCCGGAATCGACGGGATGGAAGTATTAAGACAACTGCGGGGACGTGGAGAGACATTACCAATAATTGTGCTGACAGCGCGAGATGGTTTAGATGATACGGTATCGGGACTTGAGAGTGGGGCTGATGATTATATCACAAAACCTTTTCGTTTTGAAGAACTGCTCGCAAGAATTCGCGTTCAGTTGCGTAAAGTTCATCAACCGAAGGGTAAAGACGAAACTAAATTGCAAATTGGTAATTTAACTTTAAATTTGCTGACACGACAAGTTTGGTTGGGAGATACAGAAATAGAAATGTCAGCCAGAGAATTTAACTTAACAGAAATATTAGCGCGCCATCCGATGCAGGTAATGAGTAGAGAGCAATTACTAAACCGGATTTGGGGTTATGATTACGATCCAGGTTCTAACGTTGTTGACGTTTATATCGGTCATTTAAGAAGAAAATTAGGTAACAATTTGATTGAAACGGTTAGAGGTGTGGGGTATCGTTTGCGAAGTTAATCTAACATCCA
>JBHJJJ010000278.1:0-19380 GCA_050042755.1 Rivularia sp. (in: cyanobacteria)
AGGTAAAATATCTTCATCAAAAGAATGTTTAACTAGACAGATAAAAGAATTACAGTTATCAATAAAAGGTTTAAAGAAATCAATTACAGATCAAATAAAGAAATTAAAAAAACTTTATCCATGCTGCGGAATCAATGGGTAGAGTAATTAGCTATTATCTCTGTAAAAATGCAACCTTCCATAACCTAAAAATTGTCCGTGGGATTGCTCTCCTGCTGGAAATGCCGTCACGCCGAATAGATAAATGCCTTCAGCTGCAGGATTTTTTGTTGGTTTCAAAGCAATGGTAATTGTTTTACCTGGCGATACTGGTGGGTTAAATATCAGTGTTACTGTTTTAGCGCTAGGTTTAGAGGTTATCTCGACTTTTAGTTTTTCTTTTTCACGTTTGCGTACGCCAATCATTGCAAAACTGTCTCTTAAATCAAAATTTATGTCATCTAATCCAGAATGTTGATTAATTGTTATCTTTTGCAGAGGCTCTCCGGCATAGGTCGGCAGTTTTACTGTAAAATAATAAGTTGCGCTCCATACATTCACCGAGTCAAAAGTTGTTACTGCCTTTAATAAACGTGGAGGTTGTCTAAAGTATACTTTCCCATCTTGCAACTCTACCGAGCGAGCAGTTCTAACTATCAAACTTTCGATTCCGATAATGCAAGTAAGTAAGGTGCTTAATAAAATTACTAATTTCATATTTTAAATTCATAATTCGGTGTGTTGCTTTGTATTACCGTATCCGGCACGGCTCAAATCATCCTAGATGTCTCCGTCTGTATAACTAAAAACTGTAATGATTTATCTGCACTATATTGTGCCAATTTGTCCGTTCTCAAAATGTAAAGAAATATTATTAATTGAATCAGTCCAAAGACTATATTTTGCGTGAAACTACGATTGTTTTGTAAAGGATAGTTGAGATGAGTAGTCAAAACAACTGCCAAGGTTGCACACTAAAAATATAACGAAGCAATTATTTTTTTATGAATACTATTTCTACTTCCGGTTTAGAATTTAAGCGTCCAGTTTGGCAAAATACTGTCATTCTTACTTTAGGTTTTTGGCTCAGCGCCAGTTTAATTTTAGATTGGGTAATTATGCCTAGTCTTTACGTTTCTGGGATGATGACTCAATCGAGTTTTGCAACAGCAGGTTATACAATTTTTTGGAATTTCAATCGTGTTGAATTACTGTGTGCGGGATTGATATTAACTGGCTTTTTGGCTTTGAGTAAAAGTCAATTCAAAGGCATCAATCGCGGCATAATTTTAGCAATGGTAATGCTCGCTATTGCTTCAGTTGACACTTATTTATTAACTCCACAAATGTCTGCTATTGGGCTGAACTTAAATTTTTTGTCAGCAGTTTCTGAAGTTCCTGGGAATATGAATTTATTACATGGCGCTTACTGGCTTCTTGAAGTAATAAAATTAGCTGTTGGTGGTACTCTTTTTATTTGGTCTTGGAAGCAGTAAAAGAGTTAGGAGTTAGGAGTTAAGAGTTAGGAGTTTTTTATACCTAAGATTAATATCTTGACAATTTTGACTCAGTCTGATTTATCAGGCTGAGTGTTGTTTTTGGATTGATGGTGCTGTAAAAAAATATAATAATTGTTTTTGCTTTTTTATGGCTTTATTTATTAACTCCTAACCACTAACCACTAACTATTAACGACTAACTACTAATAATTGTGATGAGTGAAGAAAGTAAAGAACAACAACATCCACAGTATAATCGCGATCGCCCTTTGCTTGAAAGTTTATTGGTGGGGGAAGCGAGTGATTTCAATTTAGCGGAATTGGCTAGGTTGCGAATACGCTATCATAATTTTCCCGGTGCGAGAGATATTCAACTGGGTTTGGATGAAGTGTTGCAGAAGTGGGGTATTACGGAAGCGGAACTTTTTGAGAAAACCAGAGCAATTCACGCTGTCGGTGGAATTTACCGCACGAAAGGTAAGAAAGAAGAACAAGATTGGAATTAAGGGGTGAACAGTTAACAGTGAGCAGTGAGCAGTTAAATTTTCTTCCCCATCTCCCCATCTCCCCTATCTCCCCATCTCTTTCACTCTCGTGTCTTCTGATATTCCCGAAGTTGCTTTAATAATTCTTCTTGGGATGGGGAATTTGGTTGTAGGGTTTTAATTTTTTTATCGTTGCTTTTCACGACTGCGGATGAGGAATTAAATCTGAAAGGTTGCTTTTTAATTGTTGTAAATGTTTGAGTTGGTGGTTGATTTAAGTTGGCTTTAACTGAATCTAGGGTAGCAGCGAATTTTACTTGCCTCTCCATTTGTTCGGTGGAAGATACTAAGCCGCTTAAACCATTTACCAATTCCCGGAGATTTTGCCGAAATTTGGGATCTCCCGTCAAGTCGTCTAAATCTGATGTAATTTTCTGGGTATTCTCGAAGGTAACTCTCGCCGAATCTAATGTTTGTTGAAGTACTACTAAATTGTTGGGATCGTTGAGTGTTTTGGTAACATCTCGTAAGTTAGTTGATGCTTCTGCTGCATTTGCTGAAAGTGTTTCTAGGTTTGCCAATAACTCTCCTTTGGTTAACCTATTAATGCTCGGGGATAGGCTATTAAGGGTAACTCTTAATTGAGAGCTTGTTGCGGTGATATCGTTTAATGCACCAACAAGGGAGGAACGATTTGTAGTTACTAAATTGTCGATGTTTGCTAAAACCTTTGAAGCTTGATTGGCGGTGGAACTAATTTCTTTGGCTGTACCGCTAAATTCTTGTGCTGTACCGCTAAATTGTCTTGCTGTTGCATTCAATTGCGAAGCAGTAGTACCAAATTGGTTTATAGTCTGCTCAGTGGATGCACTGACTCTATTTGCAGCAGAAGCTACTTGATTGGCAGCAGAGGCAAAGGTTTTTAATTCTTGTTGTGTAGTCTTTGTCAAGCTGGTGACTTCGCGAGTTAGTTGAGCAACTTGTGCTGCTGCTAAGGAAGTATTTTTTAAAGCTTGGTTGACGTTATTATACACATCTGGTCGGCTGTAAACTTCTGATATACGGCTGGTGTAGCGAATTAGTTCGTCAACGCTGATACCAATTTCACCTTTGAGGCGGGAACCATCGCAGACAATGAGGGCGGGGTCGCAATTTTGATCTAAAGGTCCGGCATCTACATCACCACGAGCAATAGTTCTTACTGGTGTAATATCTATAATGCTTTCACTGATTAATCCAGACTGGTTAGCTTCAATTTTGACATCCCGGGGAATTATCAGGTCGCGTTTATTAATATTTATTTCTACTTCTACAGTGTTTGCACCCGGTCGGATACTGGCAATATTACCTACTTTAACGCCGCGATATCGAACTACGGCACCTTTTTGCATTCCGCCTGCGTCCCGAAACTCTACGATAGCGCTATAAGTACGACCTGCGGCGGTTATTCTGTTCAGCCAGAGAAAAATTACCCCAAAGACTCCCAAACCTAATAGAATTAATAATCCTACAGAACCTTCTCGAACCAATCGCGATCGCATTTTTCACCTCCTCGTAGAGTCACAGTTAAAAGTTGTAAATAAGTATTCGTACATTCTCTGATGATTTATAAACTTATAATCGCGTAAATAACTGAGTAAAAATAGTTTATGTTCCGGCAATTTTAATTGGACCATCAATGCTTCCACTCATAAATTGTCTAATAGAAGGATGCTCTGTGGTGTCAACTTCCCCAACTTTTCCTTCCCACTGCACTTTACCTTGGTAGAGAAACACGATTCTCGAGGCGGTACGACGAATGGTACTGTGTTGGTGGGTAACGATAGAGTAACTGTTAGAAGTTCCCTCTGCTGACTGTAGTTGCCGAATTAAATCTTCAA
Organism: Rivularia sp. (in: cyanobacteria); assembly: GCA_050042755.1. Classification (GTDB taxonomy): domain Bacteria; phylum Cyanobacteriota; class Cyanobacteriia; order Cyanobacteriales; family Nostocaceae; genus Rivularia. The sequence continues at coordinate 3,844 of JBHJJJ010000278.1, forward strand.
TGATTGTTGAAGCAATGGGATCTAATCCTGCTGTAGGCTCATCGTACAGCAAAATTTCTGGTGATTCCTCCGGCTGTTCTGGATTGGACATAATCGCACGGGCAAAACTCACCCGTTTTCGCATGCCTCCAGAAAGTTCTGCGGGGAATCGATCGGCGACTCCGGGTAAGCCTACCATTTCCAATTTTTCCTCAACCAATTCGCGAATCCTTTTCTTAGAAAGTTTTGAATGCTGGTAAAGTAAAAACCCCACATTTTCATCTACCGTTAAGGAGTCAAATAAGGCGGCTTGCTGAAAAACCATGCCAATTCCCAGGGTATCTGCACCATCTTCTATCAATCCTTCTCGTCGCACCCCTTGCACGTAAATTTCTCCTTCATCGGGAGGAGTTAGCCCAGCAATTATCCGTAAGATAGTAGATTTACCTGTACCGGAAGGACCAATTATTCCTAATGCATCCCCTTGATAAATTGTAAAATCGACTTTATCTAAAATTTTGTTGCTACCAAACGACTTAGAAACGCCTTTTAATTCAATTAGTGGTTGTTCTGTCATTAGTCATGAGTTAGTAGATAGTAGTTAGTGGTTAGCAGTTAGTGGAAAATAACAAATAACAACTAACTACTAAAGAGTCAGAACTAACGAAAGTGGAAAATTTTGATGTCATAGTCATTGGTAGTGGTATCGGCGGTTTAACTGCTGCTGCATTACTCAGTCGTTACGGTAAGCGGGTTATTGTCTGCGAAAGTCATACGGCAGCTGGTGGTGCTGCTCATAACTTTCGACGACGAGATTTTGAATTTGATTCTGGTCCTTCATTCTATTGTGGACTGAGTGACGCTAGAAGTTTGAATCCTGTAAAACAAGTTCTCGATATTTTAGGCGAATCTCTCCAAACTTTACCTTACGATCCCCTCGGACACTATCATTTCCCTGAAGGTAGTTTTGCAGTTTACCGCAATTCTCTACGCTATCGGCAAGAAGTAGCTAAAGTTACTCCTCAAGGAGCGAGGGAGTTAGAACAGTTTGAAAGACGTTTGTTGCCGTTATATGAGGCGATGAAAGGCATTCCAACTTTGGCTTTGCGGACTGATTGGCGGTTAATTCCAATTTTACTGGGACGTTATTTACCATCTTTATGGAAAATGCTACCTAATTTACCCTTACTACAAAGTTCGGTAGGCGATGTAATGAATGCCACTGTAAAAGATCCTTGGGTAAGGCGATTAATTGACCTGGAATGCTTTCTGCTTTCTGGTTTAAAGGCAAGCGGTACTATTGCCCCGGAGGTAGCATTTATGTTGGGGGAACGTTCGAGTACTGCGATTGAATATCCTTTGGGGGGTAGCGGTGCGATCGTAGATGCCCTAGTGCGGGGGTTGAAAAAATACGGTGGAGAATTGCGTTTGGGATGTCATGTAGAACAAATTTTTGTTGAAAATGGTCAAGCCTTAGGTGTGCGATCGCTGCGGGGTGAAATATTCAAAGCGCCAATTGTAATTTCCAACGCTACTATTTGGGATACCTATACTAAATTATTACGAACGGAACATTTACCTGCCGATTACCGCAAAGCAGCTTTAGATACTCCGGCGGTGGAAAGTTTTATGCATTTACATTTAGGTTTTCGCGGCGATGGTTTGGAAAGTTTGACGTGACATCATGTTGTAGTTCACGATGCAAATAAGGATATTAGTATACCGGGAAATACTTGTATGATTTCGATTCCTAGCGTTTGGGATACTTCTTTAGCTCCAGAAAATCATCATGTGGTTCACGCTTATACTTTAGAACCTTATGAGGGATGGGAAAAAGATCGAGGTTATGAAGAGAAGAAGAAAGAAAAGGCGCAAACTTTATATCGCGCTATAGAAAAAGTAATTCCAGATATTACAAAACGTGTGGTTTTAGAATTAATTGGTACACCGTTAACTCATGCTGCTTATTTAAGAAGATATCAAGGAACTTATGGTCCGGCAATTGCTGCTGGTAAGGGGATGTTTCCCAATCAAAATACGCCTATTAAAGGATTGTATCGGGTTGGTGACAGTACTATGCCGGGAATTGGAGTTCCTGCGGTGGCTGCTAGCGGTATTTTGTGTGCCAATTCTTTGGTCAAGACTGAGCAGGTGATGGAGTTGGTGGATTTATTGGATCCCTATTAGGGTTACTTCGTGTCTTTTATTAATACTTAAAGCCATGTTATATTACTGACGATGTGCTTTGATATAATATCGGCTTTTTCTCAATAAAAATACTGCTTTTCTCTTTTTTTGGTATCTTTTTATATTATTTATTCTTTTTGAAGCTATCAAAATCGGATTTTTTTATCCAAGGTGCTCATGGTCGTGATATTATTTTTATATACGCAATTAATATAATCGGAACCTCCCTTGCCTTAAAAAAATTGCCGCCACCCCATTATAAAAATATCAACCTCATAACTATATTACCTCACCGAAGCCCTCTTTGAAAATTTTTTCGCGGTTTCCGAATAGGTCATAAATTAATAATATTCAGATTGTAGAGTGTGCCACGCTTTTTAATTACTATTTTTATCTCTATTCAATATTCTTTAATACTCGATTTTCGATTTTAACCTATCAAAATCGGATTTTTTTTATCTAAGGTGCTCATCGCCGTGATATTATTACTCTATATGTCATTTTTATAATTGGAATATGTATCGTCTCAAAAAAAATGCAAAGATTACCATTATGAAAATATCAACCTTATAACTATATTACCTCACCGCGGTGTTTATTGAAAATTTTTTCGCGGTAGATCATAAATTAAAAATATTCAGAACTTGTTCATTAATTAGCGATCGCTTGTGGAAATCTAGTTATGAAAGGGCATCGACATTTTCGGGAGATGTCTATTAATGATAAAATCTCAAATAAGCAACACTTTGTATAATTTATTCTACGTATCAATAAATCACATTAACTATAACTATAACCATATGAGTGAAACAACAATTTTAGAATCGATAAAGTTATTAAGTGATTGGCCAAAATGGCTTACAACTATTCAAACGGGTGTTATTGTTCTCTTTAACCCAAACCGTATGCTCAACTTATATATTTCATTCCAACCTCGGTTTAAGTTCTAATTCCTTAAGACTCTTTATCCCAAATTGAATTTGAATCTATGATTTCTTTTCTTTTGCTAATACTTGAATCAGTGTTGTCTTTATTACTAATATTATTGATATAATATCGACTTTTTCTCAATAAAAATACTGATTTTACCTTTTTTTAGTTTTATATTTTACCCTTAGCTGCTCTTGAAGCTATCAAAATCGGATTTTTTTATCTAAGGTGCTCATGGTTGTGATATTATTTTTATATACGCAATTAATATAATTGGAACCTGTCTTGCTTAAAAAAAATTGCCGCCACCCCATTATAAAAATATCAACCTCATAACTATATTACCTCACCGAAGCGCTCTTTGAAAAATTTTTCGCGATTATTTAATTAACACCAAACTTTTACAACTTTCCCTCGCAACTCTTCTCCCAACCACGGCGTATTACTTGATAAACTATGTAAATTCTTCCTCTCTACTTTCCAACTTTCCTGGGGATTAAATAAAGTTAATTCCGCCTTCTCACCAACTTCAATTCTACTCGGACTTTGTTTCAAACATTCCGCTGGATTGGTAGAAAGCGCTCTGCATAATTCTAAAGCAGTAAACTCGCCGGTTTCTACCAAATTTTGCCACAATAAAGGTAAGGCTAACTCTAAACCAATGGCACCTGGAGGCGCTTGAGCAAAGGCTACGGTTTTCTCTTCGTAAGTATAAGGCGAATGATCTATGGCGATCGCATCTAAAATTCCGATGCGCACTCCCTGACGTAATGCCATCATATCTTCTGGATTTCCCAAGGGTGGCTCTAAATTTAGCCCTGTGTTATAAGTCTTAATCGCCCTTGTGTCAAGTAAAAGATGCATCCAAGTAGTGCTGGCGGTGATGGGTAAACCTTTGGCTTTAGCATCGGCAATTAATTCCACACTTCTGGCGGTAGAGACGCGCATGATGTGGGTGGGGGTAAAAGTGTTGGCGACTAATTCGAGTAAAGCGGCGATTGCAGAAGTTTCGGAAGTTGCTGGGTTTCCCGGTAAACCCCATTGAATGGAATCGGCACCTTCGCGCATGATTCCACCAGAGGAAATATTGCGATCGCAACACCAAAAAGCGACGGGTTTTCTGAGGGGTTGGAGATATTCAAGCACTCGGCGCACTAAGGCTAAATTATTCAAAGCATTACCATCGGCGAAGCCAACAATTCCGGCAGTTTTTAAATCTGCTAATTCGGTCATTTTTTCGCCTTTGATATCTTGGGTAATTGCACCCCAGATATTAAGAATTGGGAGAGGGGAGGTGCAAGAGTTGCTTTTATGGAGTTGCTTGAGTTGTGCGATAACTGCGGGGTTATCGATGGCTTTATATGTATTTGGTAAAAGAGTAATGCGAGTAAAACCACCTTCGGAAGCTGCTTTGAGAAGAGATGAAAGGGTTTCTCTTTCTTCAAAACCTGGTTCGCCACAATGACTGTATAAATCTACTAACCCTGGTGCTAAAATTAAAGATTGACAGTCACGAATAGAAGTATCTAGAGGTATATCAGAAATTTTCTGATTAACTGAGCTAATATAACCATCTTCAATCAACACATCTGAAATTTGGTCAGTTTTATTTAAAGGATCGATAACCCTTACTTGTTGTAGTAATTCTGTTGTCATTTTGTTAGTGGTTGGTGGTTAGTTGTTGTTATTGATCCGATCTAAAACGCCCCATGTTTAACTCCTAATTCCTAACTCCTGACTCCTAACTATTTACAACGCTCCAGTTACGGTTTTATCTAATACGCTTCCGGTTAAATAAGAAGTAATATTAGTTCCTTGTACTACAGGGGATCCTTCCTTACCTTTGGGGTAATCAATGATATTCAAGCAACAATTACTTTGACGAAAACTCCAGAAATATTCTGGGGATAATCCTAAAATATGACAAAGTAAAATTTGATTAGTTCCTCCGTGAGCAACTATTAAAACAGTATTTAATTTATTATTTAATGCTGAATTTAAAATAGATTCATAAACTGCGATCGTGCGTTGCCAAACTTGCTCTAAACTTTCCCCATCAGGCATTTTCAATTGTTCTGGTGTTTCTCGCCAACGCTGTAATTCTCCTGGAAATTCTAGCTCAATTTCTGCTTCATCTTTTCCCTGCCAAAGTCCATGAATTATTTCTTTAAATCCATCATTTAATTCTAACCCTACCCCTTGATGATGCTGTAAAATAATTTCTGTTGTTTCTCTTGCCCGCAACAAAGAACTACTAAACGCCTTATCAATAGAGACTTCTTTGAGAAACTCAGCTACTTTCTCAGATTGTGATTTACCATTTACGTTGAGTGGAATATCAATTTGTCCTTGATATCTACTTTGCTGATTCCAGTCAGTTTCTCCATGACGTACTAATAATAATCTTATCCCGCGATGATTGGGACGTAATGAGGGTAATTTTTCCCCCATATGCTGGATTTGATTAAAAGATTCTATCTGAACTTTCTCTTCATTTAAATTACCAGTACCAGCAAAATTGAGTACATTTATACAACAATTCGATTGTTGAATATGCTGCATATAAGCGGGAGAAATATTATTTGCAGCTTGAATTAAACATCGATTTATACAGCTATGAGCAACTACAAGTATGGTTTGATTTTGATGAAGCGGTAAAATCTCTTGCCAAAATTCCTTAGCTTGCTCATATAATGCCAAAATGGGAAAATATTCGACGGTTGTTTCACCATTTTGTATTAACATCCGCAACTTATCGGGATTTTCCTTCCAAATTTTATAATCTTCTGGAAAGTTTTCTTGCACTTCTGTAGCAAGCATTCCTTGCCATAAAGGTAGATGAATTTCCTTGATTTTATGATTTTCTTGCAGAGGGGGGGTATTATCAATATTCGCTTTGATTTCGCCTCTTATAATCTCTGCTGTTTGTTTAGCTCTTTTGAGGGGACTACAATAAATGGCATCAAATGAAATATTATTAAGTGCTTTACCTACTTCTACCGCATCATCGCAACCTTTTTGGGTTAATACCGATTCATCTAGATGTCCCTGAATCCGCCTTACGATATTATAGGTGCTTTGTCCGTGGCGGACTATAATTAATCGCGTCAAAATTCCCCCTCCTTTCTCTTAAGGAATAATTCTACTGTAAAGTGTGTAGAAATTGGGAATGGGGCATGGGGAATAAAATTTTCACTGTACCTCTACTCAGGTATAATCGCGCATTAAAACAAAGGAAGAAGGAAGAGCCGAAGTTGAGTGGAATTGGGTTGGGATTTTAACCCCAACCCATTCCCGAGTCACCTGGGGGGGTATCTTTCACCGTAGGTTGCTGGGGAATTCAACCCATATTTAGAAGTTAAATAAGATAAATTATTGATTTAATCAAATTAAAACCCGTGAAAACGGGTTTAATTACTGTTATTGAAGTTAGAAAAGTTCACCTGAGAAAAATATAGTTGTTTCGAGGTTTACTACAAATGGATTTTGAGAGGATTCTTGACAATAGTCACTTACTATGATTTAACCTAATCCTTTTTTTGATTTCTATCAGTCAAATCAATCTTTAACTGCAATCCGTCATTACCGTTAACGTTTTGTTCGCCAGGTTGTAGGAAAATAGGAGTATATTGTTCGCCAATTCTCCATGAATTGCTGTTGGTTGTATTTTGCTCTACATTATTAACCGGTTTTGGGTCTGAAGTTTGAGTGGTAAAGAATGTGGGAAAGTCTTCGTAAGATGATCTTTGGTTGATTCCCGTCAGTGAATCACCTGTAATGGTATAACCTTTTCCATCAATATTTCTAGAACCCTGGGCACTCACCGGGTTAGCAACACAAGACAGGCTTGCTACTATTCCTAAAGTGGCCATAAATTTAATCTTCAACATTTTATCCACCCTTCTATAATGTCTGCAATCATTATTATTGTATGCGACTCTATATTGAAAAACTCTAGTCAATATACGTATTTTACCCGGTTACTATATATATTTCAATTTATTTATTTATCAAGGATTCTTAATTATTTTAATTTTTGTTAACTTAATCAACCTAATGCTCTTAAGGATATTAAATAAAAATCATAATCATAATCTATTTTAAGTTTTTCTTAATCTTAAGCCTCGGTGGTAAATTGAATTGTAAAAGTGGTGCTCCCATTTTGAGAATCTAGTAGAATTGTTGCACCTAAAAGTTCTACTAGTTTTTTGACTAAAGCTAATCCAATGCCTGTCCCTCCGTGCTTCCAAGGATCGTGAGACGGAATCCGATAAAATTTCTCAAAAATAGATTCCTGCTCTTCGGGGGGAATTTCTACTCCGGAATTACTCACACTCAAAAAAACCATTTCTCTTTTTTCTCCAGTACTGACGGTTATTTTTTCTTTAGCTGGAGTATATTTACAGGCGTTAGTGAGTAATTCGTTTATCGCTCTTTTCAAGAGAGAAATATCTGACTGTACCAGAGATAGATATACAGGATTATTAATAACTAACTGCTGCTGTTGTTGTTGAATTCTTTCCCTAAATGGCTCTACCAATTCAGTAATCAGTTCTCGTAGATCGATTAATTCAGGGATTAATGTGGCACTTTCTGCATCAATATAACAAAGTGTCAGTAGATCGTTAACTGATTGATTTTGTTGATGACAGGAATTTTGGAAAATTTTGAAGACACGCTGAAATTTTTCAGACTTAATCCCTTGTATTCCCTGAGTTTTTACTAGTTTATCTAAGGTCTGAGATGCTAATAATATACTACTCATGGGAGTACGTAGTTCGTGGGAAATACTCTTGAGAAAATCATCTTTAAGAGTATTGAGTTTTTCCAGTTCCTTTACTTGAGCTTGAGCGGTTTCATAAAGTCGAGCTTGGCGAATGGCGATCGCACACTGATTGGCTACTTGCTCTACCAAACGAATTTCTAATTCATCGAATACTTCTTCTTTTGATCTGAGTAACCAGAAGTTCCCTAATATACCTTGATCGTCAAAAATAGGGCAAACTAGTCGAGTTGCTTGGTTTTTTTGAGTACTCAGTTGAGAAATTATTTCTACAAACTGTAGGGATTGTTTCTGTAATAGCTGTTGGTAAAGTTCGGGATAATCAGTGATTCGTCTGCTTGTTCCTTCGGAGATAGGTTCCGTTTTTGCGTATTCATAAACAATATTTGCTACTGTCTGATGGCGATCGTAAAGCTCGATTTTACAACGTTCTATGTTGAGAACTTCTCCTAATTCCTGGGTTACTTTCTGTAATATCTGAGTTTCATCTAAACTGTCTCGAATTCTCTCGTTAACGCGCCTTATTAAGGCTTCAAATTGAACGGCTTGTTGTAGCTTAGCTGTACGATTTTTGACCTTCAGTTCGAGATAGGTATTGAGACTCTGCACTTGCTGATAAAGTTCGGCTTGTTGAACGGCAATTCCTACATGATTTGCTAATAATTTGAGTAGTTCGATTTCTGATGGATACCATTGACGAGGACATTGACAATGCTGCGCTATTAAGAGTCCCCACAATTTTTCGTCTGCGATAATTGGTACAACTAGATTAGCTTGGACATCAAAATTTCTCAATAAATCGGTGTGGCAAGGGGTTAAGGGAGATGTTTCAATATTTTCTATTGCTTGAATTCGCCCTTGTCTGTATTCTTCGATATGTTCTTCTGTAAAACATGGATCTTTTATCTTAGAACCAAAAACAGGACAATAGGGTGCAATTACTGACTCGGCAACCATTAGTCCGCTCCAGTCTGGTTCAAAACGATAAACTAGCACCCTATCTGTTTGGAGAAATAGTCTGACTTCTTCTACAGTCTGGTTGATTTTGGTATCTAAATTTAATGACTGCCGAATCCGCAGGGCAATTGCCCCTACCAATCTTTCCCGCTCTACAAGAGAAGCCGATCTTTTTTTATAGGTTTCTGAGATATATTCAGACAAGAAACATTCAATCCACAATAATTACAATTTTATGAAAAATTTAATATTATTTTCATTATTTTAACATTTAAGTTAATAACTCGTGATTCTTTTTTTTTATTCCTGCTTTTGAGCCTCGTATTGCCAGGGGAAAATCATTAACAAAAGCTTAACTGAGCATTTATGCTTATAATCTCATGTTAAGTTTTATGAACGAAAACTATTAATTTACTCTTCTTAACTTAAATGTTAACAGCCAGAGGTGATGAAAAAAGAGGAAGTTTTGAGGCGATATCTATTGGGAGAAAGAGATTTCAAACAAATCGATTTGTCTCAAGTAAATATGAGTCAAGAAAACCTGCCTTCAATAAATTTTTCTCAGACTATCCTAACTCAAGCAAATCTTAAGGGTATTAATCTTGCTCAAGCATTGTTGAGTGAAGCTAATTTAACGGAAGCTTCTTTGGAGGGGGCTATTTTATATAGGGCTTCTATGCAGTTGGCTAATTTGAGTCGAGCAGTCTTAACAAAAGCTGATTTGAGAGAGGTGAATCTCGGGGAGGCTTTACTATATCGAGTTTCTTTAAGGGAGGCTCAATTACAAGGAGCGAATTTGAGTGGAGCTATTCTACAAAGGGCATTTTTACGAGATGCGAATCTTACTCGAGCTGTTTTGTCACAAGCTACACTCTCGCAAGTAAATTTGACGAATGCGAAATTAAGGGGAGCAGACTTAAGTGGAGTGAATTTAGAAGGGGCACATTTAGTAGAAGCGAATTTAGAAGGTGCTAATTTGGAAGGTGCGAATCTAAATCGAGCTATTTTGACTGGAGCGATTATGCCTGATGGTAGTGTTTATTAGATGAGGGAGGGAGGGAGGTTAGTAATGAGTAATGAGTAATAATTGAACCTTTCCAAAATCTGTCTGTGGGGAGTACTTTATATTTTCAATCCAACAGGGCTAAAACAGACTTTGGTAATAACTTATCTTTGAACCAAACTATTTTGGCGGGGACATTATCTAATGTAACTCCGGCTTTATCTAAGTTTAAACGCTGGGAAACTGCTAAAATTAAATCGTTACGTTCGGCTTTTCTAACTTGAGAAAATTTCTTTTGTAAATATTCAGGTCGCCAGTACCCGACAATTTCTAATAAATATGTTCTACCATCGGGATGAACTAAGCGAAAATCGGGAATCATGACGCTACCGGGAATAGGTATTAAATCAACTTCACGCTCTAATACCCATTCTGTTTTCTTAGAGTTCCATTTATCGACAAAAGATGCTTCTAACATACTGTCGTATTCTTTTCCCGGTGGATAGTGAGATACCAAACCGCATTCTGAATTCAGGGTAAAACGTCCGGTTTTCCAATTATTTGAGTAAAAATCGCGCATTTGTAAGGTTGCGGCTAAACTCCATTTGGTGACGTGAAGTAAAGCTGGAATTAATTTGGCGATCGCCAATCCGTATCGGGTACTAGGATAAAACAAACTAGTAGGACCATCAATTGTAATTGTAAACCCGTGGTCGGCATCTCCTTCGATATAGGACATTAATTGAAACAATTTGAGATAGCGAAATAAAATTTTATATTCACCTGGTGTATTGCGGTGTGCGTTGATGATTAATTGACTGGCTTTATAGAAAATACCTTGAAGTTGGGAAAGATTATATCTATGTAATAAAGCAACTGGAGTGGGAGCATCAAAAGCGGTTAAAATTTTATTTTCAGTTAAGTCAGCATATAAACCTTTACTAACTTGTTCTGGTAAAACTTCTTTATCTAATTCGTGACTTAATTCGGAGGCAACTTTTTTTAAAGTAAATTTGGCTGTATCGCGACTGCCAACTGATTTTGCAGCGCTTGCGAACACTCTTTCTCGCAACATGGGAGGTTCAAGGGGACTTACAATTTCAAAAGTTGAAAAACTACTTTTAAGAATATGAGCCAAACCTCGTTTTATCTTATAATCGGTATTATCCCCTTCTAATTCAGCAAGCTGACGTTCAAGTTCACCCATCCTTTGACCAATAGCTTTTTTGTAGCAATCAATCAACTCAACTGCTAATTTCAAATGGACTTTATCAATATTTAACCGCTTGGGAATTATTTGTTCGCCATTTTGACGAGAAATCAGTAAATCAGTTGGTAACATTTTCAGTGAGCAGTAACATTGGGGATTGGGGATGGGGAAATCATTTTAAATTAATAACACAAGACACAAGATTCCTAACTTCTTTTTTTTCAACTAAAGTTAATTGATTAACTAACTATTGGAAGTCTGTTTCTTCAATTATTTCCAATGCATAAAAAAGGGCTGCATCTGCATCGGTAAGGGTGGTGCTGCCCTTTTGAGTCAGATGCTTATTGATAACTTTCCAAGCTTCGGGATAATTTTCTCTGAGTTTTTTTAACCCATGGAAAACTGAGCGTAAGTCGGCGTACAGGTGTTGTTTATTTTTCATGATGTATGGTGGGGAAATCCCGTGTAATTTTCGACTATTGATTGGGCATGGGGCATGGGGAAATCATTTGAAATTAATAACTCATTACTTCTTACTCATTACTCATTACTCTTCAACATCATCCCAAATATTCATCTGCTTGTGGGGTTTCTTAGTCTTATATTTACTATCGTTGGTCTTTTCTGCTGCTTTATAAGTTCTTCGGCTACCACTTCCATAAACAACCTGTAAATTTCCGGTTCCATTTCTGCGCTTCTGCGGTTGCTTTTTCTCAACCCCCCTGCGCCTTTCTGATGTCTTTTCTTCACTAGTATTTTCCGCAATTACTTCGTATAAAATTGCCCGTTTATTCTGAATATTTCCTTTCCTCAAAACTCTTCCCAATCTTTGAATATATTCCCTTGCCGAACCCGTACCTGATAAAATAATTGCTATGCTGGCCGCAGGTACGTCTACTCCTTCATTCAACACGTGGGAAGCTACTAAAGATTTATAAACTCCATCCTTAAACTTAGTTAATATCTCGTGTCTTTCCTTTACCGGGGTTTGATGAGTGATTGCGGGAATCAAAAATTCTTTCGATATGCGATAAACTGTTGTATTGTCGGCGGTGAAAATTAAAACCCTTTCTGGATAATGCTTCGCTAATAAATCGGCTAAGATTCTAATCTTCCCATCGGTACCTAAAGCAATCTCCTTGGCTTGCCGATGAGCTAACATGGCGCGTCTCCCAGATTGACTACGTGCACTCATCTGCACAAATCTTTGCCAACCTTCTATACTCCCCAAGGAAATTTTTGAGTCTTTTAAAAAACTGTTGCGGGTTTGTACCAATTCGTTATATCTTTCCCGTTCAATTTGGGATAATTTAACTTTTATTTGAACTATTTCATGCTCCGCTAAGGCAAACCCTGCTAAATCTTCAGCCCTTTTACGATATACTTCTCTACCAATAAGATAATTTAAATCGGAGTGTTTCCCATCGGTTCGTTCTGGCGTTGCCGAAAGTCCTAAACGATAAGGTGCGATCGCAAATTCGGCGATAACCTTATTAAAATCTGTTGGTAAATGATGACACTCATCAAAAATTATCAACGCATATTGATTTCCTAAGGTTTCTGCATGAATTGCGGCACTATCATAAGTAGAAACCAGTACTGGAGTTCTATCGCGAGAACCACCACCAAGTAAACCGATTTTAATATCGGGAAAAGCGGCTTCTAAATGAGCGTACCACTGATGCATTAAATCTAAAGTAGGTACGACAATTAAAGTAGTGCGTGGGGTTGCTTCCATAGCCAACTGAGCTAAATAAGTTTTCCCTGCGGCGGTAGGAAGCACTACTACACCCTGTCTTTGAGCTAACTTCCAAGCTTTTAAAGCTTCACTTTGATGGGGATAAGGCTCCATCACCAAACTGGGATTCATTTCTACGGGATAAAATTCTGATGCCTCATCAATAAAATCCGTCTCTTCTGCTCTTAAAGCTTCTACCAAACGGCGGTATTCAATGGCTTTGATGCGGAATTTTTCGATGCGATCGTCCCATGTGGCAAAATCCATCCATGCTCTACCTCGTGGCGGTGGATGCAAAATTAAAGTACCGCGATTAAATGTGAGCTTTGGTGTGCGAACCATTTAGAGTTTTTCCCAACTCTTTGATATTTTTACTAATAACCCATAATGGTGCATAATTAATCACTAAAATTCAAATTCAATTTTATATATCGGCGATTAATTCAGAGTAATTACATATATATTCCATCATTAATGTTGATTATCGAACTATAAAAGCTACTAGAAACACTGAATTTAACCCAAGTCATAATCTAGAGACGGGGCGCAGTGCTACGTCTCCATAAGACTTGTGGATAATGCCTATTTAAATTCGGTTGATGTCTATCGTTTGAGATTATACTCTCTTCCCACTATAAGGAAAGCTATAATGTATTCTAAGGTACTTGTAAGTAATAAATTGTCCCACTATCGTTATGACAAGCACCCATGAGAAGAGAGTAGTGAATAGCGAGTAGTGAATAGGAATAAACCTTTCAAGCTAATTTACATTATTGTACTTGTTATTTGGTTTATTCATACTTACCTACTTAGTATTAATTATTATATAATAGGCAATCTTTTGACTTGAAGAAGTAATCTGTTTTCCCGGAAGACTCGGGAACTATTTCAACCAGAGGGAAAACTCTAAAAACAACTTTCTAAATACCATTAAAAGCGTATTTGAAGTATTAAGTTCAACGTTTTGGTGTAACTCTGAAGTTGAGGGTTAATCTGTTAACTGGTAAGTCTGTAGATAAACATTTCGGTGGATAGTATTTTGGTTCCCATAAACAATTAAAAAATTACAAAACACATTATACTTCATAAGAGGTTAACTATGACTCAGAGATTTCTGAACTATGAATTACTAGAGTCTTTTGTTGCCAATTCGTTTACTTATAACGATCGTTATCCATGGTTCAATTTTTACCAATTTTTAACTGCTGAAGGCTTCCAAAAACTCTATGACGATTTTCCATCTTTGGAGTTATTTGAAAAGCATGTTGACATCCAAAGGAACTACACTCAAAGACCTCATAACCGTTACTATTTAGCTTATGAGGAATCAATATACACCGGGAATAATAAGTCAGGTAAAGGAACTATCAAGCATGAGGATTTACCGGAAACTTGGCAAGTCTTTATTGAAGAACTGAAAACAAACAAGGACTACGAAAATTTTATGAAGTCCTTATTTGATGTTTCCGAGTTTGTCATTCGCTATGCGTGGCATATGGGATTCAATGGATCGGAAGTCTCACCTCACTTAGATGGTCCTGAGAAGATCGGAACCCATATCTTCTACTTTAATACTACTCAAGATTGGAATCCTGATTGGGGTGGTTCAATCTTAGCTCTTGAGGGTAAATCTACTGATACCATGAATCCTGACTTTACTGAGTTCACTTCGGCTACATCTGCTCAAATCCTTGATAACCACAGTTTTTTATTCAAAAATACATCTGAAGCTTGGCATGGCGTTAAGGCTCTTACTTGTCCAGAAGGAAAGTATCGACGATTATTTAATGTCATTTACGAATATGTAGATGCTCGTAAAAAACCAAATCAATCTTCATTAACTCAACTATTAATCAGGGAAATAGATCAAATAGCTACGGGAGCATCCCAATTTTGTAAAAGGATAAGAAGAAGCTAATATTTGTGTAAACCCTAAAAACAAATAAGCACGCTGTATGGGTTTTTGGTGAAAAGTTGTTTTTGGGGTTCTCCCGAGTTTTGAAATGCTTCCCGAGGAGTAAGAAAAGTAATAAGTCTAAGGCTCTTCAGTACTTAGTATGCCAAACTAATAGTTGAAATTCCAATTAAGTAAACATCTAGTTCTAAAATTTTCAAAATTTCGGAATCCATATCCCGAACGCTTGATAAGTTTTAATTTATTGTTAATACCCTCAAGGACACCACTGCTTGTACCGTTATCAAAGTAAGCAATAACTTCATCTAGCCAACGAATAATTGTTTTCTGACTGACTGGAAAATATTTTTTGGCTTTTGCTAGCGACATACCAAGTTGAAATAATCCTTCTAACCAATCATGTATTTCATTAAAAATAATTCGTATTTTCTCTTTTAATTCATGCATAAATTTAAGAGTAGGAGATATTACATTACTTGTGCAAGTTTAATTTCCTGTTCTTCATTCAAATCAGATTGATTTTTCAATAAAGCATATTTACTTTTTTTTCAATCCATTTAAAACTCTTTCATATTCATTTTTATCTGATTGTGATTTTACTTTTTTTATAGAATCTTCTATTTTTCGTTTTTCTCGTTTTCGTTCTGAATCTAATTCTTTATTTATTTGTGTCATAATATGAAACCTATCGGCGACCAGGGCAAACGCATCTAAATTTAGAGTATAGGCTGAGTAAGGAGTAAGAAGTAATGAGTAAGAAGTAATGAGTAAGAAGTAAGAAGTAATGAATAATGGGAGTATTTCAGACTTTATTGACAATATAGCCGAATTAATG
>JBHJJJ010000279.1:0-17974 GCA_050042755.1 Rivularia sp. (in: cyanobacteria)
ATTCCCCACAATAAAACGCCGTAAAGGGAAGCCTGTAGTAACTGAATCTACTACGTCGAGTACCTCGAAGGAAATTCTGGAAGTATTAAGATTACGCCAGAAGCCCACATCATAATCTTTGATTTGATGTGGGTAGTTCACTTAAATACTCTTTCATTTTTTTGCACCGTTAATATTAAAATCTAAAATAACAATTTTTTTTGATACAATTTGGATAAACTAAGTAAGTTGGCACAAATAAACCCAACTATATTACAGAATGTAAACTGGCTTTAAAGTCTTGATCAATCTCACTATTCACTTATTCTAATTACTATTTTCAACGCCGATCTACTTATACAGAATTTTTTTTTCGCAGTGATATGTGAAAAATACGATCGGTAACCCACTTCAGAATTTAGATTTATCTTTAATCAGATAAATAAAATTGCTTACAAAAAAAATAATTCTTTAAGAAAGGTTTTCTATAACACTTCTCATATTACAAAAAATTATTAAACTAAACTTAAACCACAGTCACTAAGATATCGAATCGATAAAGCCTCTGTATTCACGAAATGGAATGAGGCTTAGTTTTGGTGACTATATTATTAAAGAATAGAAAATTACCATCTCCCACAAAAGTATTAAAACATGACTGATAATTCATCAAATACAAAACTGTCTGAAGCTTCAGAAGCTAATTCATTGGAAGATTTTGTCAACGATATCATAGATTTACAAGAAAATATTAAATCTATTAAACAAGAAATAACACCTCTAAAAGAAGAAATTACAAATAATTCCAGTCAAATTGAATCTCTTAAACAAGAAGAGACTCCTCTCAAAAAAGAGATTCTAAATAATTTCAATCAAATTGAGTCTATTAAAAAAGAGATTACAAATAATTCTAGCCAAATTGAATCTCTTAAACAGGAAAACACAGATGATAACAGTCAAGTTGAGTTTCTTAAACAAGAAATAACTCCTCTCAAAGAAGAGATTACAAATAACTCTAGTCAAATTGAATCTCTTAAACAGGAGATTACCTCTCTCAAAGAACAAATATTAGAACAAAAGTCTAGTGCAAACAATAAAAATATAATAATATTGATTGGGCTTGTGGGCATTGGACTAAGCATATTTGCTTTATTCTCAAAAGGTTATATAGTCTTACCTTAATAACTAGTATAGAGATGTTGCAATCCAACGTCTGCTATCCACATGATTCCTATCTATAATTCACAAAAAAAAGCCCGCAGGCTGTAAACCTGGAGCTTTGTAAATGTAGCTGTACTTTGAGAATGTCAGGTAAAGTGTTTTTGAAAAATTGAAATGCTCCCATGGCACTCGTAAATTACAAATTAATCATTACCAAACCCGTTTTTTTCAAAAAAACGGGTTTATTCTGTTGTAGCTAGTAACAGTATTTATAGCGTCAGGAAAAAAACTGTATCGGATTGAGGCAATTATAATCTATATTAGTTTATACTAACTTTAGTAACTAATTGTTTCCACTATTTACTATTAAAATTACTAATTTCACCAATGCTTTATAGACGATTTGGACGCACCGAGATACAAATGCCCGTTTTTTCCTGCGGTGGAATGCGATATCAGTACAAATGGCAAGATGTGCCTCAGGATGAGATTCCCCGCAAAAACCAGGAAAATTTGGAAGCAACGATCGCAAAATCTCTAGAAATTGGTATCAATCATATTGAAACTGCTCGTGGTTACGGCACTTCCGAGATACAGTTAGGACAAATTTTACCGAAATTTCCTCGCGAGCAACTAATAGTACAAACTAAAATAAACCCAAAGGCAGATGCAAAAGAGTTTCAAAAAACTCTAGAACAATCTTTAAAAAATTTGCGCTTAGATTACATCGATTTATTAGGAATCCACGGTATTAATAATCCCAAAAATTTAGAAGATACCATTCGTCTTAATGGTTGTTTAGATGTTGCCAGAAAATTTCAAGCCCAAGGGAAAATAAAATTTATCGGCTTTTCTACTCACGGACCAACTGATATTATTATTGAAGCGATTAATACCAATCAATTCGATTACGTCAACCTGCATTGGTACTATATTAATCAAAATAATTGGGCTGCAATTGAAGCCGCGACTCACCATGACATGGGAGTATTTATAATTAGCCCTTCAAATAAAGGAGGTAAACTTTACGAGCCACCAGATAAATTAGTCAAGCTTTGCGCTCCTTTGTCACCTATGGTATTTAATGACCTATTTTGTTTAAGTCATCCACAAGTACATACTTTATCATTAGGTGCAGCAAAACCAACAGATTTTGACGAACATCTAAAAACCTTAGATTTATTAGATCGAGCTTCAGAAATATTACCACCAATTTTAACTAAATTAGAACAAGAGGCGATCGCCACTTTAGGAGAAGACTGGGCGAAAACTTGGCACCTTGGCTTACCTAAATATCAAGAAACACCAGGAGGTGTAAATATCCCCACAGTTTTGTGGTTGCGGAATTTAGCCATTGCTTACGATATGACAGAATACGCCAAAATGCGTTACAACCTCTTAGGAAATGGGGGAGATTGGTTTCCCGGAAATAAAGCCGATGGAATTGATAAATTAGACTTGCGATTGTGTCTGCAAAATAGCCCCCACGCCGATAAAATTCCCAGTATTCTTGCAGATACCGATCGGATCTTAGGAGGTGAAGAAGTGAAACGTTTATCCCAAAGTTGATGGTTGATAGTTGATGGTTGTTAGTTGATGGTTGATGGTTGTTAGTGGATGGTTGATAGTTGATGGTTGTTGGTGGATGGTTGATAGTGGATATTAGTTATTACTTAGTCGTCATGAACGGAATATTTCAAAAATCAAACAAAGTTCCTAGGGTTGCCACTAACAACCAATAATATCTTTTCCGTTTACGTCGGAATGATAAAAAGTATGTGTGAAAAAAACTCTGTGTCCCTCTGTCTTGAAAAGTTGCTCATGGGGGAGCCACTCCGTTGCGGAGGAACACGCACCGTTGTAGGAAGTGGCGTGGAGACCCCCTTAACCGCACTTTATGTCCTGACGGACACGCTGCGCTAACGCTGCGTTTACCTAGGCGTAACTTTGCGTTAAAAAATATATAATACCGATGCAGACGGATTTGATATAACTAACTAAAATAATCTCCCATAACATGCTATACAATTTTGACCGGAATTTGCTTGATTACTTAACCAAGCCCACATTTGATCGCCAAATGAAAAATGCCACCATTCTCTAGGATTACGTCTAAATCCAGCTTTTTCCATTATGTCTCTTAATAGCAAACGGTTACCATGATAAAGCTGTGCTTGTTCTTTTTGAATATCAGCATAGTAATCGGGAAGCGATCGATCGGAAAGTTCGTCAATTGGCGAACCCATATCTATGGTTTGTCCCATTTCATCCACCAACGTTATATCCACCGCAGCACCAGTAGAGTGAGGAGGAGGTGTTTTTTCATCCAAACTAGGTTCAGCCCAAATTTTGAAAACCTCTTCCCAAATACTTTGCTTTTCTGCTTCTGACAAATTTGATGCAGTTAATCCTTTTTCTCTTAAAGCTTGGGAAAAGGTATAACTAACCATAAAATTCTGTACCTCTACAGGGCGATATGCATCAAAAATTTTGATGCGCCAATCAGGGCGTAATAGTTGAAGACAATTTTGAGCCTCTATTAAATATTCAACAACAGTTTCACGAAGAAAATTAGGAGAATGTTCTCCATAAGGTGCGCCTAATTTTTCATAAGGATGAGGAGATTCCACCGCAAAATCTTTTAGAGGAATCTTTATTAAAGGTTCGCCACATTCAACAATCTCGATATTATGATAAGGTCTCATTATTAGCAGTACCATGACAGTGAGCAGTTAAAATTTCTGTCGTTGCCTACCTCGCTATGAATTATATTTACCTACACTTTGTAGCAAAGATAAAACCCTTGTAGAGACGTAGCAGTGCTACGTCTCAAACAATGTCAAATCACAACTTCATATTGTGATTAAGCAACGCCAAATTTTTCCTCATCTCCCTATCCCCCATCTTCCTCGGGAACTGGATCGTAACCGCCGGGATGAAATGGATGACAGCGGAAAATACGCTGAATGGCTAACCAGGAGCCACGCCATATGCCGAAACGTTCGATTGCTTGAATAGCGTACATCGAACAAGTCGGTTGAAAACGGCAAGTGGGAGGGAACAGAGGTGAAATCATCATTCG
Source organism: Rivularia sp. (in: cyanobacteria) (assembly GCA_050042755.1). Lineage (GTDB taxonomy): Bacteria > Cyanobacteriota > Cyanobacteriia > Cyanobacteriales > Nostocaceae > Rivularia. Next base: position 4,223 of record JBHJJJ010000279.1, read on the forward strand.
GTAGAGTCGAATAAACCAAATTAATAATAGTTTCATTGCGGGGACCAAAATCCTATAAATTGGTAACAAGAAGGAAAATTTCTATTTAATTGCACCTAAGTTGAGTTCATTTACTGCAATAGATTCCATTACACCTTTGTGGCTGCAAATTTTAGCAGTCGGGATTTGGGTGTCGCTGATTCTTCTGAGCGCGGGAGGAATCAGTCGTTTTACTAAGAGTAATTCGGAAATTGTCCGAAAGATAGTTCATATTGGTACAGGTAATGTTATTTTACTTGCTTGGTGGTTTAAGATTCCTGCAAGTATAGGTATCGCTGCTTCTATTTTAGCGAGCGGACTTACTTTATTGTCCTACAGATTTCCTCTTCTTCCCGGCATAAATAGCGTTGGGCGTAAAAGTTTGGGGACATTTTTTTATTCTATTAGTATTGGCATTTTAATTGCTTGGTTTTGGTATTTGAAACAACCATATTATGCTGTGCTGGGAATATTAATTATGGCATGGGGAGATGGATTAGCTGCTCTTGTCGGTCAGCGTTTTGGTAAGCATAAATACTATGTATTAGGAGGTCAGAAAAGTCTAGAAGGTTCTCTAGCTATGACTTTAGTTAGTTTTTTTATCAGTGTTTTAATTTTTCTCAGCGTACAAGGAAATACCTGGGAAACTTATCTGGTATCAGTAGTGATTGCTTTGGTTGCTACTGGTTTAGAAGCTATTTCATATCTTGGTATTGATAATATAACTGTGCCTTTGGGGAGTGCCGCTTTAGCTTTTTTATTAAATCAATTCATCATTAAGTAGATCGGTGTTGAAAATAGTAATTGGGATAAGGCAAAAGGCTGTCATACAAAAGGCTGTCATGGAATAGGAATAAGGGTTTGAGGGTAATTTACATTTTGTAATATATTTGGGTTTATTTGTGCCGACTTACTTAATTAGACTTTTTTCACAAAATCTAATTACTTCCGCGATAGCCCGGAGAGCGACGCACAAACGCACTACGTTAAGGCCGATCGCAAAAATCTCAGGGTGCTAAATCATGCTAATTGCTACCGGAATTCCTCAGCCAATGGGTAGTAATATTTTCTGACTATAAGATTATCTATAAAAATTTATCTGAGAAAAAATCCCAGTTTCTTCAGGAAACCGGGTCATTGATATAGCACCTTGCTTAGCATACATGAAAAACGCAATGTCTTAATAATGTGTATTTTATTCATATAAAAAAAATCAGTGGGCTTAAATTACTTTGTCCCACCGACTTAATTTTCAGGTTATTCATGTTTATTTATATTGTTTACCAAGTATTAGCTGTTCTTCTTTGATAAATTTCACCAGTAAATGGTTGAACACCACTGTTAGGATAAGCGTCATCATTAGGGCTAAAAATTCGCACTACTGCTTCAGAAATATACTGAACTATATTTGTAAGCATTTTGGAAATAAACATAAAACTAAGCTCCTTTAGTCTTATTCTTTTAAATCTTGATACCTTTACTTTAGTTCTAATATAAGAAAATGATTCTTAGTTTCAATATTTTGAAATTTATTGCAATACTTCTTCAATCTACTTTGTAAGACTTTAGCTTTGATAGAGTTAATAGGGGAGCATCCCGATTTTGAATAAACATTCTACCTGACGGGTACCCATGACACCCTGTAGGGCTACGGCTACATAAACGAAGCCCACAAATATGGACTTCACAATAGGATGCTCTTCCCTATTGACATCATTTATGGTGAAAACTACCATAAGTACAAATAGCTTTTGCCAAGGTGCTTTTGAATGAGAGCTTTGTTTGAGAATAAGCATAGATCGATATCCGAGCAATTGAATTTCTCTAGTAACGATTACAGCTTGCTAACGGATCTTTATCAGTTGACGATGGCAGCTTGTTATGCGGGTGAAGATGTAGCTCAAAAAATAGCGAGCTTTGAGTTATTTACAAGAAAACTCCCGGAAGGATTTAGTTATTTGATTGCAATGGGATTGGAACAGGCACTAGAGTATTTGGAGAAACTCAGCTTTAATCCTGCTCAAATTACAGCTTTGCAAGAGACTGAGATTTTTGCATCAGCTCCTCCTCAATTTTGGGCTTTACTGGAGTCGGGAGGATTTTCAGGAGATGTATGGGCTGTTCCCGAAGGAACTGCGGTATTTGCTTTTGAGCCGTTGTTACGGGTAGAAGCTCCATTATGGCAAGCCCAATTAGTAGAAACTTATTTGCTTAATACCTTAAATTATCAGACGTTGATTGCAACACGAGCGGCTAGATTGCGGGATATTGCTGGGGAAAAAACAACACTCCTAGAATTTGGTACAAGACGAGCATTCAGCCCTCAAGCATCCCTATGGGCGGCACGAGCGGCATTAGCAGGTGGTATGAATGGGACATCAAATGTCTTAGCAGCGTTACAACTTGGCGAAAAACCGAGTGGTACTATGGCTCATGCTTTAGTTATGGCGCTTTGTGCATTAGAAGGTAGTGAAGAGCAAGCTTTTACGGCATTTCATCAATATTTTCCAGGGGCACCATTATTAATCGATACATATGATACGATTGCTGCTGCTCGTAAATTAGCAGATAAGCTGGAAGCCGGGGAGATAAACTTAACTGGAGTTAGATTAGATTCTGGAGATTTGGTAGCATTATCGAAACAAGTTAGAGAAATGTTGCCAGACGTATCAATTTTTGCAAGTGGAGATATAGATGAATGGGAAATAGCCAGACTAAAAGAGAATAATGCTCAAATTGATGGTTATGGAGTAGGAACGCGATTAGTAACAGGTAAGCCGGTAAATGGAGTTTATAAACTTGTGGATATTGATGGTATTCCGGTAATGAAAGAGTCTAGTAATAAGGTAAGTTATCCAGGGAAAAAGCAGATTTTTCGCGAATTTGTAGAAGGTAAATTGAAAGCAGATACTTTGGGATTATTTTCGGAAAATTATCCAGAAAAACAACCTTTATTAAAGTTATTTATGAAAGATGGTAAACGATTAGAATCCCCTTGTAAGATAAAAGAAATAAGAGAAAAAACCGCAACTTCTGTAGCTAGTTTATCTCCTCAGATGAGAAACTTAGAACCAACCACATCAATGTCAGTAGAGATTTCCAGTTCTTTACAGAAATTGACCCAAAATACTCAGAAAATCAATTATCAATGATTAATTATCAATTAACAACTAACAACCAACAACCATCAACTAACAATTAATAATTAATAATGAAAATAGCATTGTTTGGTACAAGTGCAGATCCACCGACGGCAGGACATCAAGGGATTTTAGTCTGGTTATCGCACCACTACGATTATGTGGCAGTTTGGGCGGCGAATAATCCTTTCAAATCTCATCTAACATCTTTAGAAAATCGTGTAGAAATGCTGCGATTGCTGATTGCGGATATTATAATCCCAAGGCAAAATGTAAATTTAGAACAGGAATTAAGCCATTTAAGAACTGTTACTACAGTAGAAAATGCCAAACAACGCTGGGGTAATGATACTGAATATTTTGTAGTAATTGGTTCCGATTTACTCAGTCAATTACAGCGCTGGTATCGAATTGAAGATTTGTTACAGTCAGCATCCGTTTTAGTGGTACCAAGACCGGGATATGCAATAGATCGAGATAGTTTAGAGAATATACATAAATTAGGAGGTACGATAGACGTTGCAAATATTACTGGTTTAGATGTTTCTTCAACGAAATATCGCGAACATGGCGATCCCCAAGCCTTAACTCCTTCTGTAGCTGCTTACATTAATCAAAAGCATTTATACGAATGCCAGGACTCAACCAAAACAAAACTTTACCAACCTTAAATCAACAAGCCTTAGCTGATTTCAAGGTTGGTGTTGACAATGTAATTTTTTCCGTTGATATCGCTCAAAATAGGCTACTGGTTTTATTAGTAATGCGTCCCTCTGAACCATTTGCAAATTATTGGGGCCTTCCCGGTACTTTAGTTCGTAAAGGCGAGTCTTTAGAAGATGCTGCCTATCGAATTATGGCAGAAAAAATTTGTGTCGAAAACCTTTATTTAGAACAATTGTATACTTTTGGCGGTCCTGAACGCGATCCAAGGGAAGCTTATGATAGTTATGGTGTGCGTTATTTATCGGTAAGTTATTTTGCATTGGTGCGATTTGAGGAAGCAAAATTAATTACTGATAGTGTTATTGATGTAGCTTGGTATCCGGTGAAGGAAGTACCTCAATTAGCTTTCGATCATCATCAAATCCTCTCTTATGGACATAGGCGTTTGCGAAATAAATTAGAGTATTCTCCTGTAGCTTTTGATGTGTTACCGGATAAGTTTACTTTGAATGATTTATATCAGTTTTACACGACTATTTTAGGGGATAATTTCTCAGATTATTCTAATTTTCGTGCTCGTTTACTTAAATTAGGTTTTTTATCCGATACGGGAATAAAAGTGTCGCGGGGTGCCGGTCGTCCTGCAAGTTTGTATCAGTTTGATCCTGATGCTTTTGCCCCTTTTAAGGATAAACCTTTAGTTTTTATTTAAGTGGCGAGGCACGGAAAATTATAGTTGAAAAAGGGAAAAAGCAATAGGTATAAGGGTTTGAGGTTAATTTACTTTTATATAGATAGTTATGTTTTTTTGCGCCTACTTACTTAAGTCTTATATAAGAGGAAAGAATAAATACTGTACTTGCTCAATTAATAGTGAATATTGACTCCTCACAAATAATAACTAATAGCTAATAACTAATAATATGAAAATCGCAATTGCTCAAATTAATCCTATTATTGGCGATTTACCTGGTAACGCAAAAAAAATTTTAGAAGCTGCAAACAAAGCGGCAATAAATAAAGTTGATTTATTATTAACTCCTGAACTTTCTTTATGCGGTTATCCTCCACGGGATTTATTATTAAATCCTGCTTTTGTGGAAGCAATGAGTATCACTTTACAACAATTAGCTAAAGATTTACCTTCCGCTTTAACTGTATTAGTAGGGACAGTTGAAGCAAATTCAAAAGCACATGTTGTTGGTGGAAAACCTCTACATAACAGCATTGCTTTATTGCGCGACAAAGAAATAAAGCAAATTTTTCATAAGCGATTATTACCAACTTACGATGTATTTGACGAACATCGCTATTTTGAACCGGGATGCCAAGCAAATTATTTCACTCTTGATGATGTTAAAATCGGTGTGACAATTTGTGAAGATTTATGGAATGATGAAGAATTTTTCGGTAAGCGTAGTTACTCTATAAATCCCATTGCCGATTTATCAAACTTGGGCGTAAATTTAGTTGTTAACTTATCTGCTTCGCCTTATACACAGGGCAAACAACACTTTCGTGAAGAAATGTTACAACATACAGCAGTACGCTTTGATAAGCCCATTGTTTATGTAAATCAGGTAGGGGGTAATGACGATTTAATTTTTGATGGTAGAAGTTTTGCTTTAAATAGAAGTGGTGAAAGAATCTGCCGTGGTTGTGGTTTTGATACAGATTTATTACAACTAGAATTTAATAAAGAACAACAAGATTTAAATACTAGTTCTATTGCTGCCGATTATGAATGTGAAGATGAAGAAATTTGGCAAGCTTTAGTATTGGGAGTACGAGATTATGTTCGTAAATGTCGTTTTTCTAAAGTAATCTTGGGTTTAAGTGGCGGTGTTGATTCATCAATTGTCGCTGCAATCGCTACTGCCGCTTTAGGTAAAGAAAATGTCCTCGGCGTATTAATGCCTTCTCCTTATAGTTCAGAATCTTCCATCGAAGATGCTGATGATTTAGCTTTGAATTTAGGTATAAAAACGACAGTACTACCAATAGGAAAATTAATGGAATCCTATGACAGTACCTTTGCTGAATTATTTGCAAATACTGAATTTGGATTGGCAGAAGAGAATATCCAATCTCGGATTCGCGGTAACTTGTTGATGGCACTTTCTAATAAATTTGGTTATCTCTTACTATCTACCGGGAACAAGTCAGAAATGGCGGTTGGTTACTGCACTCTATACGGCGACATGAATGGCGGTTTAGCTGTGATTGCCGATGTTCCCAAAACTCGGGTTTACTCCATTTGTCGCTGGTTAAATAGAAATAACGAAATTATTCCACAGAATGTGTTAATAAAAGCACCAAGTGCTGAACTTAAACCAGGTCAAATTGACCAAGATTCATTACCAGATTACGAAATTTTAGACGATATATTGCAGCGACTAATTAACGATTATCAGTCAGCAGCGCAGATAGTTACAGCCGGCTATGATACAAAGGTTGTCAACCGCATTATTAAAATGGTGGCGCGTGCAGAATTTAAACGACGACAAGCACCCCCAGGAATCAAAATAACGGATCGCGCTTTTGGTACAGGTTGGCGAATGCCTATTGCTAGCGATTTGTTGGCGGTGAAACATGCTTATCAAAGTGAAACGACATCTGTTCCTAGTTTTTCATCTCCTGAATCACAAAATATTTATTCTTCTTAACTTATCAATCGGATTTCTCAAAATATTTTCAGGTGGGTAATGATGCTCACCTTTATATAATTAAATTATTTTGATTTTTTTTGTTATATAGTCGTTTTTGCTTGAATCCAATCCGGTAATACTGCAATATAGACTTAAGTATGCATAAGAAAAGTGATGTAAGGTAATATTTACTTATTACAATTTAGTCTGTATAAGCCTATAAAAATCTATATTTGTTAATTTTTTATTCTATTTAATAAAGAAGTTTAGAGCCAGGTTTAGATTAACTATTGTAAATTACAGTCCTTTTATAATGTACCGAAAATTAACTCTTTCCTGATGAACATCTCTCTCCTTAGTAAGGAGAGGCAAAGAGGTGAGGTAAAGGATATATTTGGTGTAAGTCTGACCTCTATGTATAGAGAAAGCCTGGGTTATTTAATAAGTTTATAATAGATTTATATGTATAAAGTTGATGAGCAATTATCTCGATTAAAAAAAATTAACCAAAAACTTCAAAAAGATATGTATGAACGCGATTTACTTGAAGAAAAATTACGCAGTTCTGAAGCTAAAACAAGAGCAATTTTTGAAGCGATGACGGATATAGTACTTGTTATCTGTGTCGATAATAATGTACTAAATAATGTAGAGATTGTACCAACTAATTCGAGGGTTTTAGATAGTAATAATATAGATTTAATCGATGAGACAGTAGAACAGTTTTTTGAAGAGACAACACGATTAACTTGCTTAGAAAAAGTGAATCAGGCATTAAAAATAGGGCAAACACTTAATTATGATTATTACTTACACATAGAAAACACTAAGTATTGGTTTAGTGCTAGTATTTCCGCGATTTCCCCAACTCAAGTAATTTGGGTAGCGCGGGATATTAGCGAAAGAAAACGAGCTGAGGAAGCTCTTCAACAATCAGAATTGCGAGAGCGAAATAAGGCGCAAGAATTAGAAAAAACCCTCTCTGAATTGAAAGTTACCGAAGCTAGGTTATTACTATCTGAAAAAATGGCATCTTTAGGTAGTTTAGTCGCAGGTGTCGCTCACGAAATTAATAATCCCATCGGCTTTATTTACGGAAACATTGATGCCGCAACAAATTATGCTCGAAACTTACTAAATTTAATTACTCTATATCAAAAGTACTATCCCGAACCAGTAACAGAAGTTAGTCAACAAATAAATGAGATTGATTTAGATTTTATCGCTGAGGATTTTCCTAAGTTACTCAATTCGATGAACCAAGGTGCCAACAGAATCAGTAAGATTGTTCAATCATTACGAGATTTTTCTCACCTTGATGAAGCTAGCTATAAGCGTGTAGATATTCATGCAGGTATCGATAATACAATACTCTTGTTACAGCATCGTATCAATCAAATTTCCCATCGAAAAAAAGTCAAAATTACTAAAAAATATGCTCATTTACCAAAAGTTGAATGTTATCCCAAGAAGCTAAATCAAGTATTTATGAATATAATTTCTAATGCTATCGATGCATTGGAAGAAGGAATAGAAAAAATCAATATCCCTAATCCTGAAGTGAGCATTTTTACAGAGCTTGTAGACGACAAAGTTGTAATTCGTATTGCTGATAATGGTATTGGAATAACTACACATGTGAAGAAACGTTTATTCGATCCCTTTTTTACGACAAAAACTGTAGGAAAGGGAACTGGTATGGGATTAGCTGTTAGTTATCAAATTATTGTTGATAACCACAAAGGGGAACTTCAGTGCGTTTCCGATTCTGGAAAGGGAGCCGAGTTCATTATTTCCATTCCTTTGCGCCTCGCTGCATAAATAACTACTTTGACACTCCCTTCATTGCGCGGTGAAGTTAGTGAGTGGTGAGTAATGAAGATAGTAACAGGCAAAGTTCACTTGGTGGACTATTAGTACAGCGCGGCGTAAAGGGCGCAGCCGTTTCAAAAAGTTGGAACACTTATCCTATTATACTTTTGACTTTTGACGAACGCAAGCGGTACTAGGCTTGTAGTTTTGACGGTATTATACCTTTCGACTTTTCTATCAATAAATAAATATTAAATTTTCGTACTGCGGCCAAAAATTGAGAATGAAGCAAGCGGGATAAGCCAAGAAGAGCGCTAACTCCTGCCTTGCTTCGAGAGAGAGGGTGTTGGTAATGATAAACGACACGCTTAAAACCGGGATGATAGAATGAATATCTCAAGGCAAGATATTAATTCGTGCCTTCTTTAAAAGTGCAGATGGGTCTCAAGTGACGATAACTTTAAGCTATAGCAAGACAACATCAGCTACCCTTTATCTACTGGCTAAATACAAGTTGCGATCTATTTAACCTTCAATGTCTCGCAACATCGCATCTATTCGAGAAACACCATCCCATTTTTTCTGCTTTTCATATATATTCAGAGCCTTCTTTAAGGCTCCTACAGCTTCTTTTGACTGACCTTTTCTCATGAAAATTCTACCACGTAGCTCGTAAGCTTGAGGATTCTTTGGATCTAGTTCAACAATTTTCTCGTATGCCCATTTTGCGTTATCGTATTCCCCTAAACGCAATAATATTAGAGCTAATCCTATGTAGGCATTAACATTTTCACGATTAATCTGTATCGACTTACGATAAGCATTCTTCGCTGTTTTATTGTCACCCATACTGCCGCTAACGTACCCTAAAGCATATTGATAATCGGCATTATTGGGATTGAGGGATACCGCACGACGGTAAGCAGCTAATGCTGCAGAATAATTTCTTTGTTGAGCATACAAGTAGCCGATGCCAGAATAAATACTGCCGTTTTTTGGTTCTAAGTTTGAAGCTTGTTGATAAACTCTGAGTGCACCATTATAGTCACCAGATTGCACCAGCCTTCGTCCTCGATCCAGTAGTATTTTAACCTGCTGAGTGCTTTTAGCCGCAGCTACTTTGACTTCTTCAGCCTGAGCCGCATAAGGGATTGCAGAAGCAATGCTTCCTATTAAGAGAACACCGACGAGAGAATATGTTCGATTATACACAGTTGAATACCCGAAAGTTTTCGCAACTTTACAACAACTTAAATTTATGCTTGTCCATTAAAACAAAAATATTGAATTTTGAAAACTCCACTAGCTTACTTTTTTTTAGCTTCATAATTAATTTACCTTGAATCCGATACAAAAGCTTTTTTCTAAGTAGTTGTTCGGTTGTAATTATTTTTTTGCTACCTCTATCGATAAATACCTGGTCTAAATGATTGAAAGTTTTCAACTTCAGTATTTACAGGTATTTCATTTTTAAGATATTATCTCGTATTCTGTATTTTTTTAATGTATCGCCATCTACAATGGAGGAGTAAAAATATAATTGTAGACTTACGTAATCTCTCTGATTTATGGGGTTGTTGTTCCTATTTTAAGATTTAGAACCGCAAATTTAACTAATTTTTGTTTCAGTGTTACAATTCAAATTTTTCTTTAATCTAAGAGATATTATTGATGGAGGAAAGGGTAGTTAGGAACGCCAGGGCAAACGCCGAACTGTCATTAATTCGGCTATATTGTCAATAAAGTCAGAAATACTCCCATTATTCATTACTTCTTACTTCTTACTCATTACTTCTTACTCATTACTTCTTACTCATTACTTCTTACTCATTACTTCTTACTCCTTACTCAGCCTATACTCTAAATTTAGATGCGTTTGCCCTGTTAGGAACGCCTATTTGAAGAAGGGCAGCAAATGCTGTCGTCGGGATTGAATTGATAGTGCCAGTATTAATGTCGATCGTCAAGCCAAAATTGCCAAAATGGGGGGAGTAGTCAGTAGTGATACCAAATATTTATAAAGATGCGCCGGGGTTTAGCCCACCTCCGTGGGCTTAGTAACTGTAGCTCCACTCTTTGAGAGTGAGAGCAATTAAGCGCAGCCTCCGCCGAGAATTGGTATGAATAGATAAAATATAAAAGCGTTTTCCAATTATTAGTCGGCAAAGTTTGCAAGGCTACTTACTCGTTATAGTTACTATGTCTATTCCCCACTACCGCCATCGCTCTGCAAAATTTGTATGTAAAACTTAAAGTAAAGATCGTTTAAAAAGCACCATTAACTTGGTACTTTTTAAATAAAGTGTTAGTAAGTATATTGCAATAGGTAAATAAAGTTACCACTTTAAAAATGCTGCTTCTACTCCTTCTTCTCGTCTAATTTTTCCATCTTTTTCAAACCAAGCAATAATTTGCTGTGAGGTTAATTCCTCTACAGCAATCTTGTTTTCTCTCGCTATCTGCTGTAAAACTCTCAGTGAAGAAATTGTCAATCTTGTTAAAAATTTTTCTGGAGAAGAAAGCAAAGCAGCATCTACTTTTGCTGATTCTTCCATACTTAAAAATTGTGTAGTTGGTTGTTGTTGAAATTCCATAATTGATCTTATTTATAGTCGGTGTTGTGCATAAGAATGAGTGAATGGGAGGATGGGAAGAAAAGGAGAAATTTAAACTTATAACTCTCACCCTCCTCACTACTCACCACTCACTCCTAATTTCTTGCTTTTACTAAATAACCACAGCGGTGTTCGCCATCAATAATCCAATGGGTACGCTCTACCGTACAATCAGGTAAAATTGCCGCAAACATTTCTAATTCATGTCCGCAAACGCTAGGGAATGACTCGACAACATTAGAAATCGCACAATTATGCTCTAGAAAAATAAATTTTTCCTCTACTTCTTCTGAATCTGGAGTTTCTACCGGATGGTATTCAGCCATAAAACCTTCAGCTATTCTAAGTTCCACTAAAGTTGCTACTCTGTGTCGCAAGGAACCTTTACCTAAACGTTGCCTATATTCTGCTGCTTTACGCTCCCATTGTTTTTGTAAAATCGAACTTACTTGGTCTCGTCCTACTGTTTCTGCTAAAGTATGTAGTAGGGAAATTGCAAATTGACCGTAGCTATCCTCAACTTCTTTATGCAGCCGTTCTTTGCCTTTACCGCTTAATCTGTAAACGTGTTGCGGACGTCCCATTCCCATTTGTTCGGAAGAATAAGTTATTAACTCTTCAACCTCCAAATCTTTTAGATGACGACGAATCGCTTGAGGGCTAATTTTTAGGGCTGTGGCAAGCTGCAAAGCTGTAGCCTGTACACCTTTGAGCAGATATTTTAATATATCTTGTTTCGTTGAGGACTGGTGGCTAGTTTCCATCGTCGTCCTAAAAATATTAAAGAAATTTTAACTTTGACAACATCAATGTTGTTAATCTAGCGTAAAATGAAGATAGATTAAAACAACAAGCAGGTTGTTTTAGTCTTCATCCCTATTGTAACAGTCGCTTGACTTAGAGTCACGCATTATGGGAATTAGGTTTGACGGGTTCCCATTTAAAATTTTTTCCTCAAAAAATTCTAAATGGTTTCCCTTGACAGCCCGTCTCCCATCCTTAAAGAGAGCAATTAAAAGCGAGAGCAAGAGATTATTAACTATGAGTAGCACTGTAAAAACTTTAGTTAACCAGCCTTACAAGTACGGTTTCGTTACCGACATTGAGACAGATAGCATACCTCGTGGATTAAGCGAGGATGTGATTCGCACGATTAGCGCCAAGAAAAACGAGCCGGAATTTATGTTGGAGTTTCGTCTCAAGGCTTACCGTCAGTGGCTGAAAATGACTGAGCCGGATTGGGCTAGTATCGGCTATCCTCCTATTGATTATCAAAATATTATTTATTATTCTGCCCCTAAACAAAGTGCTAAAAAGAAAAGTTTAGATGAAGTCGATCCAACTTTGTTGGAAACCTTTGAGAAGTTAGGTATTCCTTTATCGGAGCAAAAGCGTTTGGCGAATGTTGCCGTTGATGCAATTTTTGATAGCGTTTCTGTAGCAACTACTTTTAAAGAAAAGCTGGCGGAAGAAGGAGTAATCTTTTGTTCGATTTCCGAAGCTTTGCAGGAATATCCAGAACTAATACAAAAGTACCTTGGTAGTGTGGTTCCCGTTGCCGATAACTACTTTGCAGCTTTGAATGCTGCTGTTTTCAGTGATGGTTCTTTCGTGTTTATTCCTAAGGGCGTAAAATGTCCCATGGAATTATCTACCTATTTTCGGATTAACAATGGCGATACCGGACAATTTGAGCGTACTTTAATTGTTGCCGAAGAAGATAGTTATGTTTCTTATCTCGAAGGTTGTACGGCACCAATGTACGACAGCAACCAGTTACACGCGGCAGTGGTAGAACTTGTAACCTTGGATAATGCCGAAATCAAGTATTCTACGGTACAAAATTGGTACGCCGGAGATGAAAATGGTAAAGGCGGTATTTACAACTTTGTCACCAAACGCGGTTTGTGTAAGGGTAAGAATTCTAAAATATCTTGGACTCAGGTAGAAACTGGTTCGGCAATTACCTGGAAATATCCCAGTTGTGTATTAGTTGGTGATAATTCTGTAGGTGAATTTTATTCGGTAGCGCTGACTAATAATATGCAGCAAGCCGACACCGGCACCAAAATGGTTCACGTTGGTAAAAATACTCGTTCGACAATTATTTCTAAAGGAATTTCTGCAGGTAAATCTAGTAACAGCTATCGTGGTTTGGTGAAAGTTAATCCCAAGGCTGATGGCGCAAGAAATTATTCTCAATGCGATTCCATGTTAATTGGGGATAATGCTCACGCCAATACTTTTCCTTATATTCAAGTACAGAATAATAAAGGAAAAGTAGAACATGAAGCTTCGACATCCAAGATTGGGGAAGATCAATTGTTCTTCTTTGCTCAACGCGGCATTTCCACAGAAGATGCCATCGCTATGATGATTAGCGGCTTTTGTCAAGACGTGTTTAATCAGTTACCAATGGAGTTTGCTGTGGAAGCTGATAAGTTGTTGAGTTTGAAGTTGGAAGGAAGTGTTGGATAGGAGAGATGAGGAGATAGGGAGATAGGGAGATGGGGAGAATTCAAAAGTCAAAAGTCAAAATTCATAATTCATAATTCATAACTCCTAACTCCTAACTCCGTGAGCTAAATCTAAAATCTAAAATCTAAAATCTAAAATCTAAAATCTAAAAATGATTGTTGAAAATAGCAAGGTAGTGCTGTCAGTAAAAGATTTGACGGCTAACGTTGATGGAAATCAAATTCTTAAGGGTGTAAATCTTGAGGTGCGTGCTGGCGAAATTCATGCGATTATGGGACCTAATGGTTCTGGTAAAAGTACGTTTTCTAAGGTTTTAGCTGGACATCCTGCTTATGAGGTGACTGGCGGTGAAGTGGTTTTCCAAGGGGGAAATCT
>JBHJJJ010000280.1:0-23356 GCA_050042755.1 Rivularia sp. (in: cyanobacteria)
TTAGAAATGGTTCCTGTAATTTGGGGGAGGGAACACCTTTCTTGAAAGGGTGGGGGAAGTGCCGGGGGGGGGGGGGAGGGGAGAGGGGGGGGAGGGGGGGCGATGGGGAGATGGGGAGGGGGGGAGATGGTAACTCCTAACTTTTTGAATCCAAAACCCCATTCCCTTTCTTTACCCGGGCGCTTTAATTTTCGCCCATTACCACCAGTAGAAGTGGTAGATATGCGCTCTGAATTGCACCAGGGAAACCGTTCTATATTTAGTAAGGCTTTACAACAAAGTTTGCAAGAACTTGTTGAAACCGGACAACAAGGGATATTATTTATTCATCGTCGGGGGCACAGTACTTTTGTATCTTGTCGTAGCTGCGGGTTTGTGATGGAATGTCCCCACTGTGATGTATCCCTCTCCTATCACCAAACTGAAGCCGGAGCGGCGCAAGTTTTACGCTGTCATTACTGCAATTATGCAGTTCCCCATCCTAAAAGTTGCCCTGAATGTGGTTCCCCTTATTTAAAATTTTTCGGTAGCGGTACTCAAAGGGTAGCGCAGGAGTTAACAAAACAGTTTCCTGAATTGCGCTTTATCCGTTTCGATAGCGATACCACCCGTACAAAAGGAGCACACCGCACTTTATTAACCAGATTTGCTAAAGGTGAAGCGCATTTATTAGTCGGCACACAAATGTTAACCAAAGGCTTAGATTTACCCCAAGTAACCTTAGTAGGAGTAGTTAGCGCCGATGGATTACTACATTTATCAGATTACCGCGCCAGCGAACGCGCTTTCCAGACTTTAACCCAAGTTGCAGGACGTGCGGGTAGGGGTGAAGACCCCGGCAAGGTAATTATCCAAACTTACACCACAGAACATCGAGTAATTGAAGCAGTACGGCAGCACGATTATCAAACTTTCATCCAAGACGAATTAGAACAAAGAGAAGCATTAAATTATCCGCCCTACGGTAGATTGATTTTATTACGCTTAAGTAGTCCAGATTCCACACAAGTAGAAAACACCGCCACAGAAATCGCCGAAAAACTCCAACAATCAGAAATAGATGTATTAGGACCAGCTCCAGCAAGTATATTGAGAGTAGCAAACCGTTATCGTTGGCAAATACTATTAAAATTTGCTCCAGAAGACTTACCCCAACTACCAGACTGGGAAGAAATACGAGAGCTTTGTCCCAATACTGTTAGTTTAACAATTGATATTGACCCGCTTAACATTACGTAATGAGTATGGGGAGATGAGCAGATAATTTTTAACAGTTAACTGCTCACTGCTCAATGTTCACTGTTAACTCCTAACTCAGCAACTTTTTGGGCCAACTTATCTGCTTGTATAGGCTTTGCAAGATGCAGGTTGAAACCCGATCGTAAAGATTCCTGTCGATTTGTTTCTCCAGCATAAGCGGTTAAAGCAATGGCGGGAATTTTTGCGCCTTTTTCGGAGGGTAAGGCTCGAATTTGACGCATCAGTGTATGTCCATTTACTTCTGGCATCGCAATATCACTGATCAGTAAATCCGGTTTATTTTGTAAGAATAATTTGAATGCTTGTGGTGCAGATGTTGCTGTTTGTACTGATGCTCCGTAGGTTTCCAGAACAAATTGCAAAAATTCTAAGTTGTCTGGCTCGTCATCTACTAACAGAATTTTTATGCCTTCAAAATTTAATTCTATACCATTGTTATCTTTAATTTCCTTATCGGTTTCGACATCGGACATTAAGGGTATCTCAACAGTAAATGTTGCACCTTTGCCAATACCGGGACTTTCTACTTGAATGTTACCACCATGAAGTTCTACTAAATGCCGTGCTATGGCTAAGCCTAATCCCAATCCTCCAGTATTTCTGGTACTGGAACTGTTTTCTTGACGAAAGTAATCAAATACATAAGGTAAAAAATCGGAACTGATTCCTTTACCGGTATCTCTAATTTGAATTTTAGCGATGCTATTATCGTAGGTAAATTGTACGTTTACTCTTCCCCCTAAGGGAGTAAATTTGACTGCGTTGGAAAGTAAATTCCAAAAAATTTGCTGTAAGCGGTTGGTTTCTCCTTTAACAAAAGCGGTTTCTGGAGGGAAGTCGGTAATTATTTTAATAGATTTTGCATCTGCTGCTAAACCCACGGTTTCAATTGCAGCGTTGATGATATTTATTAAATCAACGCTGACTGGTGAGAGCTGTAATTTACCGCGCAATATCCGCGAAACATCAAGCAAGTCTTGAATCATTTCTGCTTGTAAACAAGCGTTACGCTCAATTGTTTCCAATGCTTTGTCGATTTTTTGAGGCGGAATTCTATTGGAGCGTAAAAGTTGAGTCCATCCTAAAATTGGGTTGAGTGGTGTTCTTAATTCGTGGGAAAGTACGGCTAGAAATTCGTCTTTGATTCGATTTGCAGCTTCAGCTTTTGCAAGTAATTCTGCTTTTTCTAATTCCGCTTGCTTGCGCTTGGTAATATCCCTCAAAGTTACTAAATTAGCGGGTTTTCCCTGCCAATCTATTTTTACCACCCGCATTTGTGCTATTACTTCTTTTCCCGTTCCCGTGGTAATATCTACCTCGGTTTTATCCTCACCAACTACGGGAAAGCCGAATATTTCTCCTAAAAGTTCTTCTTCATTACGATTGAATAGTTTCAAAGCTGCGGGATTAATAAATCTGACTATTCCTTGCTTATCTACCACTACCATCCCATCGGGATTTTTGATAATTAGCATCAGCAACTGCTTCTGACTTTTTTTCAGCGCAGTTTCTACTTCTTCCCGAAGAATACTTTCTGCTTGTCTTCGCTGGCGTTGTTTTTTTAATTCTGTTGCTTGAGAAAATAATTGTTGCTGTAAGTCAGTCAAATAAGTATTACATTTTTCTACTTCACCAACCTCACACTTTGGGGATTGACTTATATCAAGGGCTTGTTTTACTATCGATGGAAGTCGCAGCAATTCATCTTTACTCAGATAA
Organism: Rivularia sp. (in: cyanobacteria); assembly: GCA_050042755.1. Classification (GTDB taxonomy): domain Bacteria; phylum Cyanobacteriota; class Cyanobacteriia; order Cyanobacteriales; family Nostocaceae; genus Rivularia. Next base: position 2,980 of record JBHJJJ010000280.1, read on the forward strand.
TCCGTTGCTCCTACTTTAATACAAGTTACCGCCTCAGATGCTTTATTAACACCATTGACAACTACAAATGGAATGTCTAAATTTTTTTCTTGCAATATTTGTCGAGCTTGAAAAATATTTAACTTTTGGTGTTGGTAATCTGCTAATATAATTTCTACTTGTAAATTTAAATTGGTAAGTAAATCCGTCTCATTTTCTATTTGTTTTGCTACCGGATTAAATTCCGCTTCTCGTAATAACGATAATATTTTTTCGCTTTCTTCGGCAGAGTCACACAGCAACAGTAAATTTATTGCAACTGCCATAAATACCACTTCATATCCCAATAATTTATACTTACGGTCAACAATTATACAATCGTAATCTCAGAAGCATATTTTTTTCGGAAAATTAAGCTTGCAATATTGGAACCATAAACAAACTTATACAAATTGAATACTCTCCATAACCTAAATTTTTACCACGATATTAATAAAATATTCTCTACCTTAAGAACTATCCTGTGCTACTTAGATAACCATAGAAATTCTCAATCTGCTGACTCTGGAAATAACTCATTCAACCGCTCAACTTCATTTTGATCTACATACGTCGGATTCCCCGCTAAAATGCCGATGACGTTGCGGAAACTTCTACCGATATGCATTCCTCGCGAGTCTATTGTAAATTCGCGAATCTGCTTGTCGTGAGTAGATCCCCGCATTTTGATTACCGCCAACCCTCTTTTTATTTCACCGTAAACTTCCACATATCGCAATAAAATAATTGAATCGGTACTTGTAGAAATATGAGATTCTGTAACCGAAGTACCACCTAGTAAAGTTGGAGCTGTTGCAGTATAAAGCCCAGTGATTCCTTTTCCTCTGATTGTTGCATTTAAACTGGCAATAAATTCCCGAAATCCATTTAATGTAGCAACTTTTTCTAAAGCCGTCAAACTATCAATTACTATTCGATTGGGTTGAAACTCCTGTATTACTTCTTGCATTCTAATTAAATGATTCTCTAATCGCGTTGATTCGGGATACCGGAACAGAATTTTTAATATTCCTTCTGACTCTGCTTGTGCAAAATCTACTCCCCATCCCCGTGCATTTCTCATCAACTGATGGCGGTTTTCTTCAAAGGCAAAATAAATACAGCGCTCGCTATTTTCGATTCCAGCAGCGATAAATTGAGTTGAAAGTAAAGTTTTACCCGTGCCCGTCGCTCCGGATGCTAAAACAATTGAATCGCGGTAAAAACCACCGCCACACATTTGATCGAGTTCTACATTACCACTGGAAATGCGGATGGTAGATGAATCCTTATCTTCCCCAGACATCGCTGAAAGAGGAATAGTCACAAACCCTTTATCGGGAAGAATTGTGAACGGAAATTCTCCTTGTTGATGGGAACTACCGCGATACTTAAGAATTTCTAAAGTACGGCGACGCTTTTCTTCAATTAACACGTTTCGTAAAATAATTACATTATCAGCCACATATTCTTCCACTCCGTGGCTGCTGATTTCACCATATTCGCGATTGCGCTCCGATGTTAAAATAGCTGTGGCGTTAACATCTCGTAATGCTGAAGCAATTATAAATAAATCATCGCGAATTTGAGACTTATCGGGTAAATAACTAAAAATGGCTCCCAAAGAATCCATCGAAACTCTAATGGCTTTCACTTTATTAATAGCATACTGAATTCTAGCCAACAAGGGGCTAAAATCATAATCTCCACTAATATAAGGATTTTTGCCAGCTTCAGGAGAAGCATCCACAAAAAGCCATTTACCCTCTTCTTCCCATTTAGCAATATCCCAACCAAAACCGCGCATATTTTTGCGAATATTTTTGGGAGATTCTTCAAAAGAAATAAAAACGCCTGTATCTCCTCGCTTAATTCCTTCAATTAAAAATTGACAGCTAAATATTGTTTTACCACTACCCGCACTACCAACTACCAAAGTCGTGCGCCCAACTGGCAATCCACCTTGAGAAATTAAATCAAAACCGGGAATTCCTGTTTCCAGTTTTTCGATAAATTCATCATTGTCTTGAGGCATCATGAAAATTTAAATTAGATTCGTATCTAATAATCAAAATGTGATTATTCGCTAAATATATCATGTTTACTACTATTAATTCCCAAACCCATCAAAACTGTTTTAATATCCGATAAATCCCCTATGATTCTGACTTGTGGTAAAGGTAATTCTTTGACTAAAGTTGGCGTGACAATAATTTTTTCTTTTTCCGCAACATCGGGTTGTTTTAATACGTCAACAACGATAATTTGATAATGATTTGGTAAATTACCTTGACATAACTTGTTTAAATTAGAAATTGCTCTGTCAGTTCTAGGTGTATCTCCAGTTACATATAATTTTAGTATATATTCATTGTTTGAATGATTTTTAGACATTATTTTTGCTTAATATTTTATATCTATCATTAATCCACTTCAATCTCCCTCTAATTCTGTGTAAGTTTTATCAAGATTAATTTTATTCAACCCTATGAAATATTTTCGGTAATAAGCACTCAGATAACCCATTAATTGTAAGATAATAAAACGTCCTTCCGTAGCATAAGCTTGAGATTTGGCAGAAGAAGATTGAGTTTTATTTTTAAGAACAGTAGTGTGAATTTCAATCGCATCATGGGGTGTAGCTTGTAAAAAACCCAATTGCCGAGCCAAAGCACTAAGTTTCTTATTTATATTATGTTCGACTTTGTAAGCCTTCTCCTCCAAAGCAAAATCCATAATCTCGCTGTAGTTTTGCACTAATTCTGCAAAAATATCTGGTTTGCTTTCTCGTAAAGATTCCAATCCTAATAGATTCCCACTCTTATTTTCTGATGTGCCGATTGCTTCAAGTTCTTCAAACTCTAGGTTTTGCTGTTCTTTTTGCTGTTGTTTTAATATATTTAATTGCTGTTGTCGCTCTATGGCCGAACGAATTGCATAAACTAGTAAATTAGTATCAACTTCAGTTTTGTGTATATATCCAACTGCACCCAATTCCAAGGCTTTAACAGCAGCAGCTTCATTTAATACTGTATGAACAATGATTGGAATATTAGGTGTAGCCTCCTGCATCCGAACTAGTGTCTTGATTCCCCGACTATCAGAAAGCATTAAATCTAAGATAATTACATCGAAATTGTGAAGTGCTAACTGCTGCAATCCTGTTTTTAGCGTCTGGGCAACAATCACCTCAAAACCTTGTTTAAATGAAAGAGACTTAGCCTTAGATAGGAGTCTACGGAAATATTCTATCTCCTCCGGTTCATCCTCAATTAAAAGAACTTGGCAACGATTATTAAGCATAAGCCATTATTTAATTATCAGTTATCAGATTTAGATGATAAATCAACGATCTTAAATATTAGCTTTTAACCGCTAGCCTTAGCATCAAAAGGTGACAAATTTACTATATTTAATACTTTTATCAGTTTACAGGATAATGCATAAAGTACGATTCCTGAATAACTAAGATATAGTATCTTCTATTAACTTTAAAATTTAATCAAATTTAATAACATATCTAAAGTATGAGAAGGAGGATGATTTTTTATAGCTATATTTCATTACAACTACCATAAGATATACTTCCAAAGAAATATGCTCCAAAAGAATGCTTAGTGCACCCTGGATATAGAGTTGGCGGAGTTAAGAATTATCTTCTCCTTGTCTCCCCCTCTCCCTATCCCCCATCTTCTGTAGAGGCAGGGCAATAATAAATTTAGCACCAACACCTTGCGTACTTGTCGCGGAAATACTACCCCCATGACGTTCAACAATTCTCCGGCAAATTGCTAAACCCAAACCCGTACCTTCATATTCCCTATTATTGTGTAGGCGTTGACAAGGCTCAAAGATTTGCTCGATATATGCCTCATCGAAACCGATACCATTATCTTCTATAACTACTTCACATTCTTTGTGTGATATTTGATTTTGACTTCTATGAGTTTGATAAATTTTGATCGCCGGTGTCATTTGGGGCTTGTGATATTTGAGAGAATTACCCAAAATATTTTGAAACAGTTGATACATTTGACCGGCATCGGCCATAATAGTAGGTAATTCTCCTAACGAAAAAACTGCATCTGTAAAAGCATCAGCTTTTAAATCTGAAATAACGTATTGCACAATTTGATTTAAATCTACTTTTACAAAAGATTGTCCTTGGGTAGTGACAAGGGAAAAATTGAGCAAATCCTCAATCAAGGTTTGCATTCGACTTCTAACTTGCATCATGCGCCCTAAATAGTCAATTCCTTGTTCATCTAATACCTGGCTGTAATCTTGTTGGAGATACTCGCAGAGAATTTGAATTTTGTGCAGGGGTGAAATCAAATCGTGAGATACAACGCTGGCAAAATCTTTTAAGTCGCGATTCGATCGTTCTAATTCTTTAAGTAGACTTTTTAGTCGGGCTTCAGCTTGCTTGCGTAGGGTAATATCTTGAATTTGAGAAATAAAGTAGAGTGGTTGTTGCTGCTTATCGCGTACTAAGGAAACACTGAGTAAAATCCACACAATATATCCGCTCGAGTGAAAATAACGCTTTTCCATTTGGTAAGTGCGAATTTCACCCACAAGCATTTGATGCACGTAACCCAAATCTGTTTCTAAATCATCGGGGTGGGTAATCTCTTGGAAAGTTGTTTTAAGTAACTCGCTTTCGGAATAGCCAACAATTTCGCATAAAGCACGATTAACCTTTAACCATCTCCCATCAGGAGCTACCAGCGCCATACCAATTGCTGCATCCTTAAAAGCCAAACGAAATAGTTCTTCGCTCTCAAGCAATTGTTCCTCAACTTGCTTTAACTGCACAATATCATTACTATTTGTGGAAATAGGTTTGATATCTCCGCTGTTAAGATATTCCGACACAACGGTAATGAATCATTTATTTGGTTCACGTATTCTATCTTGACACACCACAGCTATCAACCTCGGAAATGCTAGTAATTAAGCCTTCAGTTACAGCTTGATTAATTACGAACACAGAAGATAATATGAGGCGATAATTTCTATGTGGATATTGTTTTACTACGAATCGCTCAGTTTCGGACACCTATAATTAGGGAATAAAACTAAGAATTAGTTCAAAATCATAAAAGATTGCGAATTTCCTTAAAACTACTAGTAACGAAAAAAATTATTTATTATTATTTCTCAAGAATTCAGTACACAGTCTTTTCTTATACACTAATATCCGCTAATATCTGTTATATCGGTGATGGTGATAGATACAAGCACTTATAAAAAGAGGTGTAGGGCATGGAGAAACTAAATTTTACTCAGAGAGGAATACGAGATGCCACTCCTGGCTGCAAATAACTTATTGTTAAATAGATCGCATATAAATCTAAGCGTAAAGTTTATAACACCGCTCATATGCCTTTCTTTAAGTAACGATAAATAGATCTTAAGATAAATTTGCAAATTGGCTTCCTGCATATTGCAGAATTAACTAAAATAAGATAATTTCCTAATACTTTGTAAATTATATTACAAGGGAATAATTCATATCCCTGTTAATAGACACGTTATTGAGTTAAGTTTACCAAACAGTAAACAGGTAGAAAATACATGGGACAAGGTTTGTTGCAGATAGGGCTAACCCTTTCTGTTGTAATCATTCTTACGCCATTTTTGGGAAAATATATAGCCAGCGTATTTATGGGTGGATCTTCATTACTCGACTGGCTAATGAACCCATTAGAAGGAGTCATATTCAAACTCGCAGACGTAAACCCTCAAGAAAATATGAGAGGTAGACAATATGCCTATTCGTTGCTACAAAGCAACTTCTTCATGGGAATTTTAGTATACTTACTAATTAGTTTTCAAAAGGTTTTACCGTGGAATCCGAATGGATTTGATGCGCCTCGGTGGGATTTAACACTTCACACCACAATTTCATTTTTAACTAATACAGGTCAGCAGCATTACTTAGGAGAGAAAACTTTAAGTCATTTTAGTCAAACCACAGCTTTAACCTTTTTAATGTTCATCTCCGCAGGTACTGGTTTAGCAGTCGGTATTGCTTTTATTCGCGGATTAACTGGTAAACCTTTGGGAAATTATTATGCGGATTTGATTCGGGGAATCACCCGGATATTGCTGCCAATTTCTATTATTGGAGCCATAGTATTATTAGCAATTGGAGTGCCGCAAACTTTAGCCCCACCAATATTCGTAGAAACATTGGAAGGTAGAGCCCAGTATATCGCAACTGGACCAGTAGCATCTTTTGAAATTATCAAACTTTTGGGTACAAATGGCGGCGGTTTTTTTGGTGCAAACTCCGCTCATCCCTTTGAAAATCCTAATGCTGCTAGCAACTTAATCGAACTTATCGCCATGATTTCTATTCCAGCAGCGATGGTATTTGTTTACGGTGCATTTAGCAACAATATTAAACAAGCTTGGCGACTGTTTTGGATGATATTTATAATTTTCCTAGTTTTAGTTTGGATAACAGCAGGTGGAGAATCTCAAGGCAATCCCCTGGTAAATTTCAACTTAGGATTCTCTCAACCAAATCTAGAAGGAAAAGAAATAAGATTTGGCTGGGCACAAACAGCCCTATGGGCAGTCATAACTACTGCAACCATGAACGGTGCAGTTAACGGTATGCACGATTCTTTAATGCCTGCTGGAGGCTTTTCCACCTTATTAAATATGTTTTTAAACATAATTTGGGGTGGTATTGGAACGGGAATTGTTTATTTATTGATTTATCAGTATTTAACTGCATTCTGGGCTGGATTAATGGTGGGTAGTACTCCGGAATTTTTCGGACGCAAAATCACAAAACGCTCAATAGTTCTTGCTAGCTTAGTAGTGCTAATTCATCCCATAGCAGTATTGATTCCCAGCACCATCGCTTTAGCTTATCCCATATCTTTATCTGGAATAAGCAATCCTGGTTTTCACGGAATTTCCCAAGTTGTTTACGAATATATTTCAGCTAGCGCCAATAATGGCTCGGGCTTTGAGGGCTTGACAGATAATACTTTGTGGTGGAACTTAAGTACTACTGTGAGTATGTTACTAGGACGTTACGTTACAATATTCGCCATTTTACTTTTAGCAGACAATATGGCATGTACAAAACCAGTACCGGCAACTCCTGTTACCCTAAAAACCGATACACTTCTATTTACCAGTCTAACAGCCGGTGTCATTTTTATTTTAAGCTTTCTAATTTTCTTTCCCATCCTAGTTAATGGTCCCATAGCCGAAGGATTTAAACTAACCACAGGAAACTAAGAAAAGTTAGGAGTTAGGAGTTAAGAGTTAGGAGTTATATTCCTCCTCTCACTCTCTCCCCCTCTTCCCCATCTCCCCATCTCGCTCTCTCGCCAAACAAATGCCTATGAACCCAGTCGCAACTACCTCCAAGTCCAAACTTGCAACTTCTAGCCCTAAGGAACCTCGTTCCTCCCGCAAAAAAGTAAAGGTAAGTAAAAAAGGTCTTTATCGTAGAGCTATAAAAGACGCTTTTGTCAAGTTAAATCTTAAACACGTCATCAAAAACCCCGTCTTGTTAGTGGTTTGGCTAAGTAGTCCGATCACATTAACAGCAACAGCTTTCCCTAGCTTATTTGGTTCGTCGAGCGAAACTGATGCCCGATTTTTTAACGGTGCGATCGCGGCGATTTTATTCTTGACTCTATGGTTGGCTAACTTTGCCGAAGCCTTCGCTCAAAGTCGTGGAAAAGCACAAGCCGATGTATTGCGTTCCATTAAATCCGATGTCAAAGCCAAAAAACTCGATGCAGACGGCACCATTTCCGAAATTGCCGCTACTAGTTTGCAACGCGGCGATACCGTATATGTAGTAGCTGGTGATATTATTCCTACCGATGGGGAAGTCATTATGGGTGCTGCTAGCGTGGATGAAGGAGCAATTACTGGAGAATCGGCACCAGTGCTGAAAGAATCAGGTTCTGATATTGCCAGTTGTGTTACCGGAGGTAGCCGTATTATATCGGATGAATTGATCGTCCGAGTCACGGTTGATCCAGACAAAGGGTTTATCAACCGGATGATTTACTTAATCGAAAGGAGAGAACGTAAGAAAACACCATTAGAAGCTACTCTTACGGTGTTACTGGCGCTGATTAGCTTGATGTTTCTATGTGTGATTACCACTTTTCCAGCACTTGCATTTTATATAAAAACTACCATTAGCGTACCGATTTTAATTGCTATTTTTGTGGCATTAATTCCTACAACTGTTGGAAGTTTACTCAGTGCTACCACTATTGGCGGTATGGACCGCGTTGCTCAGTTAAATTTAATCGCAACTTCAGCTAGAGCCATAGAAACCTGTGGAGATGTCAACACTTTAATTCTTGATAAAACAGGAACTGTAACCCGAGGGAACCGCTTGGCAGATGGTTTTATTCCCATCAACGGTCATACAATGCAAGAAATAGCTTATGTATCTCTGGTTGCAAGTATATTTGATGACACTTCAGAAGGAAAATCCATCGCTCGTTTAGCACAAAGATTGGGAGCAAGAATTGATTTCGATTACCAAGATGCCAAACCAGTCAAATTTAGCGCTAGAACTAGAATTGGGGGTACCAATTTACCTAATGGTTCCATGACTCGTAAAGGATCTGTAGACGCGGTAAAAAGCTTTATCCAATCTGTTGGTGGTGAAGAAACATCTGAACTAAATTCAGCTTACGAAATGGTATCCCAACAAGGAGGTACACCCCTAGCCGTATGTATGGATCGGGAAATCTACGGCGTTATTTATTTGAAAGATACCATTAAGCCAGGAATACGCGAACGCTTTGGCAAATTGCGACGGCTTGGCGTGCGTACTATTATGATTACCGGCGACAATCGTATAACTACTTCTGTAATTGCTAGAGAAGCCGGAGTCGAAGAATTTATTGCCGAAGCTACCCCAGAACAAAAAATAGCTGTAGTTCAAAGAGAACAAGCAGAAGGAAAGTTGGTGGCAATGACAGGGGATGGTACAAACGATGCAGCGGCATTAGCTCAAGCAAATGTTGCCGTAGCTATGAATAACGGAACTCAAGCAGCCAAAGAAGCAGCCAATATTATTGATTTAGACTCAGACCCAACAAAATTAATTGATATTATTGCTATCGGTAAACAAGTGCTGATGACTCGTGGTGCTTTAATTACATTTTCCATCGCTAATAATATAGCCAAGTACCTGGCAATTATTCCAGTAATATTTGGCTCTACTAACTTAAATAGACTAAATATTATGAATTTGACAAGCACTAATTCTGCCGTGCTGTCAGTGTTGATTTACAATGCATTAATTATTCCGGCATTAATTCCTTTAGCCCTTAGAGGTGTACCATTTGCACCGATGAGTGCCAACCAACTGCTACAACGCAATTTATTGATTTATGGAATAGCGGGCTTAATTATTCCATTTCTCGTCATTAAATTAATCGACTTAATTATTTCTCTGACTATTTTAGCTTAACGGTTTTCAATTATCAATTATCACTAGTGTTGAAAAATAAGTATATATTAATTGGTAATTGATTTATTTTCTTTTTTAATATGCAGATCTTTGACCCTTAACATAACTACTATGTCTAAAATTCGAGCAGTTGCCTCTTCAGTTCGCGTTACTTTGATTTTGTGGTTACTTACCGCAGTTATTTATCCATTATTTATACTTTTAGTTGCTCAAATTCCCTTCTTTGAATATCAAGCTAAAGGTAGTATTATGGTGGATTTAAATAATGAACCAATCGGTTCGGCTTTAATTGGTCAAACCTTTACATATGACGAATATTTTCATGGGCGACCTAGTAGCGTGCTATACAGTCAAGGTAAAAAAGCTAAACCTACGGGAATATCTGGTTCCAGTAATCTTGCTCCTAGTAACCCTGAATTAATAAGTCGTATTTTGGAAACAGCAAACGAACTTCAAGAAGAGAGTATGGAACCACGAGCAGATTTAATTTATACCTCTGGTTCTGGTTTAGACCCCCATATTACATTTGAATCGGCTAAGCAACAGTTAAATAGAGTTGCTAGCGCTCGCAATCTAAGGCCTGATGAAATAATCCCTTTCATTGGCAAGTATACCGAAGGTCGATTTTTAAACATATTTGGCGAACCTACAGTAAATGTACTGAAATTGAATTATGCTCTCGATCTCCAAGAAATTAACCGCAGACAAAATTAATCGCAGTCAGAGGAATTCTCCGGCATATTTACTAGAAAAAGACGCGATCGGCTGTACGCCTGTGAAGTGAATAACATACAAAAATATAAAATACAAAATACTTGTAATATTCAAGATTTGAACTGAGATAGGAATTTTAGATTTAGATACGAGTAATCATTGAATCTTTTATTTTCTGGGATTAGTCTGGGACAACATCATCATTTTTGTAACGGTGATACAAACAATATCTAAAATCTAAAATTCCATGACTCGCGTAATTGGTTTAATGAGCGGTACATCGGTAGATGGTATCGATGCTGCTTTAGTCGATATTTTCGGTAAAGATTTAGACATCAAAATAGAATTGGTAGCTGGCGAAACATATCCCTACCCTACAGAAATTAGAAAACGTATTTTAGAAGTCTGTGCTGGCAAAGCTATCTCAATGTTAGAACTGGCAGAATTAGATGACGCGATCGCATCATGCTTCGCTGAAGCTGCGATTGAGATTCAAAAAGGTCATCAAAAAGCGACTTTGATTGGTTCTCACGGTCAAACAGTTTACCATAGACCTTTAATGGGAAAAGTTTGCGAAGGAAACCTTGGTTACAGCTTGCAAATTGGTCGCGGTACATTAGTTAGCCACTTAACAGGTATTACTACCGTAGACAATTTCCGTGCAGCTGATATTGCTGTAGGAGGGCAAGGTGCGCCTTTAGTACCTCGTGTAGACGCAGCTTTACTTAGTGATGATTCGGAAGCTCGCTGTATTCAAAATATTGGTGGAATTGGTAATGTTACGTATATTCCTGCTCGTGGTGGCAACTGGCTCTCAAAAATTCGCGGTTGGGATACCGGACCGGGAAATAGTTTACTAGATTTAGCTGTTGAACATTTAACTGGTGGAGCAAAAACCTACGATGAAGATGGTAAATGGGCTGCAAGTGGTACTCCTTGTTTGGGCATAGTGACACAATGGCTCAATCAAGAATATTTTCACTTACCACCACCCAAATCTACTGGTAGAGAGTTATTTGGGGTTGATTATTTACATCAATGTATAAAAGATGCCGAAAGTTATCAACTTAGCCCAGCAGATTTTTTAGCAACTCTTACAGAATTAACAGCAGCTTCGATTGTTAGCAATTACCGTCAATTTTTACCACAAATGCCACAACGAGTATTGCTATGTGGTGGTGGCAGTCGCAATCTTTACCTAAAACATCGTCTACAGCAGCAATTAGGATCGGTAGCCGTTTCCATTACAGATGAAGTTGGTTTAAGTGCGGATTTCAAAGAAGCGATCGCCTTTGCAGTTCTAGCCTATTGGAGACATACAGATTCACCAGGAAATCTAGCCGCTGCCACCGGTGCAAGTCGGGAAGTGCTTTTAGGAAACCTTCATTCACCCTTGTAAACTGTCTTCAGATGGGAGACAACCCATAGAGTGGAATCTAACTCCCAATTCCTCATTCCTAATTCCTAACTCCTGCTTCACTCTTAACTGGTCGCTGTCTGTGGGCTATACTAAACTAGCTTCGCGATACTGCAACAATACAGGGAATTATCCACAGGTGGCTCATACTTTTTTACTAGAACCAGGACGCTGGACGCTACAAGGAAATTGGTTGGAACGTAATGGTATGCCAATCAGTGTCAAAGGTATGACCTTGGTTGCTTGGAATCGAGATAACTGGTTCACGATGGTGACAAAGCTTATTTTTCCTTCATCCCAACATCCTGAAATTGCTTTGCAGTATAAAGGGCGTTTGGATGACGGAGAACGTCAGTATACTTTTTTGCTTCAGCACAATTTATTAGGACAAGTCGAAGGTGAAGGCTGGATTGGTCCCCAAACAATCGTTCAGCGCTATTGGGTATTGGGCGATCGCCAGCGTCGCAGTGGATTTGAAACTTTGTATCGCGTGTCAAATAATACTTATCATTTAACAAGCGGAATAATGGTAGGTCATTTTTTAACCAGCACAATGGAAGCCAGTGTAGAACGTCAAGGGCACCCATGAGATTTTTTTTGGGAGAAAAAATTCTCACGGGTGCCCGTCAGCAGACGTGAATAAATTATCAACTCCAGTTATAAATCTGTAACTCCAGCCCTAAAACTTCTTTGTGATTTTCCTCTTATGCTAGCCCCTTTATCTTCCTAACATTGGCTCGAGTCAATTTTTTTTTCACGGTAAGTTAAGTTTTTGAGTAAAAACTGGGCATTATAAATTTGAGATAAAGTTAATAATTGTTAAAACTCATCCTCGTGTATGCACCATTTTTGTTGATAGTCATCAATTTTTAATTTTTGGCATTGCTGCAATTTTGCTACGAACGATCAAAAAATACATTTTGTAGTAAAGTTGAAACCACTGTAGAGACTTAGTATTGCTACGTTTGGAGCAATGTGAAATCACTACTTTATATTTTTATTCACCAATGCCTAATTTTTAAATGCTTTCTTTATATTCAAAACCTCTCTAAATAGCAGGTCTTATTTAATATTGTTACAGATTGGAGTTTCTATGTCAGACCCCAACATTGGTCGCTTACTCGCCAAACGCTACGAGCTGGCTGAGATAATTGGTACTGGAGCTATGGGTCGAGTTTATCGTGCTAAGGATATTTTATTGGGAGGTGTACCTGTAGCAGTTAAGTTTCTTGCCCTCTCAGTTCAAAACAAAAAAATGCGATTAAGGGAACGCTTTGAACGAGAAGCTAAAACTTGTGCCCTACTTGGTCAAAAAAGCATCCATATTGTTCGAGTGATGGACTATGGCGTGGATGAAAATTCTACTCCGTTTTATGTAATGGAGTACTTACAGGGTAAAAGCCTCAGCCACATTATCCGCGATGAAAAAATATCTGTACCTAGGTTCTTAAGTTTGGTACGTCAAATGTGTCTGGGTTTACAGTGCGCTCACAATGGTATCCCCGTCGATGGTCAAATTTGCCCAATTATTCATCGTGACATTAAGCCAAGCAATATGTTGGCAATTCATGATGCTAGTTTTGGGGAGTTAGTTAAAGTTCTTGACTTTGGTATTGCTAAGTTACTATTGTCCGATACTCAGCAAACTAATTATTATTTAGGTACTTTAGCTTATTCCTCTCCCGAACAGATGGAAGGTAAAGAACTTGACAGCCGCTCGGATATTTACAGCCTGGGAGTAATGATGTTCGAGATTTTAACGGGTACAATGCCTTTAGTTCCAGAAAATGCTTCTTTTGGAGGATGGTATAAAGTACATCATTATAAATCACCGCGCCTTTTTTCTGAGGTTGAACCAAAATTGCAACTGCCTGTAAAGGTAGAAAATTTGGTGATGAAATGTCTAGCGAAAAAAGCAAACGAGCGTCCTCAAAGCATCGTTGAAATTCTCAAGGATTTAAGAGCTATAGAGGAAAGTTATCAAAATTCCACCGCCCGGGCAAGTATTAATACTGAGATCGATACAAAAGCTGAACTTGCAGCCGAAGCTCCAACTATTAAAGCTGACTTTATCCCAGAGAAAAAACTTGATGTTAATACGTCGGTTTGTAACGACGAAATTTTACGACAAGCTGTTTGGCCTAAAAATAAACCGATTGCTGATATTGTTTTTCCTCAAAATATTCAGGTAAACGGAAATGTAACACCTGCTCTGTGGGTAATGTTACCGCAGATAGAAATTCATAAGCGTTTAGTTTGCACCCGCTACAATCAATTTCTATTTATTACTGCACCCCACCCGATGCTGTTATGGATTACCGTTATTTACCATCGCAAATTCGGAGCGAAATGGTTACCTTACTATCTCGATCTTAAAAGCAATACGGGTAAAGACATTGTCAGTCTCTTAGGAGATACAGGTTACTACCGTTTGGTCTTTTTTGGGCGAGAAACTCCTTCTAAGTGCAGCCACATTTTACTTTCAAGTATCGCACCTGCCCAACGTCAGCGACTGCTTAATTGGCGAGACATGAGCCACAGTCTGACATCTTCTGCTCAACCCCAATTAAGTAAAAAATTGCTTAAGGCTGAATATCAGAAAATTAAACCGCAAATCTTAGCAAAATTACAAGGAATTAATACAGATTCTCCTTTTGCCCTTTCTGCTTAAGCCCGAACGGATTAGGATTTTTGCGGTTCGCTCTTGCATTACGGAGAATTCAGGGTGTGGTATTTACTTATGAACTATTAATTTTGTTAACGAGAATGCGTAGAAAGACTTAAAGTAAAGTTATAAAAAAATATATATAGTTAGAAGCCTGCTATTGGCTAATTTTGAGCGGCATTAATAATGCTCCCCATACCAATTAATTTAAGTCTAAGATCGCAATTTGCCGGCATTATTTCTTATGTTTGATAAATTTAGCATTATCGATGGGGAAGCTTATAGTTACTGTAAAGAAGTGTGAGATGAAATACTAATCCTGATTAAAGTATGATAATGTAAAGGTTATGGAAAGTGGAACATCAAAGGGATGATAAATACAAGATTGTGCTGATCTAAGACTTTATTAGTTGAAGTAGTACATTTGCTCAAAACCCTGTGGTCCAAGAAAGTAAACAGTTGATCTACCATGGCATACCAGGAGCTACTAAGAATTCTGTGCTGGTAAAGGGGGAAAAGTTAATAAAGTGTGACATGGGCACCTGAACTAATCTTGTTTACAAGCAGTTTATAGCTTCTGAAAAATTACGTTTTATTATAACTAAGTTTATAGTTGACGCCCCAGCATCCCCAGCTTTTTTCCAAAAGTCAGGAACCGAGCAAGAGAAGGAGGTCGTCCACTTTGAGACTATATACTAAGCAGCCCAAGTGGAACCGGAATCTAAGCCCCACTGATGTTTGAGAAGTTCTTGATAAGTAGCTTCTCTAACGATCATTTGCTCGTACAGCTTGACTAAGAAGTCTTGAGCTTGTTCGTGACTCATGTCTTTAACTTGGGTAGCAAAGGAGCGAATGCTAAATTGTTGCTCCAAGGAAAGTTCTATTGGTTTGTCCATTTTTCAAACTCCAAAAACAAAAAAACAGTGAATGGAAGCTACATCGGTTACTACAGATCCGAAAGGTCTGAGTAAGCGGTAGGTTTTTATTGGAATTGTTACCCCTGTATAAAGAAAGATAACAATTGTTTGACATATTGCCCACACCTTTGATGACTATTTTGTGTATTCAATGTGTCTTACATCTCTTCCGAATGATATAAGCCTCAAGTTTGGGGGGTTATATTTCGGATAAGTTTAAGGGTGCCCTTGACCGGGCTTATTTGAGTAAATTTACGCCAATAAGCTCGATCAAAATCCGCTTTATCCGCAAATTTACTTGCATTAAAGAGGATTACTTTTTAAACTAAAAGAGATAGGGTGAGTTAAGGATGAATTATATTCCTAATACATTGCTAAGTACAAGCTGTCAATTTAGCAAATATGAAAATTTAACCTCCAAAGCAATTTTTGGAGGTTACAGTATTTGTATCAAGTTGTAACTAGAAAAAATGCTCAGGCTGAACAAATTGATGAGTATTTTTACTCTAAAGAGAAGATAATCCTCTTCCACATTAAAATTATTCACCAAAAATTTCTTGTTGATAATTTTTGCTATAGAGGCAGGGTGGATTTTTTTCTAAGTCCTAAAGAGATGCTTTTGCCTTCTGAGCATATTTCCCGTTCAACTTAGATTGATTAATCTACGGATAAATAGGAATTTAATGATATACCGATTTTTGCTGTGAAATAGAAAAAATCGGTATATAGAGGGTGTTATAAGAAAAATAATTATCTTGCGATCGCCCTAATACAAAGGCGTACTTTTAATCGATAAATTTTAGTCGTCGAGTTGAACGATGGCAACAGTTATATTATCGTGTCCACCTTGGTCTTTAGCTCCTTCTATTAAAGACAGAGCAGCCTTTTCAAGTGTAGTACTTTCCTTTAGGTAATAAGCAATTTTTTCATCAGGGAGTTCTTCAGTCAAACCATCGCTACATAGTATAAGGCGATCGCCGGATTTGACATCAAGTGGTTGTACATCAACTTCGTGTAAGTCATCACGTCCGAGACAACGGGATAGAACATGACGGAAAGGATGATTTCGTGCTTCTTCTATGGTGATATCGCCCATTTTTAAAGCGCGTGCAACCCAGGTATGATCTTCTGTGATTAGTTCTAAAAGCTCGGAACGCCAACGATATAAACGGGAGTCTCCGACGTGAGCAACATAAGGAAACTCACCGGGGCGAAATAATATCACTACAACAGTGGTTCCCATATCGGCGCGTTCCGAGTGATTCTGCTGATCTCTCAAAATCCCTTCGTTAGCTTCCCATAAAGCAGACTGTAATAATTCTCCCGAAGACTTAGAACTATCCCAATTTGATAACAGGTACTTTTGAATTTCCACAGTGGCAATTCGACTCGCCTCTTCACCTCCCGCATGACCACCCATACCGTCGGCTACAATGAAAAATCGCCCTTCTGGGTCAATATAGTAAGCGTCCTGATTATTTGAACGAATAAGTCCCGGATCGCTGAAACCCGTGAATTTAAGTTTCATATAGTTTCATATTTAAACTAATACATACGGTCATAACGGTCGAGGCGCATGAGCAACCTTATCAACAGCCACGATACAGCTGCTGCAATCAAACCCGCGCATAGGGCGAACCATACATAATGATGAACCAACAATATCGTAGCTGAAAGAGTAAATCCACTGATTATCAGGGCATAAGTTCCTCCCAACTGAATATTTGTTTGTCTTCGCAGCAAACGTTCTGTTTCAATCGATCGCACGCGCACGCGTACATCTCCCCGCTCAAGCTTTTCTAGTGTATCTTCTAGCCTCCGTGGTAGACCAAATGCACTATTACCTACTTGAACAGCTTGACGACTCAGTTCGTTAATTATACTGTTCCCCTCCGAACCATTTATATCACTCATAAGCTGCATTGCATATGGTTTAGCAACTTCCATAAAACTAAATTCTGGATCTAATCCTTTACCGACTCCCTCAAGAGTAGAAAAAGCTCGCATCACAAAAGTGAAAGTAGCCGGAAATCTAAATGGCTGATCGTAAGCGATTTCGTACAAATCTTCACTAATATTTGCTACTGACTGTTTTTCAAACGGCTTGTCCATGAAATGATCCAGCATATACTGAACCGAACGCCGCACTGGTCCCATGTCCTCGGTTGGGGCTAATGCTCCTAAATTAATTAACGAATTAACAACTCGCTCACCATCCTTAGAAGCAACACCAAAAAGTGTATCCATTAATCCTTCGCGCACGTTGGACTTGATTCGTCCCATCATGCCAAAGTCATAAAATATTAACGCACCATTCGGGCTAACGGCAATGTTGCCGGGATGGGGATCGGCATGGAAAAAGCCATTATTGAGCAATTGATGTAGGTAAGCTTCGGCTCCTTGACGAGCAAGAACTTTTCGATCCAAACCTGCTGCTTCTATCGCTTCATACTGACTAATTTTAATCCCAGGTACGTATTCTAACGTCAATACTCTTGGCGAAGCATAGCGCCAGTATACACGTGGTACTTTTACCCATTCTTGAGCGCGAAAGTTACGGCGGAAAGTATCGGCATTTCGGCCTTCATTGAGATAATCAATCTCTTCCCAAAGAATGCGGCAACATTCTTCGTAGATGCCAACCCAATCTCGCCCTCGTCCCCATTTTGGATGATTTTGGAAGTATCTAGTAATTCCTTTAAGAATTTTTAAATCAATTTCAAAAAGTTTTTTTAGTCCTGGACGTTGTATCTTAACGACAACCGCTTCCCCGGAATGCAACACTGCTTTATGAACTTGCCCTAAGCTGGCAGCAGCTAAGGGTATAGGTTCAAAACTAGCGAACAATTGGGGAATTTTCTTTCCCAGTTCGTATTCAATAATCTCTTCAACTTGTTCGTAACTGAAAGCTGGTACCTTATCTTGGAGTTTAGTTAATTCTTCTACATATTCGCTAGGGAATATATCAGCACGAGTAGAAAATAACTGACCTACTTTTATAAAAGTAGGTCCTAAATCCAGCAGAGTACAACGAATCCAAATTGCTAGCGTCTTTCTTCTTGCAGCTTTTTTGGTTTCGGTGGCTCCCCCAGAATAACTCCAGGACTTATTGTATAGCCAAAGCCTCAACATTAAAGTCAATACGAATGACCAAATGTCAAAGAAGCGTCGCCTACTAGAATAATTTTTGCGGTTCCAACGGTATGCTTTGTCTGAATAACCCTTTTCCATAGCCTTTGCAAAGCCGTTGATTTGCAACCGAGTGTAGACTAAGAGATGCAATTCTCTCAACACTCGGCATTCTTACCAACGGAAATACCCCTTTATATTTCCTTTTATTATTAATTCTCGGTTGTTTTTCTGGCTTTAAACCGAACCGCTACGATGACTTTGCAATTCATTACGCAATAGAGCAATTTCTGCTCGTAGTTCATCAATCATTGCTTGTAAGTCATTAGGTTCCGAACTGGTTTGTCCAGTTCCTGTCGGCGTGGAATAGGTTCCACTTCCGGCACCAGCCGCGGAGGCTGAACGTTCTGCTCGTTCCATTACCTCTGAGGTAAAGGAGCGCATTTGTTCTTTAAGTTCGGCATCTAACTTACCAATTTCGCTCAAAGCGTCGGTAAAAGCGCCTTCCATACGTTCGTTAACGACTTCAGCGGCTGCTCTACCGACGAAAAATGCTTGCACTAGGGGGTTACTCATAATTATTTTTTTTATGGTTATCCGCAAAAAAATTATAACTTGCCACAATGCAAGCGCGTGCTTATATTACTGGGATTTGCTTAGTATTATTTTTATATTCTTCTCAAACACAAGCAATACACTTTACCCCTGAAACTTTCTATGACTAAGATTGGCCGAAGTTTATAGGTTCTGTAGGGGTGGCTTCAAGAACAAGGTTAACTGACAATGATAGGACTCACATCTTCATAGCGACAATTTTCCTACAGATTTCTGATTCTACTTTCTCCACTACAAAGCCTTACCTAAGTTTACCGCGCTCTTCTCGTAGGCGATAAGCCTGCATAGCATGGGGCGAGCCATCGCTACTCCTCTATAGCTTATCGATTTCCGATAAAAATTTCTCCCTCACTCCTTCTCTCTCTCACACACTCTCTCTATCAGTTAGGTAATCATAAAGCCGGTTCGGGAGTAATTCTATTGGCAGTGCTAGTTAGTCGCTGTTTACTCACTGAGTAGAGTTTATCGATGTGTAGCTGTACCGATCGCGATCATTATAGCGAACTAAATTTCAACCTTTCTTAATATTATTTATAAAACTAATCTTCAAGGCATTTGGTGTTTGAGCAAATCGGGTTTCTCCCTTAAAGAAGTATAAAAATATTCGACACCCATCGACCGCAAATCCGCTTACCACCGCTATCTACGTTCACTGTGGAAATGACCTCTCAATTATTCTGAACGAGCAATTGTCGCAAATAAATTAAAGAAATAACAACGCAAAATTAATTGTGTTTATTTTTACATGTAGTTAATTCAAGAGATGAAGATTATTGAGAGTAATACTCGATGAAATATTAAGTTAATTAAACTTTAACAACGTAAATGTTGTTAAAGTAATGTATATTGAAGTAAAGCAACACAAATGTTGCTTTAGTCATGAATTCTATACATATGGGAAATAGAATCTGCATCCAAAACGAAGCTGAAAAGCCTCGGTGTTGAATTGCCAAGTATAAATACAACTAAACTAGTAGTTAATAATATCTATGAAAAGTTATTTAGGGGATGTCAGACAAAAGGACACCCTCTCAAAGTCCATTACCTTAGACCAATTACACGTGTTTGAAGCTGCCGCAAGACACTCTAGTTTTACTCGTGCGGCCGAAGAGTTATTTGTAACTCAACCAACTGTATCGATGCAAGTAAAACATCTCACCCAAGCGATAGGCGTACCTTTATTTGAATATGTGGGAAAGCGTATCTATCTAACAGAAGCAGGAAGAGAGGTTTTGAGTACCTGTAAGGAAATGTTTAAATGTCTCGATCGGCTAGAAACGGCGATTGTCGATTTAAAAGGAATGAAGCAGGGAAGACTACGACTTGCAGCAGTAACCACAACTAAATATTTCATTCCTAAATTACTCAAACCATTTTGTCAAGCTTATCCCGGCGTTAGTGTTTCTTTGGAAATAATCAATCAC
>JBHJJJ010000281.1:0-9549 GCA_050042755.1 Rivularia sp. (in: cyanobacteria)
CTGTTCTCCTGGCGTTCTGTCCGCTGCTCTTTCGACCTGGCTTTTGGGTCTGTGGTAGATGGGCAGAAAATTCTTAACCCCTAACTCCTAACTCCTAACTCCTAACTCTTAACTCTTAACTCCCAACTCCTAACTCCTAACTCCACGAGCTTTATCTAAATTGTTTTATGGGAATGGTAATTACAAATTCGGTTCCTTCTCCTAATATGGAAATACAATTCAAAGAACCGCTGTGTTTTTCTACTATTATTTGGTAACTAATTGATAGTCCCATTCCTGTACCTTTGCCTACAGGTTTATATCTTTTCCGTTTACGTCGGAATGATAAATTCCAAGTCTAATTCTTCTGTTAATTCTTGTATTTCTGATGTCGGTTGAGGATAATTTTGGCGATAAAGTTCGATTATTTCTAATAAGTTTTGAGCGTAGTTATTTGCGTGATTGAGATTTCCATAAATAAAATTGACGGGGTTGTTAATTTCATGAGCTACACCAGCGACTAATTGTACTAAACCTGACATATTTTCGCTTTGCACTAATTGTGTTTGGGCGCGTTGCAATTCGTGAAGAGCTTTTTCTAAGTCATTAGCTTTTTGGTGTACTTCAGTTTCAGCTTGTTTGCTTGCGGTAATGTTGTTGCGAATGGCGATATATTGTTGAGGTTTACCTTCTGCATCTAGCATAACGCCAAATGTCGCTGGTGAGACTCTATTAATTCAGCTTCCTCTAATTTACGTCTGGTGATATCTTCAATACGACAAAGCATGCCAGTAACTTCGCCATTCTCGTTAATCAAAGGCTTTTTACGAATATCTAACCAGATATTTTTACCTGAAGCTAAAGCAGATACAGAGGTTTGCTCAAAATTAGTGTTACTTTCAATAATATGGCGATCGTTGGTAAAAGAGTGGCTCTGAACCCAATTTCCCGAAAGATTCAATGTTTGATTTTTCAAAGGTAATTCGTCATCCGTTTTACCAATAATTTCTTCGGAGTAAGTTAAGCCTACGGCTTTCGCAAAGGCTAAATTACAACCTTGAAAGACTAAATTTTTATTCTTCCAATAAATTAATTCTGGCAAATTGTCAATAATTAATTGACACATGGGTAAAGAGTTTACTATATTTTCTTTAACTCCTGTTACATCAGGTTGTAAAGAATTTAATTTGGTAGGTTGCATAAGTTATTTTTAAAGAACACATTACCTATAAGTATTGTTCCCAAATTAGTTTTATAAATAAACAATTATGACCTATAAACTGGTATTTGTGATGATTGTATATTCAAGTATTATTTAAGTAAGTCGGCACAAATAAACCAAAATATATTACAGAATATAAATTTAGCCCAAAGCCTTGTTTATACTCACTATTCACCATTCACTATTCACTATTTCTAATTACTATTTTCAACGCCTCGCTAGTTAGGGTTAACAGGTATTTTAATTTGGAATTGAGTACCTTCTCCCAAAGTAGAAATACAGTGTAATTGTCCTTGATGCTGCTCCACTATAATTTGATAGCTCATAGATAATCCCAAACCAGTACCTTTACCAACAGGCTTAGTAGTAAAAAATGGATCGAATAACTTAGAAATATTCTCTTCTGGGATTCCTGAGCCATTATCACTTATATTAATCTGTACAAAATTATCCGGTAATAATTGAGTAGAAATTACAATTTTGGCACATTCATGTTCGCATATCTGTTGATTTATAATTCCCTCTTCTAAAGCATCAATTGCATTATTCAAAATATTTAGAAAAACTTGATTGAGTTTTCCGGCATAACATTGTACTAAGGGTAAATTACCATATTTTTTAATCACTTGAATTATTGCTCTATCGGCTTGGCTTTCGAGACTACTATGCAAAATCATTAAAGTACTATCAATACTTTCATGAATATCAATTTGTTTAAATTCTGCTTCATCTAGGCGCGAGAAAGTTCTTAAAGAAAGTACGATTTGCCGAATTCTTTCGGCTCCTGTTTTCATTGATTTAATAATATTAGGTAAATCTTCCTGGAGATAATCAAATTCGATTTCTTCAACAATTTCTTTTACTTGAGAATCATCGGGATAATTTTGACTATAAAAATCTATGAGTGTTAATAAATCTTCAAAATAGCTTTCAGTATATGTAAGATTAGCCGAGATAAAATTTATTGGATTATTAATTTCATGAGCAATACCTGCTACTAATTGTCCCAAGCTAGACATTTTTTCGCTTTGAATTAACTGAACTTGAGTACGTTGTAATTGTAAAAGAGTTTTTTCTAATTCTTGAGTTTGCTGGAGTAATTTTATTTCTGCTTGCTTACGTTGGGTAATATCTCGGAAATAGAAAATCTTGCCGTAATATTCTCCCATTAAAGAACTTACAGGTGCATAATAGCGTTCAAAAATGCGTCCATCTCCCAAATCAATTTCATCGGAAATCGATTTTTCTACATCATGAGATAAATTTTCTGAGCGAACAACAAATTCTCCCAAATTTGTAAACTTCTCGACTATAGATTCTAAAAATTGCTTTTCATTACCGCTTTCAATGACTGTTTGAGGAATTGGCCAAAAGTCTACAAAGCGCTGATTGCAAGATAAGATATTATGATTTTCATCCAGCACTAAAATACCATCAATAGCGGCTTCTTGTTGAGCTTGTAACATAGCGTTACTACGTAACAAAGCTTTTTCTGCCTGTTTGCGTTGAGTAATATCGAGAATTAAGCCATTACAAAGGATAGTACCATTTTCTAATTTTTCCGGACGATAACTACTCTTTATCCATTTAATTTCTCCAGAAGGTAAAATTATTCTTCCTTCATTTTTCCAAGGTTTAAGATTTTTAGCAGAAATAGCCAAAGACGTTTTAAAATCTTTTAAATCATTAGGATGAATCATTGAAATAATTGAATTTGCATCTGCTTGAATTTGTTCTGGTTTTAACCCGTATATTTCATCACAACCTGAACTCACAAAAGGGAAAGAAATTGAGCCATCAAGATGCAGTTTCAGCTGGTAAAGCATTCCCGGTACATTTGCTGCTAATTTCTGTACTTTGGCTTCAGTTTCATGTAATGCAACCTCCATATTTTTACGCTCTTCAATTTCAGCTTTTAAAGCTCTATTTGCCAGTGTTAGTTCTCTAGTTCGCTCTGTAACCAAATTTTCCATTTCTTCATAAGCTGTTTGCAGAGCTTTTTCAGCTTGCTTTTGAGCAGTAATGTTTGTACTGGTACCAATAATGCGATAAATTCTTCCTTGTTGATCTCTAAGCGGAGTAAGAGTAGTTAGTAAAAAAATATCTTTGTTTTTAACTATAATTTTTTCTTCCAATGAAACAGACTTTCCACTGAGCAAACAATTTTTATTTCTTTGTTCGATTGCTCCTCCAAATTCATCTCCAAAAATTTCTCGGGGAGTTTTCCCGACTATTTGTTGACTTTTAAAACCAGAAGTCAACTCCATGGCTTTATTAATACCAAAATAAATAAAATTATTGTCTTCTGTGACTTCATATACAACAATTACTAACTCTACTCCATCATAAATAGTGCGGAGAAATTCTTCTTGTTGAAGCAGAGTTTCCTCTATCTGCTTGCGTTGAGTAATATTTTCAATAGTCGCAAGCACTCCTATTATCTTACCTTTTTCATCTCGCAAAGGAATTTTGTTAGTATCTAACCACACTTGTTTACCATCCGCTTGCTGTTTCATTTCAGTGATGTGTAATTCTGCTACTCCAGACTCCATCACTCGCTTGTCGGATTCCCGATACCAGTCAGATTGTTCCCTATTTGCACAGACATCATAATCTGTTTTACCAACTATTTCCTCGACATAACTAAAATTTCTTACTTCCGCAAGCTTTTGGTTACAACCAAGAAAAACACTATTACAATCTTTCCAAAAAATCATTTGGGGCAAACTATTTACGACAAACTGTAAAAAACGTTTTGATTTTTTCAGTTCTTCTTGTAATTTATAGTCGTAAATAGCGCCTCCCAAACATTCAGCAACAGCTTGTAAAATAGATTTTTCACTGTCTAACCATTGGCGTTCTTTTTCACAAGTATAAAAGCATATAGAACCCCAAAATTCTCCCGAGAGTTTAATTGGAATTACTAAAATTGAATCAATATTTTGAGCTTGTAAGATATATCGTTCTGATTCAGGAAAATCATTTACCGATCCGACAATCATCTCTCCTAGAGAAAGAATTTCGTACCATCGCGGAAAAATATCTATCTGTTGCTGAATATCGTTATTTGATTGCTCAAAATCTTCGTCGATGGATATATTTTCAATAAAATTATCGTCATTATCTGGGATTATTGATACTTTTTCTACATCTAAAGCACTTCCTAAAGCCGCCAAAGTATTACTAATTGATTCATCAAAATTGTCAATAATAAAAAGATTACTTATTGCTTTTACAACATTTTTTGCCAGATTATTTAACTTTTGTTTTCTTGAATATTTTTTTTCAGCAGTAGTAATACTTTTAATAGTCGTAACCAAAAATAAATTGTCAGACTCATTGTTAAATAAAGATTTGCTTGTCGAGATAATATATTTTTTCCCTCGAGCGTCGGTAAAATATCCCTCATCTTCACTGCTGACACCTGACGTAAATATTAATTCGTCTTTTTCCCAAGATATATCGGCTTCCTCGGTAGAAAAAAAATCATAATCTGACTTACCGATAGCTTCCTCTGGCGTATACCCAGTAAACCGACAATAAGCATCATTAAGGAATATCAACCGATGTTGACGATCTTTGACAAAAATCGGGTCAGATATGTTATTAATGATTTCAAGCAGAAAACCTTGAGAAAGTTTATTTCCCGAGTTATCTGCTGTAACATGAGAATTCATTGGTAGAGTCATCTATTGCCAACCAGCTTGATACTTGCTGCTTATATAACCTCATATATTATTATTCCCAATGTTGAGCATATCTCAACAAATATCTAGAAAATAGAACGATTCTCAGTTAAGTGAAATACTGCAAGTCGCCATCTCCAAACTTATTTCACGATAAAATACAGGATGTTTGGAATCCAAAGAATAATTTTGAATTCTGTACTCCACCAACAGGGAAATACCCGATTAATTATCACTCAAGCCAAAGTATGGAAATATGTAGCGATTTTCGCTTAAGTGTAATAGGATGGATAACCCCTCTACATTGACGAAGTCTTCTTGTGGAATATCTCTCCTTTTTAGAAGAGAGAGGCTCTAAAAGCTTGGATAAAATTTGAATTTTGTATTCTATTCAAATGAAATCCGTGGCATTGCTGAATCCCGCTATGAATTTGGATTTTGAGACGTTACAGTGTAATGTCTCTACAGGGGTTTCGGTTATCCATAAAATTTAATTCATACATTTTTCAGCAATGCCAAATTCGCTATATGAGTTATCAGTTATAAAATAACAGTTAATGTACTATAGATGCCCCATTAAGTCTTAAATCGCTAAATGCTGCTGTAACAATCCAATAGTAATTTCAGGTGTTTCTAAATGGGGTAAAACACCTGCATCTGGTATGACATGAAAATCTCTGATTGCATATGAATTTAAGTCTGCCAAGCGTTTTCCTAACTTAACTTTTATAAATTGTGCTTTTTCACCCCAAATTATAGTCGTCGGTATAGTCAGTTGTCTAATGTACAGACTCAAATCAAAATATAAATCACCACGTAAAAATGCTAAAGCTGCAAATTTAGCATTAGGTTGCTGTGCAGAAGCTAAATAAGCCTGTACTATTTCTGACGATATTCGTGTGGGTTTCGCAAACAAAAAACTTTGTAAAAAGTTCCTAACTGCAATTTCATTTTCCGCACCCAATTTATAAATAAAGCTATCTAATAGTGGTGTATTTATTACTTCTAAAGGCAGCCTACGCCCACTACCTTGTCCAAAATCATCAAATCCAGAAGGGCATGATAAAAACAAAGTTCGTAATAATTGCGGCTGTTGAATCCCCAGACGAATAGTCAAAGCACCAGTAAGAGAAGAAGCTACAACAGTTACAGGCTCCTGACAAGTTTGCCTAATAAATTCTGCAATAATAGTGATATAATCATTAATTTTATAATTCCGTACTGGATGAAAAGATTCACCCCAACCGATTAAATCTGGAGCCAAAATATGGTGAGTTGCAGCAAAGGCAGAATATATTTTTGACCATTCATAAGCAGAAGCACCACCACCAAAGTTATGTAAAAAGACTATTTTTGGCAGATTTTCTGTTTCAGGAGTACACCAAGGAGCAGCCGTTTGAGTATAATAAACCATTGCTCCAAGGGATGTTTGAATAATTTTATGCCCAAAGCCAGGAGGTTGAAACTGAAGCATAATATTCATGGAGATAGGGAGTTAGGAGTTGGAAATTGGAAGTTACTACGGGTTGATAATTCATTTATTTCGTCATATGAATGAGTTTATCTAGATTATCGCCACTAATATGATATGCGGCTCCGAATCCAATTACAAAACGACCATTATAAGGAGTCAGCTTAAAAATACGAAAATCGGCTAAACCACGGAGCATTTCAATAATTTCACCAAAACGTCCTTGGAATTTCTCTACAATACCATTCCATTCATTAGTTTCACGTTCTACTAAAGTCGCATTACAATCATAATTTAGTCTGCGACGGGCAAATATTTGCGTAGTTTTGGCTTCATCTTCAATAAATAAAGCACTCACCTTCTGGTTTACATCTATATTTTGCGTGTGTGTTGACAGCCCGCTAACATAGATATAAATATTTTTCGATTCGTCCATTACAAAGGGAGTGTAACTACCGTTAGGTACTCCTTCATTATTTATCGTACTAATGATGACACTTTGGAAATTTTGAGCAAATTCCTGGTATTCGACTGTAGCTTTCTCTAATTTATTCATAATCTAAATTTTTCATACTCTAAGGATATTTCGGATTTGTAGTTTCAATATAATGCAAGAATCTGATGAAAAAAGCTAATATCTCAGATATTGCGATGTTTACTGTATGCCTGTTACAAAAACTATGTATAATGATACTTTTAAATATAATAATTCTGATATTTTAATGGTCAAGATAAATTAGCAATCTATTTTCAACGAGTTTTTGGTTTTCATCCAATTTAATGATTCATCCGAATTTTAACCCTCAAGAATCATAATTGTACTAATTTTCAGATTAATAAAAATCTTTGATAAACCAAAAGACAAATAATTATATATAATCATCATTTTTTATTTATTCATACTTTCTTATTACTTCCCATTAAATTACGTTGATAACACTAATCGAGTCCCAGTTAAAATAAATTTTAGAATGAACTAACCTATTGGTAATGTATTTTTATATTTAACAAGTCTTAATTGTATTGTTGTTTAAATTTAGATTTTGGAGAACGAGATTCTTCCCATAAAAGTGGTTTAAATAAGTAATATACTCTTTCTATAACTTTATTGCATCATTTGTACACAAAGCGATAAATTTATTATCTAATGATTCTTGTATGAGGCTTGACTAAAACCTAGGCAGGTTTCCAAATCCTTACCTTATCTATAACTAACATTCCAATACTATGACTGAATTTAACGAAATGTTGAGTTTGCTCGAAGCAGAAAGAGAACGCTATATATTAGAATCTGTACGTTTAGAACGCCGTTTGGAATCGATTCGCAATCAAGTTGCGGCTATAGATAACTTGATCTTAGGTTATATCGGAGAAAAACAATATCATCAATTTTATCAACAGCTGCCTCAATCTCGCACCCAAGCGTATTTAGAAGAATCGGAGAACGAGCCTAACATCTTATCCCTTGAGAAAAATATTGAGAATGAGGTTAATTCAGATAATGATTTGCCAAAAGAAAAATTTAATCCAATTATTGATTCGAGGGAATCACAACCACAAGAAGAAGAAGAATTAGATATCTCCGATATTCCAAAAATGAAAGGAGGTAGGCAATCCGAAAGCTTGCCGATGTTACCTAAATACCAAGGATATTCTATCAAAAATGCCATTATAATATTAATGCGTTACCAACCCGATATGCATTTTCATATAAATACCATTGTGCGCAATTTATATGGCGATTTGACCAAAAAACAATATCAAACTGCTAGGGTAAGCGTGACTAAAGCTTTATCCCTTGGTTTTAAATCTGGTTTGTGGTTTAAAGTACTACATTCTCCTGGAGTATACACTTTACAGTATGAAAAAGGAATTACCGCTAAAACTCCTAAAGGTAAATAAATTCAACTAATTGAATTTAAGTTAATTTAAATATACAATTTTTAAAAAGTACATAGCTATAGTATTCAATACTACATGTAAATACTATAGTTACTTATTTTTTGAACTATTTACCAATTAAGTAAGTAGGCGCAAAAAACATAACTATCTATATAAAAGTAAATTAACCTCAAACTAGAGATACCTATTGCATGACAGCCTATTGCCTTTTTTAACTATAATTTTCCCTGCCTCCCAATTTAAACTTTAATTAAAGCAAAGCTGCTAAAGGCAATATAAAAATTATGTTAGACAAGCCCTCAGAAGAGCGTTATAAAGCAGTTCAACTTCCACGTGCTAGTGCATTTTATAAACTTTATGTTGTTTTGATACAGTGTTAATCCAAGTATATATATCTCTAAAAAGCGGCAACTTGGATTATATTCTAAGAGGGGGAAGTAAAGCTTTAGCTACTTTTGGCTTCGTTGTATCTAAAATTTTTATGAGACAATAATGCTACAAGCGAAATTTACAAATATAAATTAATTAATCTTCATTAACTCATAAACTGTAATATGTGGGATTTCAGTAGGCTTGTTAAAACTCTTACCTTCTTTGAAGTAATTCCAGTACTTAACTGGGTACAAAATTTAGTCAAAGGTGGTTCCTTGGATAATCCAGATAAATTAATTGGAGCAAAAGAAGTGGGTGTAGTATTAGTCGCAGGTGCAACAGGTGGTGTTGGTAAAAGGGTTGTGGAGCGACTGATTGAGAAGGGTTACAAAGTAAGATGTCTGGTGCGAGATATCGATAAAGCTAGGTCAATTATTAACGATAAAGCGGATTTAGTAGTTGCAGATATTACCCATCCAGAAACTTTAAATTCCCTATTAATGACTAACATCCAAGCGCTAATTTGCTGTACTGCGGTGCGGGTGCAACCAGTAGAAGGAGATACGCCGGATAGGGCGAAGTATAATCAAGGTATTAAGTTTTACATGCCCGAAGTTGTTGGGGATACTCCAGAAAATGTGGAATATAAAGGTGTAAAAAACTTAGTTGAAGCAGCGAGAAAAAATTTATCATCATCACAAGGAAAGAGACTATTTGATTTTGGTAATCCATCCATAGAAGTAAAAGATATATGGGGTGCGGTAGATGATGTAGTCATGGGTGGAGTAAGTCAAAGTAATATTAAGTTGTCTTCGGGTAAAGCTTTATTTTCTGGTAACGTTTCCACCGAGAATTCTGGCGGTTTTGCTTCTGTTAGAACTAAAAATTTCGATCCTTCATTTAATTTATCTGGTTAC
>JBHJJJ010000282.1:0-4708 GCA_050042755.1 Rivularia sp. (in: cyanobacteria)
ATTCTGAAACTTCTATTCTACTTTTTCCTTCATACAAGTATTTAATTGCTAATAATCTTTTTCGTATATATTCTTGTTGGTGTTTGTAGTACAATTGTTGCCATAAATCCACATCTAATTGGTGAGTTTCCAGCCTAAAAGTTCTATTCCGTAAAGGTTTTAGCATGATGCAGCCCGAATTTTATTTATGCAATATAAATTATTACATAAAAGGTAATCTTCTAGCGGGAGGGGAGTAATTGCTAACAATGGTGCAGAAAATCACTTTTTCTTAGACCGATTTTTTCGACGAGATTCTTGCTGCATTTTTTTCTTGCTTTTTACTTTACTTTTAGATTTTTTTGATGAGTTAGAAAATCCTTCTATTCCAGCCAAAGTATTGCGAGTTTGTTCAAATGGAAACGTCGTAAAGCAATTAGATTCTATATCAGATATAGCATCTTCAATCAAAGAATAATGAATATCATTACGAAGTTCCTTCAAAGTCGCTTCGGAACCTATTTCTAATAGTTCCTCAAACTCTTGCCGCTCGAAATCAATCGGTCGAATTAAACCCTCATTAAAAGTTTTTTCAATATACTGCTGAAGTTCTAACGGAGCAACCATAGAACTGTTCATTACTAAGTGACCCAAGATATAATTCTGTCCTTTTTTAGCTTGAGGTACATTATCTTGATTTGCATGAAGATTTGAAAAAAGTTCTTTATAATACTTGATAATTTCCTCTCTAGAAATAATTCCTTGAACAACCAAAATAATCAAGGAATCAAGAGCAGAATGTCTTACATGCTCATTAAGTTCTTGATTTTCTATCAGTTGTTTGATAGGTTCAATATTTCCATGACAAACAGAAGCAAATATTCTAGCTAAGTCTCCCCCTACCAAATCTCCCGTTGCATCAACTGGCATATCTCCTGGAATTGAGAAAAAATCGATGATAACTGGATAAGCTTGAGATTCTCTAAATTGCGCCAATAAGTAAAAGGCACAAATATGTAGAATATAGTCAGGTTTATTTGATAGCTCCTCAATGTTATTTTTACAACTCGATAAAATATCTAACAATAAAGGAGTAATGGCTTCCTTTTCTTCGATAGCTCTTTCTAAAGCTTGGCGGGGTAATTTGCCATTATTATTTTCTAACTTCGATATAATTTCTGACAATTGCATATTCAAAAATTCCCCTTTTATGAAAATACTTTTGCTATTTCTGGTTTGGTGATGCAACTACTGGGTTTTTATTATAAATTGCGGTTTCTGCTGCCGCACAAGCAACTGCCGCCTTTTTTATAACCACACCTAGATAAATGAAAATTTGGCGCTAAGAATTTTTTTAGAATCAAAAAATTCTTATGGAAACCCTTCACTATTCACTACTCTCTATTCACTTGTCCTAATTACTATTTTCAACACCTACCTACTTATGTATCATATTCCCCTAAGTTGCCAAAATTTCGTAGTTCACTTATACTACATAATGAAATATTGAATTTGAGTTCAAAAAAATATCGTGTCTAAACACGCAGAAATTACTGTGAGTAACTTTCAAAAAAGCCTGATTACAAATATTTCTTGGGGGCATATAGAAGTTAAAAGCGACGATCGAACATACCGTTTTAAAGACTGTAAATTAGGGCTAGGGAATGCTTTGGAATGGGATTGGACAATTACCGGTACTCGCCATCAGCCAGGTATTCAACCCACTGACATTGAGGATATTTTGGCAGAAGATTTAGATTTCATGGTTTTATCTCGTGGTATGCAACTCATGCTACACGTTTGTCCAGAAACCGAGGAATTACTTAATTCAAGGAATATTGAGTATTATATTGGTCAAACTCAGTTAGCTGTGAATTTATTCAATAGTCTCGTACAAAAAGGTAGAAAAGTGGCAGGAGTATTTCACTCTACTTGTTAACGAGCGTGAGTTATTCACTATTTCTTAAGCTATGTAACAAAGTATTCCCAGCCCTGAGACTGGGAAAAAGTCAACAAGTCAAAGAATGTTGTTTTTTACAGGAAATTTATGATTCTTTAGCCCGTGAAGACGTGCTTTGTTTATCTAGCCCCAGGCTTCCAACCTGCGGGCATTCTATTCCCCATGGGCAATCCCCAATTCCCCGTGCCCAAACTTACTTCCTTTCCGGATGTTTGGCATCTTCAACCGAAGGATGCCCCATTTGGTTAATCGCTGCAATCATCTGATATAAGCGCCCCAAATCCTTTTGGTTAAAGTACAACAGCAGCCGAGGAAGTCCAAAAGCTTCCTCTGTTCCTTCTTCCGGTAACGCTTGACTTTTTTCAATTGTTCCTTTCACCAAAATGTCGCTGAATTGTGCATTTAGGTTTCCGACTTCAGCATCAGATAACTCCGAATTCAGACGAATCACTAAGCGATCGCCAACGTAACGGCTAGAATGATAAACTTTGTAAAAGTAGGTTATAGCATTACAAGCAACTTGTAAATTATCCGTAACAGTATATAAACTGGGATCTTCCGGACTCACTAAACCTTTTTTAACTAACTGTTTATCGATATATTCGCTCCAAGACTTCCAGTAGTCACCACCGGGATGATCGATTAAAATTAGCGGAACTGGTCCAAATTTACCAGTTTGACTTAAAGTCATACACTCGAATGCTTCGTCTTGAGTGCCAAAGCCGCCGGGAAATAAAGCTACTGCATCACTTTCTTTAAGCAAAAATAGTTTGCGAGTAAAGAAATATTTAAAATGAATTAGTTTGTCATCACCCTCAATAATTGGGTTTGCCTCTTGTTCAAACGGTAACTCGATATTCAAACCAAAAGAATTTTCCCGTCCGGCACCTTCGTGTCCAGCGTGCATTATGCCCCCACCGCCACCAGTAATTACCATGAATCCTAACCGGGAGACGCAGCGACCAAAATCCCTTGCCATTTCATAGTCTGGCGTTTGTGGTGATAAACGTGCCGACCCAAATATAGTAACTTTACGAACGTGTTGGTAGGTATGAAACAATTGGAAACCTCGTTCCATATCTGCCAAAGATGCCGACAATATTTTCCAATCTAGTCGGTCAATTTCATCGCCAGTAAGTCGCAATATAGTATTTAAAGCTTGCTCGATATATTTCCGATTCTTTAATGTCGGTAATTTTTCGATTAACTCAAGGATATCCGCTTGGAGATGCTCTGATGCGTAAAAATCATTGGAGGTCATGACTGTTGCCGCCAAAATAACATTATAATTTACTGAGTTTTGGTGTAGAGTCTAAACGCCTTCACTAATGACGTTCATAGTCCACAATCTATAATTCTTAACTTTTCTTATCCTTTAAGGGGATGGTATTTATACTTATTAATGCATAATTAGCAAAATAAAAACCGCGAGTAGTAGCTAAAAATCAATAAATATTAATTCGTAATTGAAAAAAAATAAGATTACTTTTTGGCATTAAAAAGCACCTTTGGTTGATAAAACCAAGGCGCTGGTGACAGGCACCTATAGGAATTTTTCTTCTAAGAAAATTCTGATGGGAACCCTCGACGTTTGCCGTCGCCAACCCTTGCCGCTGGAGCTAGAGGAATCGATATAGATTTTTATTTCAAAATGTGAAATTTACCCATATTGATAAATTTTTATCTATAGGAATAATTGGTAACTCCAAAAATTGTATTCTAAACTTAACTCACTTTGTATCACCCATGCAAGTAGAAATGTACTTGCGGTAATGCAATATCTACAACCGGGTTTCTCTAATCATTAAGTTATCTAAGTTTAGCCACTTTCAAGAAACCCGGGTTTCAAGCAACATAAAGCTTAAAGTACTGTGTCTAATCTTTTTCAGGAATAGCTTGTACTTTTCCATTAGGTTTGAGGATTGCACGTACTTTTACGTTTTGTCCATTTCGACTAGGGGAAACGAAAGGTTCACCAATTTTTGGGATACCGGCGCGATCGACATAATCTCTTGCGGCTTTACCCAAAGGAAGAATTTGTTCGAGAGCACCATCGACACCTACTGTCAAACTATATTGTAAAGGCTGCGTTAAACCGCTAGGTGGCTGCCAGCGTTTTCTCAGGTAATCTCTTACTTCCACCACTTGATTGGTATCGAATAAAGTTTCGCTGTTCGCCGCAGCTGTTGTTAATCTTGACTTCTCCCCATTATTTGCAGGAGTTGCTGTGCGACTCTGTCTTAATTGTGCTGCTAAATCTCTACTAGTTTTAGAGGATATGGCAGGGGAATTTCCTTGAGTCTTATCATTTTGAGAGGATGCAGCTGTTTGCTTTGAAGGAAGTACCGGAATTTTTGGGATAGATGGGTTTGTGAGTGGCGGTAAACTAGTTGGCAAACTAGAGGGAGGCAAGTTAGTTTTACTGTTAGGAGTTGCTCCGGAATTATTTCCACTAAGATTAGGTTTGATCGCCACTTTCTCCTGTGGGGTTTTAACAGATGGAGAATTTGGAGTTATGGAAAGAGTTTGTCCACCAGCTTGGGGTTTTCTAGCCGTACTACTACTGAGATTATTGCTGCCAGGTTGCAGTAGGGGAATACTGGACAAATTACTATTAGAATTTGTCGAAGCTGAGGGAAAAGTAGTGCCCGGTTTCTGAGTTGCCCCTACTATCGGATTTAGAGATGACTGGGGATTTGGTAAAGAGGCATTGGGGAGGTTTAAACCCGAACCTAATGTTGGTAGAGGCGACAGCTTAGGTGAAGGAGT
>JBHJJJ010000283.1:0-12644 GCA_050042755.1 Rivularia sp. (in: cyanobacteria)
CGCTTTAGGTGTAAGCACCATGGCTTTCAACTTGAACGGTTTCAACTTCAACCAGTCTGTAATCGATTCTAGCGGTAGAGTTGTAAATACCTGGGCTGACGTATTGAACAGAGCTAACTTGGGTATGGAAGTAATGCACGAAAGAAATGCACACAACTTCCCCTTAGACTTAGCTGCTGGTGAAACTGCTCCTGTTGCAGTTAGCGCTCCCGCAATCAACGGTTAATAACTGAATAATTTAGTTAAAATTTGAATAAGTTTTAGCTTGCATATAAAGCACCTTCCCGAGATGGGAGGGTGCTTTTTTGTTGGATATGCCACAATTTCACGAAAATTATAATGTTGATAGGCATATTTCCTAGTTGCCAACACAGCTTGAAATTAAAAAGTATTTTTCAAACTGGATATTCGCGATCTTCAAAATGTACAATTTGTATGTTTTTTGAAATCTGTACATTTATTTCTTACTTATTGACGGTCAATCATTATGACTCCTATTAGTGCAACTGAAGCTCGTGCTAATTTTCAATCTCTTATCAGTCGTGCTGAATACAAAGGTGAACGTATATTAATTCAGCGTCATGGTAAGCCTGTTGTCGCAATTATTGGCTTAGAAGACTTAAAAAGGTTGGAAGCTTTGGATGATGAAATTGACTCTGCCGCACTTCGTCAAGCTGTTGAGCAAAATGATGGTTTTACTACTTTAGAAGAAATTACCGCAGCTCGTAGCATGCATGAGTGAACGCTACACCTGAAATACGCGGGAGAACTCACGCCCCGTATTTTTAAATCGGGGCGGAAATTCGACACGGGCGAATTTATTCGCCGTGAAATGATATAATAAGATAATGGCATTTCAGCCAAAATTTTTGTCCAAAATCCATGGTTGAAAGTACTGGGATGTTTTTTTGGACGAATTATCCCCGAAAGTTTCTATGTAGGGTTATCCCAAGGACGGAGCCGTTCTAAGTGGAGGCATAGAGATGTTGAATCAAACCGCGAAACGAGTAAACGAGCTTGAAAGTCCGAATCGGGGATTGTCGGCAGAGCGGTTCTCCTAAAAGCTAGAAAAGTATAGCCAGATAGCTATTCTATGAAAATAGAATCGGGCAACAAGCTATACCTGACTTCTAGCCAGAACCCCCGTCTCTTCAGAGCGGGGAGTGGCTCAGTTTAAGAATTGCTAAGACAGCCGAAAAAGATTTGCTTAAATTGCAACCAAAGCAATATAAACAAGTTGTTTCAAAAATTCTAGGACTTACGCAACCGGCACATTTTCCTTGTAGGGGAGGCAAAAAGTGGTGTAGATTTACGAACCACTTTATTGCCGTTGCTTGTACACTGATTGATGATTGTAAACGAAAAATATCACAGCTTGTAGTACGGCACCAACCAGGGTTTTGTGACAATTGCGTAAGTCCTGAATTCTTTCGCTTCAAGGTAATCCTCGGCCACAAGATTATAAAGCTCTAAAAGGATATGAAGGGGGTTATCGAGTTGACTAGGGTGAATACCGAGTTTTGTATACGATAGATGACGAAAACAAGTTAGTTGATGTTTTCAGTGCTGGAAAACGTAATGATGATGAAGTATATCAAAATTTATAGTAAATATTGAAAGCACCCCAAATGGAAAGGTGCTTTTTTGTTGACATTGGTGAATTTATTAGTCATGATATTTTTTCCGTTTGTATCGGAATTATTTGCAGTTATATCTTCTAAATTCGCTAACATTTCTGTTGATAAGCTTTTGGTGTAATGCCGATGATTTGCCGAAAACGTTTAGTAAGGTGGGTTTGGTTGGCAAAGCCACACTGAAGGGCAATATCAGCTATTGGAATCTGACGTTTATGCAGCAACTTCTTTGCTCGCTCCACCCGTTGCTGAATCAAATACTGATGTGGAGTAATTCCCATTGACTGTTTGAATAAACGTGCAAAATGAGACTGGCTAATAGTTGCCACTTTACCTAGGTCAGTTAATGAAATATTTTGGTCGATATGAGTATTAATGTAGTCAATAACCTGGTGTAATTGGTATTTTGTTAAGCCGTTCGAGTTAGTAAGAATCTGGGGTTTGCACGCAGAATAATTTTGAATTAACCGCATTACTAACGCTGTCGCTAGTGACTCGCCGTACAAAGAACCAGTTGTACATCCTGCTTCTACTTCTGCTTTGAGTGCTAGGGCTATGTGCCCGATTGTCGCGTCAACAATTGAAAATTGTGGGATGAGTTCCACGCGATCGCTCTTGATATTTTCCAGCGCCACCTTTTCAAAGAATTTAGGACAAATTGCAACAATAGAAAATTCTGTCTCCCTATCCCAGGTTGCCCAATGACTCAAATTTGCTGGAAACAGATCGAGACGACCTAACCCATGAGCATATTGCTTAAATTTACCATCTAGTCGTTGCTCTACGTGAAATCGAACATTCGTATTAGTAATCAGCAGCGTATGCTGCATTAAATAATGCTCTGGTGATTCGTAAGCGGGATGGCGATAATGGGCAAGAAAGATACCCTCCCAGGCTTTTTGGCTAGATAGAAGGGGAGGCTGGGGCAATACTTGACTAGACTTTTCTGGCTCAGTCAGGTCAACTATGAGTGCTTTGTCTTTTGCCACTATTGTCAAGCTCCGTTATTCTATGCCAGTGTTAACAACTTAGCAAAATTTAGCAGGATTGGGATATTTTTGGCGGGATTAGAAGAGACGATAACTGGCTGAAATTCGTAGGCTAA
This sequence comes from Rivularia sp. (in: cyanobacteria), assembly GCA_050042755.1. GTDB lineage: Bacteria > Cyanobacteriota > Cyanobacteriia > Cyanobacteriales > Nostocaceae > Rivularia. The sequence goes on from JBHJJJ010000283.1 coordinate 2,740, forward strand.
AGACATAGCAAACAAAGAAATCAACAAGCAGGAGAAATGAAGCGATGAAAGCTGCACGTCTTTATCAGCCAGGAAAACCCCTTCAAATTGAACAAATTCCAGATCCTATTCTAAAAGAAAGTGGCGCGATCGTTCGAGTACTGAGTTCTCATGTTCCTCCATTTACTGCCCGCGTTTTGTCGGGTGAACTGGGTTACGCTTTACCACCACTTCCTTTCACACCTTGCGAAAGTGTAATTGGACTTGTAGAAGCTGTTGGAGATGATGTTGTTGGAATCAAAGTCGGTCAAATAGTTTTCTGCGATCCTCACATTTACTCTCCTCGTCATTTCGGCGCGGAGCCAGACGGAATTCTGATTGGTTGGACGGGTTTAGCCACCGCTTCTCACAGAATGCAATCTCTGTGGAAAGATGGTGGTTTTGCCCAAAAGGCTTTGTGGCCTGCTGAATGTTTGACTCCTTTACCTGATGCTGAGTCCATGAAACCCGAACAGTTGGCTCTTCTAAATTATTTGACTGTTTCATACGGTGGGTTATTACGTGGTGACTTACATGCAGGTCAAACATTGATTGTTAATGGAGCGACTGGGGCTTTGGGAGCTTTGGCGGTAGTGTTAGCGTTGGCAATGGGTGTTTCTAAAATTGTAGCGGTGGGAAGGGATAGAGAAACGCTGGAAAAATTGGTGCAGCTAGATACAAAGCGAGTCACAACCGTACAAATGCAAGGGAACTTCTCTGACGATTCAAAACGAATTGCACAAGCAGCAAATGGTGCGGATATGGTTTTAGATGTCCTCGGTGGAGTCACCAATCCCGAACCGACAATAGCTTGTATTAATGCTCTGCGTCCCGCTGGTACAGCCGTTTTTGTGGGTGGAGTTCAGGTAGATATCCCCTTACCCTACTCAAAAATTATGGTAGAAGAACTCAACATTCGGGGTTCGTTTATGTATCCAAAGCATGTACCAGGGGAACTCTACAGGATGATGGTAGCTGGAATTCTCGATCTTACTCCATTCCAAATACATACATTTTCACTGGACAAAGTTTATGAAGAGGTTGCGAAAGCGGCTACTTTGAAAGGGTTTGAGCAGTGTGTTGTGATGCCATAAGTGTTTCTCCAAGTGATGTTTAAATTCGTGGGAAGCTTTGAGTAAAGAAAAAAGGAGATTAGCCGTGCAATTTCTAGTCATTGCAAGAGTATTAGAGGGAGTTTCAATGGTACAGATTTCCCCATTGGTAAAGCTTGAAGTTGCAAAAGTTTGGGAATATTATGCATCCGGCTTAGTTCGTACAATACATTACATTGCGGATATGAGTGGAGCTGTACTGCTTTTTGAAGCTCCCAGTGTTGAAATAGTCGATCGAGCACTTGCAGAATTCCCAATGGCAAAAGCGGGTATTTTGAAATTTGAACTGCTTCCACTCAAGCCCTATGTGGGAATCACAGAGCTATTTGATTGACGTTGTGCCAAACTTTGAACCGCACCTGGAAGTAGTAATACTCCCTTCCCGATGAAAGATTACCGTGAGCAAACTGAGGGAGAGGAAATCGATTAGCGGAACGGGAGTAGGACTATTTTGTAAGTCCTGACTAAATATTTTGTACCGCTTCAACTATTTGCTGTCGCAGCCACTGATGGGCAGAGTTGTTAGTATTGCGCTGATGCCAAACCATCGAAACAATAAAGCCTTCAATTGCAATTGGTGGTGGTAATAATTTTAATTTCATGGCTTTGGCGCATTGTTGTGCCATACGATTGGGAAGTAGGGCCACACAGTCCGAATTGGCTAGTAAAAAAGGCACTGCCATAAAGTGAGAAGTAGACCAAATTATTTGTCGAGACTGCTGTTGAGGCTCTAATATTTTATCGTAAGCACCTTGAAAGTCATCTCTAAGGGACACCAAAACATGGGGTTTTTCTAAGTAATCGGTAACAGATAATTCCTTGACAGAATCATCTCCGCGGAAAACACAAACAAACTCTTCTCTATACAAATTTTCCTCAACATGCCAACTTTTAAGAGCTAATTTGGGATTTATTACTATATCAATACGATTTTCATCCAGGGCATCCATGACAGTATCTTTTTCTAAATTACTGATACGAATGCGGATGCCTGGAGCTTGAGTAGTTATTTGTTGTATTAAACTTAATCCTATTGTCGCTTCAACATAATCACTAGCTGCAATTTTAAAAGTTTCCTTTGCAGTCGCGGGATTAAAAGCTTCTTTTTCTAATAAAGTTGACTGAATTTCTACCAATATTTGCCTAATTCTATGGCTGATTTGTCGAGCATAAGGTGTTACTTCCATCTCCCTAGAAGTGCGAATTAAAATGTCATCATTTAAAATATTTCGCAGCCTTTTCAAAGAATAACTCATTGTTGATTGACTCATATTTAGTCTTTCGGCTGCTTTTGTAACGCTTGCTTCTGTAATTAATACATCAAGAGCGATTAACAAATTTAAATCTAGTTCGCGGAGATTAGTGTAGTCAATATTCACAGGGGAATCATCTGAAATCGATGTCATCGATATATATTATCTATGATATTTGTTTGACTAATACAGTTGGTTATATTAATCTACAGACATAAATTTAAAGTCGCAATTATTTAGTAATTTTTTATTATTCAAGACAATAGTAATAGTAAGGTATATCAATCTAGTTAAATTAAAGAAACGGGGTGGAATTATGAATATATTTCAAGATAAAGTCGCTTTAGTTACAGGCGGCGGTTCTGGTATTGGTCGTGCTACTGCGATTAAATTTGCTTCAGAAGGAGCATCTGTAGTTATTGGCAATCGCAACGAAAAAGCGGGTCAAGAAACAGTAAATTTGATTCAAGAAGCTGGTGGAAAAGCTAGTTTTTATAAAACTGATGTAACTAAATTAGAAAACATCCAGAATTTAATTAAATATACATTTGATACTTATGGTGGATTGCACGCTGCATTTAATAATGCAGGAGTTGATGACCCCCAAGCGATGACTCCAGAGCAAACAGAAGATGTTTTTGATTTGATAATGAATGTCAATGTGAAAGGTGTTTGGTATTCAATGAAATGCGAAATCGAGCATATGTTAGAAAATGGCGGTGGAGCAATTGTTAATACTTCTTCTATTGCTGGTGTAATTGGTTATCCCGGGCATGCTCCTTATACAGCTTCCAAACATGCTGTATTGGGTTTGACTAAAACTGCTGCTTTAGAGTATGCCAAACAAGGAATTCGGGTTAATGCTGTTTGTCCTGGGGGGACGGAAACTGCGTTATTAGATGGCTTGGCTGGTGGCGATAATGCGACTCTTGAATATATGAAATCTTTGCATCCGATTGGTAGATTAGCGAATCCAAATGAAATTGCTAATGCTGTAGTTTGGCTTTGTTCCGATGAAGCTTCTTTTGTTTTGGGACAGGGAATTAATGTAGATGGTGGTTTTACCGCGATTTAAAGTATCTCAAAGAGTAGAAAATCATGAAAATTGGATTTATTGGTTATGGAAGCATGGCTGAAGCATTAGCTTCTAAATGGGTTGAAAAACACTCTATTTTTATTGGTGGACGAAACTTAGAAAAAGCTGAATTACTAGCTAAAAAATTAGGTAAAAATGTTGATTTTGGGACAGAAGCACAAGCTGCTGATTTTGGAGAAATAATTGTTTTAGCAACTCGACACGAAGTCGTTTTTGAGGCAATTAATGCTGCTGGAGGAAGCGATGCTTTAGCAGGAAAAGTTTTACTTGATATTAATAATCCAGTTGAGACATCTGATTTTTTCGCAAAAAGTTATGACGGTGTTTCTTTATCAGAAAAGATTGCCGAAGTTATTCCTAATGCTCATGTTGTGAAAGCCTTTAATATGTGTCAAGCAAAAGTTTGGGAAATGAAACCACCAGTTTTTGATGGTCGTCGTTTGGTAGTCATGTATTGTGGAGATAACAATCAAGCTAAAGAGAAAATTGCCGTTTTAATTGAAGACGTTGGTTGTGAAGCTAAAGATATTGGCGATTTAAAATATGCTCGAATGCTTGAACCTGCTGCTGCAATTGTCATTAAATTACTCTTCTCCGGACACAATCCTTATACGGTTCTCAATCTTATACAGCCAGAAGTTAAAGCTATTTAAACAAAATCCTATTTATTTAATTCCTTGAAATACACAAATAATGGTCATTCTGTCAAGTTTGAAGGAATTAATTTTTTTGAATTCAATGAAATGGGAAAGATTGCGAAATTAGTAGGCTTTTGGAATCCTGCTGATATGGTTGAATTGCAATAATGCTTGGTGCGTGACGGCAAATTTTCATCTATTCTTTTCTTATCGAATTTCTTTTGAGCCGTCACACACCCTACTTTCTGTTAATAAATGTACAGCCCATTGATAAATCTAGATTCTTACCAATCATCTAAAAAATCTGCATAAAGACCAAAACCTGTCCCTAGTGATATTGACGCTCCCCATGCATAGAATGCAGGGGATTCAAGATCCAACGAAATTCCTTAAAACTAAAAGGAAGCAGACTGGCTGATTCGACTCCCTCACCGAATACTCCAACAAGAAAGGTGGATGCATCTAGCTATGGCAATTAGTCGCAGCGGGATGTCTCTCCACAAGCTTAAATTCGGGTGCGGCCCACCCTAATCAATTAACTGATATTTAACTGCTGCTTTTTCGGTGTTCTGTGTGAACCCATACGTTTTTAAACAGGTTTTTCGCGCCTGTGCTGCTAACATCACTTTACGTCGTATCAAATTTAGCACTACCGACGAACTCATGCCCGTGTTAGACCAGTAATATTATCCTACCATGGAAAGCCGGACAATAAATTGTCCTACGGGCTAACCCCATAAATAGAATTTAGGGGCTTGTGCCCTATGATTTTCGGTCAAAGTTAAAATATATTCTTGATATGCCTCTATTTGAAGCGATAACAAGACATCAGGTACAATACATAAATTTGGAACTTTCTCCGCAACATCATCATGGGTAACACTTTTGGTCATTTATTTCGCGTTACTACTTTCGGCGAATCCCACGGTGGTGGTGTGGGAGTTATTATTGATGGTTGTCCACCAAAACTGGAAATTTCTGCTGAGGAAATTCAAGTAGAATTAGATCGACGGCGACCTGGACAAAGTAAAATTACTACCCCTCGTAAGGAAGCTGACAAGTGTGAAATTCTTTCTGGGGTGTTTCAGGGACAAACTTTAGGTACGCCGATATCAATTTTGGTCAAGAATAAAGATACTCGTCCCCAAGATTACAGCGAAATGGTACAAATGTACCGTCCTTCCCACGCTGATGCTACTTATGATGCTAAATATGGCATTCGTAACTATCAAGGTGGTGGAAGATCCTCAGCGAGAGAGACAATTGGTAGAGTCGCAGCTGGTGCGATCGCCAAAAAAATTCTTCATCAAGTTGCTGGCGTAGAAATCATCGGTTATGTCAAGCGCATCAAGGATTTAGAAGGGGAAGTTGATGCAGACAAAGTTACTTTAGAACAAGTTGAAAGCAATATCGTCCGCTGCCCAGATGCTGAATGCGCCGAGCGGATGATTGAATTAATCGAGCATACTGGTAGAGACGGTAATTCCATTGGCGGAGTAGTCGAATGTGTAGCGCGGAAAGTACCCAAAGGATTGGGAGAGCCAGTTTTCGATAAATTGGAAGCCGATATCGCTAAAGGTGTAATGTCCCTTCCCGCTAGTAAAGGTTTTGAAAGCGGTTCTGGTTTTGCAGGTACTTTGCTGACGGGAATCGAGCATAACGATGAATTTTACACCGATGAAGAAGGCAATATTCGCACGGTAACAAATCGTTCTGGCGGTATTCAAGGCGGGATATCTAACAGCGAAAATATCATAATTCGTGTAGCATTTAAGCCCACGGCAACTATTAGAAAAGAACAGAATACAGTTACTAAAACCGGTGAAGCGGGAGTTTTAGCAGCAAAAGGAAGACATGACCCATGCGTATTACCACGGGCAGTTCCAATGGTAGAAGCAATGGTGGCTTTGGTATTATGCGACCATTTATTGAGATTTCAAGGACAATGTAAAGTTTTATAACCAGTGTAGAGACGTAGCACTGCTACGTCTCCCGATATTTCAATCTAATAACGAGAATTGTGTGAAAGTTTAAAAACACTTAAAAATCTCTTCCTTAATTTCTTCAGATGTTTTCCCTTTAGTATAAAATACCTGTTTTGCTAGCTTATGATTTGAAGGATGAGTCATGAAAAAACGATTTATTTCCATACCATTGATTGTCACTTGATTTCGCTGTTCTAAAATCTCAACTGATTCATCTAAATCTGACGAAGGTAACAGTAATACAACATTTTTATAGGGAGAAAGTAATTCACGAGCGCGAGCAAGATCAGCATTTTCTTCATATACAGAATGTCCCCCTTCAAAATCTATGACACAATTCCTGTGTTGTAATAAAAGACGTTCAATTTCATAAAGTTCAAATCGCTTCCAATAGCGGTAAACTCCTGCAAATCCTTTTTGTTCGCGTATTTGTTTTTGTGTATCGGCATCCCAACCGATTTCTTTATAATATTCCCACCTAATTTCATCCATGGAAACTTGTGGAAGATTAAGTTTCTGAGATAAAAGTTTACCAATTGTGCTTTTACCCGTACCTTCAGGACCAATTAAAATAATATCAGAATCGTTTGGATTAATTTTGTTTAGAACATCTTCACAGGTTTGTTCTGGTGTTTTATCTTTGGTATAAACAACATAGTTTGCTAAGTCATGATTGGAATGATGTTTAACAAAATGCTCGTTGATTTGCATTCCATTAACTATAGCAGTATTATTTTCCTCAAGTACTCGTAATGATTCTTCTGTATTGGCAGAATATAAAAGCAAAATAACATGAGTTAATGGTTGAAGAATTTGTTCAACCTTTTCTAAAAGTTGAGCATCATCATATACAGATTGTTCGGGAGTAAATTCAATCACACATTCTTGATGTTCGGACACTGCTCGTTCAATAGCATAAGCATCAAAAGGCATCGTATAGCGATAAAAACCATCACCACCGTCTTTTTCCCAAGCTTGTTCTTGTTGTGCTTTATCAAAACCTATTTCTAGATAATATTGCTCGCTGATATCTCCTAAAGCAATAAAAGGTAACTTTAGTTGCTGCGCTAATAACTTTCCTACAGAAGTTTTAGATGTATTCGAGGAACCTATAAGTACAATTGGTAATTTCATTACTTAAATTTCTTTTAGTGGAGCAGAAGAAATATTTGATAAATTGAATGTTGTACCAAAATCGGATATTTTTGCTTACGCCAATTGTAACCTCATCAATTTAAGACAAGAGAGATAGGAATAGCGAAATATAATCTCATGTATTGAGAATCAAATATTATGGATAATAATTTACCCAAACTAAAAAATCTCAGTCCCCTAATTCCTGCTGGTAAAGATGTCGAAACAGCAATCGAATTCTACGAAAAACTGGGTTTTACAACAACGCATACAGAAGGTAAACCCCTAAAAATGGCGATTGTTGAACGAGATGAAATACAAATTTTTCTAGTTCAAAATGACGATAAACATCTTGCTGAGGGGACATCCTTTCGGATTCGAGTTGAGGGTATCGAACAGCTTTACGAAGAATTTTTAGCTCAGGGGGAAGATATAATTCATCCCAATGGCAAACTAGAAACTAAACCTTGGGGTTGTAAAGAATTTGCTGTTTCAGATAAAGCAGGTGTTTGTATTACTTTCTATGATTTTGTGAAGTGATGGAATAATTACAAGTTACGACTTATCCCCTCAATCTGCTTCACCAATCAGCGTAAAAGCAGCCCAATCTCTAGGTGCGGGATGCTGTTTCATAGTAGTCAACATCGCTTGACGCAACGCTTGCGCTTTATCTGGATTATTACAGAGATTTTGATAAAACTCAGTCATTAATGATGCAGTTGGTGAATCCGGTACAGACCACAGAGAAACTAATACACTCGGAACACGCGCATTAATAAAAGAACGCGATAAACCAATCACCCCATCACCTGTAATCTCTCCCCTTCCAGTATCGCAAGCACTCTATACCACCAAATCGGCATTTAATTTTAAATCCAAAATTTCCCCAGCAGTGAGTAAACCGTCATTCTTTTGGTTTCCCTCCTTGATAAGAGGGGATGAAGGGTAGCCACAAGGGTAAGTAAGGTAATTAAGCGAAGTTTTTGCAGATACATAGCAGTTAATAATACATAGTTGTTTCCACTGAATATATATCTCTGAGCTTCTGGCAATTATGCAAATTCGCAATTATGTGACTTTAATACGGAATTGGTGCGTTACGGCAAATTCCCACTTACTCGAACTATCAAATATTTCCCTAGCCGTAACACACCCTACAAAAGATTCGTTTAAAAAAAAACTAATTAAAACCCATGCAGGTGGGTTTCGCTTGTATAGACGCGGTTTCAACCGCCGGATAAAACAATCCAAAATCCAAAATCTAAAATCGATACACCCGATACATTTATCCATTACCATAAAGAAATGTAAAGCACATTACCTTCAAAACAACCAATGCTAATCATCGGATTGCTGGCTGCAACTTTAACTACCTCTGCTTTTTTGCCGCAGATGATCAAAACTTGGCAAACAAAGTCAGCGAAAGATGTTTCTTACGCCATGTTAATTACATTTATCACTGGTGTTTTTTTATGGTTGATATACGGAATTATGGCGGCTGATATTCCGGTTATTCTGGCTAATACGTTTACTTTACTTTTTAACCTGACTATTCTTTACCTTAAAATTAAATATGGAAAAACACCCCGAAGAAAACGCCTGTGACATCCGATTTATTTGCTAAGGAACGCCTTTTATTTTCTCCAGTTACTCCCGATACCGACGCTATTCCCGTTATTTTTGCTTTTCCCAACGAATATACTGTGGGAATCACTAGCTTGGGTTATCAGGTTGTGTGGGCTACTTTGGCTACACGTGCGGATTTACAGGTGAGTCGCTTGTTTACCGATATTAGCGAAAATCTTCCCCGAAACCCGGAAATACTGGGTTTTTCGATGTCGTGGGAGTTGGATTATGTCAATATTTTAAATTTGTTGGAATCTTTGGATATTCCAATTAAATCGTGCGTAATGCCCAAGGCATCAAGCTCCGCTTATCGCCAAGATAATCATCCCATAGTTTTTGGTGGTGGCCCGGTTTTAACTGCTAATCCTGAACCTTATGCTGATTTTTTCGATGTGGTTTTGTTGGGAGATGGCGAAAATCTGTTAAATGATTTTATTAATGCTTACAAAGAAGTTAGAAATGCTGACAGAGAAACAAAGTTAAAAGCACTTGCACGAGTACCGGGAATTTACGTTCCTAGTTTGTATGAAGTTGAGTATAAATCTTCAGATGGTGCAATAAAATCTATCAAGCCGATTTCGTCAGATATTCCCGCAGAAGTACAAAAGCAAACTTATCGGGGAAACACTTTATCAGCATCAACGGTAGTAACCGAAAAAGCGGCTTGGGAAAACATTTTCATGGTAGAAGTTGTCAGAAGCTGCCCGGAAATGTGCCGTTTTTGTTTGGCAAGCTACCTGACTTTACCTTTTAGAACGGCAAGTTTAAATGATTCATTGATTCCGGCAATTGAGAAGGGTTTACAAGTCACAAATCGTTTGGGGTTATTAGGAGCTTCGGTAACTCAGCATCCTGAATTTGAGACTTTATTAGATTATATAAATAAGCCAAAATACGAAGATGTACGTTTAAGTATTGCTTCGGTAAGAACTAATACGGTAACAGAAGAATTAGCTAAAACTTTGGCTCAAAGAGGAACTAAATCCTTGACAATTGCCGTAGAAAGTGGATCGGAAAAAGTACGAAAAATAATTAATAAAAAA
>JBHJJJ010000284.1:0-21193 GCA_050042755.1 Rivularia sp. (in: cyanobacteria)
TTCCCAATCTTTCGCGGGGCCAAAAATTCGTTCGCAAAAAAGCCCGTCCATTTCTGGCTTAAGAGTACGGTAGTTAATAGTCTCCGGTTTGGTTACTTCACCAACTACCTGAGAATTTGGTAAAGTTCTTTCTCCCCACTGACGGATACGTTCGGGTGAAGCCAAACCAATTTTTACGTAATCAAACTGATTATTTTGAGAATTTCTCATATTAGTAGTTAGTTGTTAATAGTTAGTTGTTAGTTGTTAGTTGTTAGTTGTTAGTTGTTAGTCGATAGTTGTTAGTAGTTAGCAGGACTTACGCAACGGGCATATTTTTTTGTAGGGTGCTGTACTCTCCTAAGAATTTGAACGAAGAAATCAAGTAATAGTAGCGTCACGCACCATCACGATATTGTGACAATTGCGTAAGTCCTGGTTAGTAGTTAGTAGATGAACCGCTTAAGCAGGCGATAGTTGATAGTTTATAGTTGTTTCTTAACCAGGTTCCAACTAACCACTAACCCTCCGGGTACTCTGGGAGAACGCCTTCGGCGTACAGGAACAGCGAGTGGGGGAGACCCCCTTTCTGCGCGCTGCTTCACCGCTAACCAAGTTCTTACTCTTCTTCTATCGACTCGCGAGTTAAAGATTCGTAAGTAGGACGAGGTGGTGTACGACGGGAGTTTTGGTCTGCCATCAGGTCAACTTCTACATCTAAGGAACTACCATCATTTTGAGTTTCTACTTTGTGGACAGCGATATCGAGTCCTAAAGATTGCAATTCTCGCATCAACACTTTGAATGATTCAGGAGTTCCCGGACGAGGAATTGCTTTACCTTTAACAATGGCATTAAGGGCTTCGTTACGTCCTTGCATATCGTCGGACTTAACGGTAAGCAATTCCTGTAAGGTATAAGCAGCACCAAATGCTTCCAATGCCCATACTTCCATTTCTCCGAAACGCTGACCGCCTTGTTGTGCTTTACCACCCAATGGCTGCTGAGTAACCAAGGAGTAAGGACCTGTGGAACGAGCGTGGATTTTGTCATCTACCAAGTGGACTAATTTGAGCATATAAGCTACCCCTATGGTCACCGCTCGGTCAAAAGGTTCGCCAGTACGACCGTCATAAACTTGAATTTTTCCTGGATCGTCTGGGTTATATACCCAATCTTTCCCGGTTTCGTCTCTTCCTTCTTGCAACTTACCGTGGACGATTCGCCGTGATGATTCTTCGCCATACATTTCGTCAAAAGGCGTAATCTTAAACCTTACTCCTAAAGTATGACCGGCCCAACCCAGCAAGCACTCGAATACCTGTCCTACGTTCATTCGGCTGGGTACGCCCAAGGGATTGAGTACCATATCCACCGGCGAACCATCTGGTAAGTAAGGCATATCTTCTAAGGACAATATTTTGGAAATAATTCCTTTATTGCCGTGCCTTCCCGCCATTTTGTCGCCGACTTGAATTTTCCGCTTTTGAGCGACATAAACTCGCACCACCATGTTGGCGCCAGGAGGCAATTCATCGCCTTGCTCGCGAGTAAATATCCTTACGTCAACTACCCTACCTTTTTCACCGTTGGGTACCCGCAAGGAGTTATCTCTTACATCCCTAGCTTTCTCACCGAAAATAGCTCGCAGCAATTTCTCTTCTGGCGGCTGGTCGGATTCACCTTTGGGAGTTACTTTACCTACCAGGATGTCTCCAGCTTCTACCCAAGCACCAACGCGGATAATTCCCTGTTCGTCTAAGTTCCGCAGTGCGTCTTCACCAACGTTAGGTATTTCTCTGGTGATTTCTTCTGGGCCTAACTTTGTTTGTCTCGCCTCAATTTCGTATTTCTCAATGTGAATTGAGGTGTAAACATCATCTTGCACCAGGCGTTCGCTAATTAGAATCGCATCTTCGTAGTTGTAACCTTCCCAAGGCATGTAGGCTACTACGATGTTTTGTCCCAATGCTAATTCGCCGCCTTCGGTAGAAGATCCATCTGCAAGTACCTGTCCAGCAACAACTTTTTCTCCTATCCGTACCAAAGGTCTTTGGTTCAAACAGGTATCTTGGTTAGAACGCTGATATTTGGAAATTTTGTACTTTTCTTCTGGTGCGTCTGGTGCTGGACGAACGCGAATTTCTGTCGCGTCTACGTAAGTAACGTCGCCGTCGGTGCGGGATACTATCACCATCCCGGAGTCTCTCGCGGCTTGAGCTTCTAAACCAGTTCCTACTAAGGGGCGCTCTGGTTTGAGCAGGGGTACTGCTTGCCGTTGCATGTTCGACCCCATCAGTGCCCGGTTCGCGTCGTCATGTTCCAAAAATGGAATCATACTCGTTGCTACCGAGACAATTTGTACTGGAGATACTGCTACATAGTCTACTTGTTCTGATGTAGTGGTTGCCCAGTCTTGGCGATAGCGTACGGGTACTTGGGGACCAATGATATAGCCATTTTCATCCAGAGGCGTATCACCCGGAGCTACTCGCAAGTCATCTTCTTCGTCAGCAGTCATGTAGATTGCTGCCTTATCAAACATGACTTTTCCGTTTTCTACGGGGCGGAAAGGAGTTTCTAAAAAGCCATAGGAATTTACTTTGGCGTGAGTCGCTAAGGAACCAATTAATCCCGCGTTGGGACCTTCTGGTGTTTCAATCGGACATATACGTCCGTAGTGAGAAGGGTGAATGTCTCTCACCGCAAAACCGGCACGTTCGCGAGTTAAACCGCCAGGGCCAAGTGCGGACAATCTACGTTTGTGGGTGAGTTCTGCCAAAGGATTAGTTTGGTCCATGAACTGAGACAGCTGAGAAGAACCAAAGAATTCTTTGATTGCTGCTACCAGAGGTTTGGGGTTCACCAAAGATGCTGGTGTCAGCGACTCAGCATCTGATACCGTCATACGTTCGCGGATAATCCGCTCCAAACGATTTAAACCAACCCTGACCTGGTTTTGCAGCAATTCGCCTACACTTCTAACTCGGCGATTACCCAGGTGATCGATGTCATCTGTATTACCGATATCGAATTCTAAGTTAATTAGGTAATCGACTGCCGCCAAGATATCTGGAGCCGTCAAGACTCTTAGGGTATCTGGAATTTGAAGACGTAATTTTTTATTCAACTTGTAGCGTCCGACGCGACCTAAATCGTAGCGTTTAGCGTCAAAGAAGCGCGAATCTAAAAGTTGTTGTCCGCCCAATACTGTTGGTGGCTCACCAGGACGAAGTTTACGATACAATTCCATTAGGGCTTCTTCTTCGGAAAACTGCCCTTCTTTTTCAATGGTTTTTTGGAAGTAGTCTGGGTGACGCAAGGCGTCGAAAATTTCGTTGTCTGTGAGACCTAAAGCTTTTAGCAGCACTTGAGCTGACAGTTTACGAGTCTTGTCAATTCTTACCCAAACCAGATCGTTACGATCTGTTTCAAATTTCAGCCATGCTCCCCGGTTGGGAATTAAATTAGCAGAATAAGTACGCCGACCATTTTTATCGATTTCGGATTTGTAATAAACTCCTGGGGATCTAACTATTTGGTTGACAATTACCCGTTCTGCACCGTTAATAATAAAGGTGCCGCGTTCGGTCATCAAAGGCAAGTCACCAATAAATACTTCTTGCTCTTTTATTTCCCCTGTCTCTTTGTTTATCAACCGTGTGGGTACGTACATTTGCACTGCATAGGTGCTGTCACGCCGCTTAGATTCTTCTACACTATATTTAGGCTCTTTAAGCTTGTAATTGTGCCCTAAAAAATGCAATTCTAGTTTACCGGTGTAATCTGTAATTGGACTAAAGGAGTTTAGTTCTTCTATCAATCCTTCGTCTAAAAACCAGCGAAAACTAGAACGCTGAATTTCAATCAAGTCAGGCAACATGAAGCCCGGTTCGGTCATTGAGTCGTAATTCATGCCTAAATTCAATTCTATAAAAGGGGTTAAACTTGTATGGGTATCGAGTTACTCTCATCACAAGAAAAGTCAAGCGTGAAAGCTAGTACGGGAAAGTTGAGGAATAATCGCCCATATACGGCATGTAATCAAAAAATTAATCCTCTCAAACAAGAAGGTACGATTGACGAGCGTCTTATTGATTTGCCTCAGTAAGCTCTGTGACTCGTGTTTTCTTTTCCTCATTTCCCCTCCGTTTTGGCACTTTAATTCAGATAAGCAACTGCCATATTCCACTTTTTTCGACGCTATTCCAATAGTCTTTTTACCGTTATGTGATGATATCCTATTACTAAAGGAATCAATCCCCATATTCGATGCTTCGTTAGTCTGGCTTTTGCTTTGAAGGCAGATTCTTGTTGTTCCAAACTCCGAGCCTTAAACAATTTTCTATAAATGAAATAATTTAGCTTCGATGGGTAAGCTATATATAACTCTAACTATTTCTCGGAGCGATCAACGCCGATTATAGATATCCCGTCAAAAATACACCCTCATAGTAAATCGCTGTTTTCATTTGAACTGTGTCTCGGTTGATCGCGATGGACTGTGCCACTTAACCATTATGACCTAAGCAAATATCATTGGAGTGAATAATTTTATCATATTTATCCTCCTCCCCATGTAAGATTTTTTGATTGGCTCGGCAGATGTTCACACCCAAGTAATGTTTTCATAGCTCCAAGCCAAACAAGTCGCAAGCGTTTTTGGTGGTAGTTGCAGCAATGGATTCCAAGCTTTCTCCCCGCAATTTCGCTACTTCTTCAGCTACGAAACGCACATAGGATGGTTCGTTTCGTTTTTGCCCTCGCTTGGGAACCGGAGCTAGAAAAGGACAGTCAGTTTCAATTAAAAGGCGATCGCTGCTCACCATAGTGGCTGAGGATTTGATAGCGCGAGCATTTTTGAAGGTAACGGTTCCGCTAAAGCTAATATAAAAGCCTAAGTCTAAAAACCATTGGGTTTCGGATGGTGTTCCACCCCAGCAATGCATTACTCCACGCACCCTTTCTCCGTAGCGTTCAATGTACTTCTCTAGCACTTGCTTCAACTCGGATGCTGCGTCTCTACAGTGGATAATCACGGGTAAGTCCAGTTTTGCCGCTATTTCCAATTGCTTTTCGAGCACCATATGTTGCTGCTCGTAATTATCCGCTTTGTAAAAATCCAGCCCCATTTCCCCAATCGCTACTACCTTACAGTCGGAAGTCGCTCCCGATTCTATTTGATCGGCACTTTCAGATGTCCATTTATGAGCATCTAACGGATGCAATCCCACTGCAAAGCTGATTTCAGGAAATCGATGAGTTAAAGCTTGGATACCCAAAAATTCCGATGGCTCAACGCATGAATGCACCAGACGCACTACGCCAGCTTCTTGCCATCGAGAGCGTACCTCTTCCAAATCGGGCTGGAATTGATCGAAGTTAATATGAACGTGGGTGTCAATCAACTGCATTGATTTATCCTTTTTTAAAAGTCAGCGAGTAATCATTTCTACTGACTTTATGAGTTTAACTAGTTATTACTCAGCCCTCTGCTGCTGCTTGAGTGAGAACACTTAGTTTTTTTGCTAACTGAGATTTTTTTCTCGCTCCATTATTACGATGGAGAACACCCCGCTTCACAGCTTTATCGATTTTGCTGTAAGCCGCTGACATACTATCTAATACGTCTTGCTTTAATTCTGGGGACGGTGCCGCTACATAGGTATCTAACGCAATGAAGTATTTCTTCATCAACGTTCTTAATGCCGATTTGTAGTTTTTATTACGAAGTCTATTACGTTCAGCAATTTGAACGCGCTTGAGAGCCGATCTTGAGTTTGCCACAGGTTTTAACAGAACTATCTATATGTACGCACACTAATAGCCTTACTAATATAGCATCCATTTTGTCAATATTAGGATACTACAAAAAAAAATATTGTCAAAAAAAATTTTCGCTAAATGAGGAGAAGTCTTCTATACCTTCATTTTCGCTTACAACGATATTGTGATGGGTTAATGGGATCTTTAGGGGCGATGTTTAATTTAAATTTTTTATTCAAGAATAATATTATCATAACAGAATTAGGGGAATATTGCTCAACTCCTAGTACTCGAGCAACCCAAAATTGCCGGGTGAGGGTAAGCAGGGGGAGCAAGGGAAGCAGCGGAGGCAGGGGGAGAAAATTACTTTTTTTTACAATTAACCCTGCAAAGTTCCCTTGGTGAAGTACTAGGATCCAAGTACGTAGTCCTACGCCATAGTTGTTTTATCGTTACTCAGGCAAAAAGTTGGGTAATTCTTCACTATTCCCCAGTATTCGACCAAGCTAAAATTGACGAGTGGAACCGAGAGAGTAATTAGTATTATTTTTTATATATCGTAAGTATCACTAAGTAAAATATTCTTGGTGGACTACTAGTAAAATTTAAATTTTCGTTGCTTGACTAAATAAAAACTCGTGATTTTTTATTTCCCTGAAATTTCTGTAAGTCTGCTGGTTATAAATGATTTTTGTGTTTAACGGTAAAGCGCAACTACTATAAACATAAAGGAATCGAGTTTGCTTAATGAAATTGTTCTTTAATCTAGGGAATGGGGAATTAGGAACAAAAGCTTTACCAAGATTTTTGACAAAATCAACAGGAATGGCCGCAATTGTCACACAACTCGGGTGGTGCCGTACCCTGAGCAGCCTTATTATTACGTTCAACATTAGTGAGTGTACGAGCACCCTACAGCAGAAATGTGCCAGTTGCGGCCATTCCTAATCAATTAAGATTCCTATCTTTTTTGTCAGTAATGGGGGCGAACTTAAATATAAAAGAATATTGAACAAGTATGGTTTTCAAGCACCTTACAAAAAGGGATTCAAGTCTGCCAAATTAGTGTCGGATTTAAGGGGATGGGAAAGCCTGAGAGTTTGATTTATGAGTTTGCCATACATGTTCTAAATTTAAGCTGTATATAAATCCCAACTTAACTCGCTTTATATCCAAGAAAATGGGTAAGATATATGACTGTGTTCTTTTTGGCTTAGGAGCGCTGAATTTATACAAATGTTCCTCAATAACCGCTATCGTATAATTCGGAGTTTGGGAAGCGGTGGATTTGGAGAAACTTTTCTAGCAGAAGATACTCAAATACCTTCGACTCGCCAGTGCGTAATCAAACAACTAAGACTGATTCAAAATAATCCTCAAACTTACCAATTAGTGCAGCAAAGGTTTGCACGGGAAGCTGCAATTTTGGAAGAGTTGGGTGATGGTAACCCTCAGATCCCCAGATTATATGCATACTTTTGCGAAGGGCAATTGTTTTACTTGGCGCAAGAGTATATTCAAGGAAAAACTCTCGCCGAAACAGTTGCAACTGAGGGGTGTTTAAGCGAGTCTAGGGTGCGAGAGATCTTAATTAGCTTGTTGAATGTACTTGACTACGTTCATAGTAAAGGCATTGTTCACCGCGATATCAAGCCAGAAAATATTATTATTCGTTCGTCAGATAATCAACCAGTTTTAATTGATTTTGGCGCGGTGCGAGAAACGGTGGCAACACAAGTTAATTCTACAGGAAATGTTACTAATTCAATTGTCATTGGTACGCCGGGATTTATGCCAATGGAGCAAGGGTTTGGGAGAGCCGTTTTTGCAAGTGATTTATATAGTTTGGGATTGGTAGCTATTTATTTGTTGACAGCAAAAATACCGCAAGAATTACAAACAGATAGCTATAGCGGTGAAATTATTTTGCCACGGAAGGGTATTAGTTCTAATTTTGCAGCAGTTTTAGATAAAGCAATTCGCTCTCATGTGAAGGAACGTTTTTCTTCTGCTAAGGAAATGCTTGAGGCGCTACAACCGCAGCCAACTGTACAAATGATGCCAGCACCACCGCCAAAAATTGTAAAACCTAGTAGAAAGGGAAACTGGTTTCAATCGGCATTATGTGGTGGTTTAATTGGCGGCTGTGCGCTGTTGGCTTTTATCTTCATCCAAGAAAGCCGTCAGTCACAAAATATTACTACCCCACCAACACCAACGGTAACACCAACTAAACCGGCTACCATTCCTCCCACTAAAGCGCCGATTTCGTTTTATTTTCTGGCAGATTCAGCTTTTGAACAAATCAATAATGCTAACAATCAAATAACAAATTTAAAGAATGCTGGTTACAACCGAGCCGGAAAATTTTGGTTGCAGGATTATCCTAATTTATCAAATAGCCCATTCCATCAAGTCTACGTAGAAAAATTCAGTAGTCGTAGCAATTGTATTGAGTCATTAAAAAACTATATTAAACGCAATCAAGATGCCTATTGTGCTCTTGCAAGTGAAGATGCAAATGCATCACCAAGGTATTTCTATGGCTCTCAAATAGAAATTCCTAAAACAGATTCTAAACCTTCACCATCTCAAGGGATTATAAATTACTATACAACTATTAATAATCGCAATTATTTAGTCAGTTGGAATCAACTTTCTGCAAAATTTAAAAGAAATAAATCTAATAATAGTTACTCCGAATATACTGAATGGTGGAACAAAGTTCAACGGGTAGAAGTTGAGCAAACAAAGACTTTATCAACAACTTCCAATACTGCGACGGTAGAAGTGCAGATGAAATATTATATGAAATCGGGAAGAGTTATTGCCGATGCTCAACGGTTTAAACTTGTATGGAATGGGACCCAAAAAAATTGGAATTTTGATGACTCAAGCAAGCTAAATTAAAGCCTTGATGCTAGCCATCCCAGAGCCACAATTGAAATTGTGAATCCTTACGATCGCAAATTTTATCAAAATGGAAATGCGATCGCGAGGGAAAATATTTCATTTGATACTAGACTAGTCAGATATTCTTTGCAATTAGAGAATGGTAAACTAAAAACTAATGACTATGAAACTATAAAGTTTATTAATAGTCGTTAAAGATTTCAATTATATTTAAAGATTAATTGTAAATCAAAAATAAAAGTTTAGTATCAATATCACAAATGAGATTAAGCGATAAAAAACGCTGGACTCAATTATTTCGCCTAACATTTGTAAGTGCGATCGCAGGAGTTACGTTAACTATAATTTTAATTAGTTTAGTTTTATACAAGCAACAAAATGTCAAAAAAGTAAATAAGGCGACTCCTTTAGCATCAGCTTCACCGATTACTTTATCAGAAAATATTGAACAGAATAAACTAGCATATAATATTGCACAACCTCCAAAGTTAATTGAAAGTCAAAAAATGCAAAATATTGTTAATGAAGTAGTTAGTTTTGTCAAAGTTAATAAACTTTCAAATCAAAAACTATCCATTGCAATGATTAATGCAAAAACAGGCGAATATGCAGGATATGAACAAGAAAAACTCAGATACCCTGCAAGTGTAGTCAAACTATTTTGGATGGTTTATCTTTACGCTCAAATAGAACAAGGTATTTTGTCAGAAGCAGAATTTACTCAATATCTGGATTCAATGATTAAAAGGTCTGATAATGAAGCTGCTAGTTATATTATTGATAGAATTACGAATACCCAATATCAACAAAATATTACAGAAAAAAAATATAAAAATTGGCTAGAAAAGAGATTAAAAATTAATCAATTTTTTCAAAAAGCTGGTTACGATAAAATAAATGTAAGTCAAAAAACATTTCCTATTCCATCTTTAAAGCTCTCTAGAGCCAAAGGTTCTGAGTTAAAAATGCGAGGGTTACCTCAAAAGCCGATTCTGAATAAAATTTCAACTCAACAAGTTGCCAGATTGTTGTATGAAATTTACAATCTTCAGTCTGTATCGGCAATTTACAGCCAAAAAATGGCAAAACTATTAACAATCGACTCTAAAACTAGAAACTTAAAAAAAGACGATAAGAATCCGAACGAATTTAATCCTGTAAGAGGCTTTTTAAGTGAATCCTTACCAAATAATATTTATTTTCGCGGTAAAGCAGGTTGGACTTCTCATTCTCGTAATGATGCTGCAATTATCGCCACAGCGGATGGAAAAATAGCTTATATTCTAGTTGTTTTTGCTGAGGATAAAGCTTATGCTCATAATTGGAAAATATTTCCTCAAATTTCGCGTTTGGTGTTTGAACGCATGACTAATCAAAAATAGTACTTACTCATCGAGTCATATATAGTAAATTAATTTTTTTCAATACTTGTATAAAAAGAATTGTTGCCTATTAAGCTGAAGACAGTAGTAAAATACTGATAACTTATATCACAATAAACATAGTATTTACTGCTAATTGATGCAAATGCTGTTGAATAACCGCTATCAAATTATTCAGACTTTGGGGAGTGGTGGATTTGGTAACACTTTCTTAGCGGAAGATACTCAAAAGCCCTCTCAGCGTCGCTGTGTAATTAAGCAGCTCAAGCCGATTGAGAATAATCCCCAGATTTACCAATTAGTGCAGGAGAGATTTGGGCGGGAAGCTGCGATTCTCGAAGAGTTAGGGGGAGTAAGCGAACAAATTCCCACTTTATATGCTTATTTTTGTTTATCAGAAAAGTTTTACTTAGTTCAAGAATGGGTTGAAGGCGATACCTTGACAGCCAAAGTTCAACAGCAGGGTTTATTTAACGAAAGCGGGGTAAAAGAAATATTATTGAATATTCTGCCAGTTTTAGAATTCGTACATAGCAAGCGGATTGTTCACCGCGATATCAAGCCGGATAATATTATTTTGCGACATAGCGACGGTAAACCCGTACTGATAGATTTTGGTGCAGTGCGGGAAACAATGGCAACGGTAGTAAATTCTCAAGGTAGTCTAACTCGTTCCATTGTAATTGGTACACCCGGTTATATGCCCAGCGAGCAAGCTGCTGGTAGAGCGGTTTATTCAAGCGATTTGTATAGTTTGGGATTAACGATAATTTATTTATTAACTGGAAAATCACCCCAAGAATTAGAGACGGATTCTCACACTGGAGAAATTGTCTGGGAATATTATGGGGGAGATATTAGCCCTTCCTTAAAAACAATAATTAATAAAGCGATGGCATATCATCCACGAGAGCGTTTCTCTAGCGCTATAGAAATGTTGGAGGCATTACAAAATTCAGCAACTCCTCTTCGGGCTACCCTACCTTTTCAACCTGAAGCAATTAATTCTCATCTGTCAACAGTTGTATCTAACAAATCCGCACAAAATTTATCTCAAGAACAAGTTACTAAATATCAGGAAGAAAACAAGCATAAAAAATTAGGAATTTTGCCTCAAAGTACAATTATCGGTAGCGTCATTGGGATATTGACTATTTCTGCTTTGTGGTTACTAAGTCCAAAAAATATTACACCCCAACCTGAAATTAAAGCTACTACAAAACCCTTACTAACCGAACCTCAACCGACTGTTAAACCTATAGTAAATGATTTTTCGTGGCTTTCTTCAAGGAGAGTAACAGATGCAGATTTAAATAGTATGGATGGTTACACCTTAGATGTGATGAGAAACTCTATTTTTGCTCGTCACGGAAGACGTTTTAAAAATCCTGGTTTGCAAGAGTATTTCGATGAGCAATCTTGGTACAATCCTAAATATTCACCTGAAGAATTTCCGCCTAATGTACTATCAGAGTTAGAAAAGCTAAATGTGGAATATATTTGGGAATATCAAAATAGAACAAATAAAAGATTTTTTGGCAGATAATTAATAGCACTTCTTGGTTAATTACAATACAAATATTTCATTACTCTTCAAGATTTAAATTAGATTTCTATACTTATTTACTCAACGTTATCTGAGTAGTACGGAAATTTTTATACATCCGTACCAAGTTGTA
The DNA here is from genome assembly GCA_050042755.1 of Rivularia sp. (in: cyanobacteria). Lineage (GTDB taxonomy): Bacteria > Cyanobacteriota > Cyanobacteriia > Cyanobacteriales > Nostocaceae > Rivularia. The sequence continues at coordinate 11,720 of JBHJJJ010000284.1, forward strand.
ATTGGTATCATAAAACAGGCTAACAGCGAGCTTGTCTTATAGCAAATGTTTTCTAAAATCATAAATGCTAACTTCACTCGCTGTGTATGCAAGAAAATGAGTAAAATATATGACTGTGTTCCTTTTGCCCTACTAGCTCTTAATTTATACAAATGCTGCTTAACAACCGTTATCGGATTGTTCGGACTTTAGGAAGCGGTGGATTTGGACAAACTTTCCTAGCAGAGGATACCCTAATCCCCTCTTGTCGCCTATGTGTCATAAAACAACTACGACCAATTCAAGATAATCCCCAGGTTTACCAGTTAGTGCAGGAGAGATTTGGACGTGAAGCAGCGATTTTGGAAGAATTGGGTGGTGGTAGTTCTCAGATTCCACGATTGTATGCTTACTTTAGCGATGATGGGCAATTTTACTTAGTCCAGGAGTATATCAAAGGGAAAACTCTTACGCAAATATTACAAGAACAAGGTTTGATGAATGAAATTTCTGTCAAAGGAATTTTAATCAGTATTTTACCTGTTCTTGGTTATGTTCATTCTAAAGGTATTGTTCATCGAGATATTAAGCCAGAAAACATTTTTATTGATACTGATGGTAAACCCGTACTGATAGACTTTGGTGCAGTCAAAGAAACTTTGGGAACAATGTTTACTCCTTCAGGGAATGGAACAAAATCAATCGTTATCGGTACCCCAGGATTTATGCCAACGGAACAATCGGTTGGAAGGCCAATGTTTGCCAGTGATATATATAGTTTGGGTTTAACTGCAATTTATTTGCTTACAGGTCAAATGCCGCAAGAATTAGCGACAGATCATAGCACTGGTAAAATATTGTGGCGGCAGCATGCACCCGATGTCAAAAATGATTTTGCAGATATTTTAGACAAAGCAATTGGGTTTGATGCTAGAGAAAGATTTGCTAGTGCCAACATTATGCTGCAAGCTTTGCAAACTGGAGTGTTGAGTGTATCTTCGAGTATTCCTATTTCTTCTTATACCGCTAATTCGGATACTCTCGCTCCAGGGATAACCTTACCACCCCAAACTCATTTAAATACAGTTTCAATTGAACCAGCATCTTCAACTCCAGCTAGTAATCGAGGCAGCGGTAAAGGGATTCTTCTTGGTAGTTTGATTGCAGGTAGTTTAATTGGTGCATCAATAATTGTTGGTTTTGTTTTAAACAAGCAACCTCAAACAATTACAACACAACCTCAAATAATTACAACACAACCTCAAGCTATTACAACACAGCCTCAAGCCACTACAACACAGCCTCAAGCCACTATAACACAGCCTCAAGCCACTACAACACAGCCTCCAACAATTACAAAACAACCACAACAAACGATTCCACCCAGAAGAGCTTCAGAAAATTTAAATCAGCCAACAAATGTTCCTAAACCAACCTTAATACCAAAGGTAGAATTCCCAAGAAGAAATACATTGCCGCCCGTGGTAAATACTGAAAGGATTCCAAAGATTGAGGCACCCTCAACGCCACAAATACCTCAAACAACTAATCCGACTCCAGAATTTCCCATTCCCGAAGAAACTCCCATATCCCCTCCTACTGAATTTACACCACCACCAATTAATCAACCATCTCCGGGGAAAGTAGTAGAAAATTATTACTTAAAACTCAATCAAGGTAAGTATAAAACAGCTTGGAATCAGCTCTCTGCTGAATTTAAAGATAACAAGCGGCTTCATCCAAATGGTTATTTTTCTTATCTGAGTTGGTGGAAAGGAAAAGTGGAAAGCGTAAATGTTGAGCAAGTAAAAATTTTAGAAGCAAATACAGATAGAGCGATAGTCAATGCTTCGTTGAGTTATTTAATGAAAAATCGTCTGGTTATTGATAGTTCCGTGCGTTTCTTATTAGAATGGGATACTCAAAACGGTAAATGGATAGTAAGAGAAGCGAATTAAGCAAGAAATTAAATTTCTTCTTGTATCACCTGTTCTATATATTTTTGAACTAAAGGAACTTGGAAATCTATTCGTTTTTCTGGTTCCGAAAATTTTCCGGTTATACTTTGTTGTTGCAATATTTCTTTCCGCACTAAGTTTCGTATAATTCCCTTATCTGAGGAGTTAGGAATTTCTCCTTCAACTAAACGTAATAAAAAATTCTGTTCCGGCTGTGTCAGATTTCTCCAAACTTCTCGAAAATATTGGTCTCCTCGCTCTAAAACTATAGGTATAACTGTCTCTACATCTTGTAGATAAGCTTTTGTAGTTCCTCTTTTTCGCTTTTCTTTGCTAATCTTGTCATTAAGTAATTCTATCAGTTCGTAGCACATTAACTGTACTAAGTAAGGTTGACAACGAGTTAAGTAGATAATAGCTTCCACAGCAGATTCTTCATAGATATTTTTGGCAAAATCATCTATAGGCTCGACTATTAACTCCCGTGCTTCTGTTTCGCTGAGATATGACATTTTCAAAGCACGGGTATTGATCAAATAATCGCTCCAGTAAGCAGGAAGTTCCGATAGTTGGTGAGCACCGCTAAACAATAAATTCCAAGATGAACGATGCTGTTGAATATGACGAAAGAAATTGAGAGGAGCGTAACTATTTGTCACTTCTACCACCTCTCCAAGGCGTTCGTATTCATCCAGACATAACAGAAATTGCTTATTAGGAAAAGCATACTCTATTTCTAAAAGCCAATCTTGTAAAGCTAGAAATGGTTCAATCTGAAGCTTTTTTTTGTGTGGTTTGGGTAATTCTAAACGTCGGGGTAATCTTCTTGCGGCTTCGATTATAGTATCGGCTAAATATTGTGCCAATCCAGGTAAAGTTGTAACCGATGCTCCTCCTTGTAAATCGACAAGTAGCGGTACTAAATTGGCTTTTACTCTTCGTGGTAAATATTTTAGAGCCGAGGTTTTACCACTGCGACGGCCACCATATAGTAATAATACTGGTGGTTGTTCGGAAAGCGCTAAAGTTTCAATTTCCCGAAAAATCTTATTGCGCCCTTTGAAACGTTCCTTTGCCTTTTCAGGATCTAAAGCACTTCCAGGAAGATATACTTGTCTTATTTCTTCCGATTCCAGCGCTTTTTGCTTTAAATTGCGCTGTGCTGTCTTTAAAATACTTAACCAGCGCTCGGCAATTCTTCCATAAATAGTGGCTAATCGAGAACTTCTACCTTTAGCCAATCGATCGATTAACTCTCGCAAATCGCCGATACAGTCTTGAAGTGATTGGTAAGTACGATAATCAGAAGAAGCTTCAACAGCAGCATTTACATTTTGACTGACATCCAATAGCAAAGGTACTATCCAACCATTTTCTTTTGATAATGGTGAAGTAATCCAATCTAGCTGATAACTAACTTCAGCGATATCAGTAACTGTCTGACATACATCCAAACTGTCTAAAGCAATTTTAGCGATGGCATCGGCTGCTACTTTTTGCTGATTAGTGAAATTATTTAGATAGTCAATTGTTTCTCTTGCTGCTGCTGGATTTTGTAAATAAGCTCGCTTAATCATCTCAGCTAAGAAAGGTAGCTGGGAAATATCAGATAAAAAAGGTATTCGCGAAAAAATCCGTTCGTCGAAGCGTGGGGGAATCCAGCGAAGTAAACTTACTACATTCACATGGTAGGAAAGTAAGAATAGAAGGAACATCCACAGCATCTCGATGAAATAGAAAATACCGGGAATAATAAAAAAAACAAAACCCAACCCATTAACTAATCCCGCATCAGACTCTATTCCAAAACCAATACCAAATAAAATACCAACCGTTACTCCTAAGGCTATACCCGATGCATTGCTTGATACGACAAACCAACCAATACGCCACGCCGAACGCCAATTTCCTATTCTTAACAAAAATTTCAGCACTAACCCAGAAAAAATACCCAGGGCGATACCAAAGATTACTATCCCAGTAGCACCCCAACTCACACCCCAAGCAATACCTAAAGCGATACCCCATCCTGAAGCTTGAATCGAATCTAATAAAAATTTAAGTAATGTTTTTTGATCGGATAAAAACGTTTCTACATATAAATGAACAATCAAAAGTAGGGGTACAAACAAGAAAGAACATCTTGTAAACCATTTCTCCAACTTTTGTTCATCATTACGCGCTAACCATAAACCTATCCACCAACCAATAAAAAAGATAGAGACAAACCACCAGGAAAAACCTTTACTTGCGATCAATAATTGTCCAATTAACCCTACTGGAATAATCGCTAAAAGAGGTACTATAGCTGTTATCCATAAAACTTGCTGTGCGTAGCGATGCAAGCGGGGATTATTAATAAATTCCGAACGCATTTTAAAGGGATTATCTGTCGGCTTTAGTTGTGGATGAATATCTCGCAACCAGTTAGCAAAGGTATAGGGTTTCAGATAAGCCCAGTAGAGAATATTAAAACATTCAATCAAGTATACCCAAAACTGATTGAGATCAGCCAACAATTGATTCATGGCTATTTTTTGATTAAATTAAGTAAATATTCTTTGATTTCCGGGAATAAACCTGTCAGAGACAAGATAAGCAAAATTAAGATAAGCAAGCCAATAGTAATATGAGCAATATTTTCTAAAGTATCTACAGTCTGACCAATCCCACCTAAAATAATCGACATCGATGTCGGCATAGTTATCATGAGTACAACTAGCCCAATTAAAAGGATAAGCAAAGCCATAATTAATAACCATGACAATTGATATTTAGAATGCCCTTTTAATTCAGAGTTATATTTAGAAATCTGATGTTTAAAACGTTGTTTCGCCCATTTCAAATCTTTTTCATCTTGACGCGCTTCCCATAAATAATAGCCAGCCAGTTGTAGCAAGTAAGGGTGGCGTTTACCCCATTGTTGGGCTAAATTTTGTTCTTCTTCTGTCAATGCAGGAGTTTCTTCTAGAGAATCTACAGTTAAACGCGTTAGTTTAATTGCCTCGTCTGTAGTGAATTCCCCTAATTTAATCACATGACCAACATTAAAAAAGCTGGATACAAAACGGTATTCTTTTTGATAAACATCAAGCTGTTTGCAGGAACTTAAGACAAGCATCAAGGCGCTATCATCCATCAAAGAGCGTAAGTTATCATAAAAACCGTCATCGAATTCTTTTCGACGCTCGTCTCTGTTTGTAAAAAGACTTTCAAAATCATCCAGACACAAAACTGGTAGCAAACCCTGCGTCTTAAACTCTTCAATTATCTGGGTAAATGCTAAGCGATTAAGAGGCGTTACTTGCAGTAATTCAACTAATTTTGGCTGAATTCTGACCTTATGACAACTGAATAATTTCTTTGCTACTGCTCGATAAAAATTTACTTCTTTTTGGCTATTGGCATTTTTTAATGATAGATAAATAACAACATAACTGTCTGGTTGTGGAACTAACTGTTCCCAAGTTAGAAAGAAGTGATAGAGTAAAGAAGATTTTCCAATCTGATGTTCGCCAACAATATTTAAGCTTGTTGGCTGCGAGCCTCTCATCCTGCTGATAATTGCCCGTAATGCCTCTCCACGTCCGATAAATAGTTCAGTGTTTTTCAGCATTGGGCCTGCAACAAATGGATTGGAATGCTTCATTCACACTATTCTCAGTAGCTTTCAAGACTTACTATAATTTTTCTACTGGTAAAGACTCGTTAATCAAAATACAAACTGCCCATGTATTTTTAGGAAACATTTAAATTCAAATAAAATAGGTTGAGTAACTATCGCACTCCTAAATTTCCAAGTAAATCTGAAACCCAGTTTTTTTACCCATTTTTTTTAACTTCAATTTTTAGAATCCACATAGAATTGCGATATACAGCCGATTGTAATAAAAGCTTTGGAGGAGTCGCAAATAAAACTAAGAATACTCTGAAATATTGCCCTATAATTGCAATGATTGAATATGATTTAATCTTTAAGTTTGTGTCATACCCACATTCTGTATTGCAGGTTTAATGTACAATATTTTTTTTGCTATATAAAGATTTATGCTCTGCCAAACCGCAATACACCAACCTACTTATATATTTGTCAAATTGTTGTAATCTGGGCTAAAAACTTACATGACATCTAAGGAAACTGATGCAAAAACCGACGCGTCATCAAAAGCATGGCGTAGCTTACGTGAAAATCTAATTCTAATAACCATCGCCTTGGTGTTAGCATTCTTCATTCGGACTTTTATTGCCGAACCCCGCTACATCCCTTCAGATTCGATGCTACCAACTTTAGAGCAAGGCGATAGATTGGTAATTGAAAAGATTTCCTATAGATTTAATTCTCCGAACTTTGGCGATATCGTAGTTTTTCAACCACCGCCAGAATTACAGCGTCGTGGATATCCTAAAGATCAAGCTTTTATTAAGCGTGTAATTGGTACTCCCGGAGACACACTCAAAATTGATGACGGTAAAGTTTATCGTAACGGAAAAGCTTTGCTAGAAGATTATATAAAAGAACCACCAAGAGAGCCTTTTGAGCCGGTGAAAGTTCCTCAAAACCAATATTTTATGATGGGTGATAATCGCAATGATAGTAATGATTCTCGTTACTGGGGCTTTTTACCAAAAGAAAATATGATTGGCAAAGCAAGTTTCCGTTTTTGGCCTCCCAATCGAATTGGTTCTATTTAAAAGTTAAAAGTTATACCAATTCTCTATGAGGCTGCGCTTAATCGCCTTCACCCGCTCATGGGTGAGGCTATCTAAACAAAGCTCACCTACGTGGGCTGAATTCGGCGCATCTTTATAAAGAAATGGTATTAGGAGTGTATAGATGTAGTGCAGTTGTAGAGACGTAGCATTGCTACGTCTCTACATTAGTTAATAATTCTTAACTTTCAGCTTCTTGTCAATTCAAAATCGTAGATAATACATTAACTGAGCAAGTATTTCACCAGACAGATTCAAGCGCTTCTGAAAATCAACTATATTGCGATATGGTCCTACAGCAGTACGGTTTTCTACCACCGCTTTTGCGAAAGAAGAATCGATAAAAGGTACTTTTAATAAATTTTCAACTGTTGCAGTATTTGGATTCACTACATAAGTAATATTATCTAAAGATTCGTCGTCATAATAACCAAAAATTAAAATTATTTCTAAGGGTTTTAAGCGCTGTGGCGGTAAACCCAGAGCTGCTGCAATATCTTCTATACAGTAAAATTTAACACCAGTTTGTGCGAGTTCTACAAGACTTCGGGCTTGATGTATGGACAAACCCGGTAAACGCAACCAATCATCAACAGTAGCTTGATTTGCATCAATCCGAATACCAAGTTCAACGGCGATCGCAATTTCTTCCCCCGATTTTAATCGGTAATAAGGATCGTTAAGTAGCTTAGCTCGCAGTTTTTGTAATCTAGTTTTGGGTAACCAGTTTGGATTCATGGGATTGTCAGGGGAGATGGGAAGATGGGGGACAAGGGGAGATGAGGTAGATACTTGTAACTAATAACTCCTAACTCTTAACTCCTAACTGCTCACTGCTCACTGTCTAAAAGTTGACGGCGCTTTTGTTCAAATTCATATTCAGAAATCAATCCATCCTGGCGTAAAGCATCTAATTCACGTAAAGCTTCAGCAAGCGCTCCCACTCCTGAAGCTTTGTCGGATAAAATAGATTTCGCCGGTCTGCCTGAATTAAAGTTATGGTTAAAAGTCTCTTCGTCTTGGGCTAAATACCAAACAGCCTCTATAGCACAAGCTACCTTGGGTATTGGTGTCCAAGAGAGTAAAACATAAAGCACTCCCCATAACGGCTGTCCTAAATAAAACTTATGTAAGCCTGAGATTGTTACCGCACCAGATAAAGCTAATATTGCAGCAATACTTCGGCTTTTGTTTTTGGCAAACATATTCCTAATTTATTTATAAATTACCAAATTCAACCACACAGCCGGTTCTAGGTCACTTAAAAAAATAGATGATACGCAACAAACCAAGACAGTTATATTAACAAAATATCTTGTAAAATTGCAGCATTTTAAATTTCGTTTAGTTTCTACAACCCATCAATAATTTTTATTTATCAAAAAAATAATTTTTTATTATTTAAATCTGTTACTAATTATAACTTCGGTAATTCAAGACAGTTGGAATGTAAAAATAGTGACATCTCCTTAAATATAATATTAATCTTAAAATATCAGGAAGCTAAAATAAATCTATATAGGGTTGTTTTGTATCAAAAATAGATTTATTTTTTAAGAATAAAATTGAGTTAAGGAAAAAATACTTTTCTTATATAACGTGACTCGGCTGTTTAATTTCAAGGAATTAAAAAATTACTAGCGTTCTGTGGTAAATCGCCTAAGTAGAAAACCTGATATATGGTGCTTAGCTTATTCCCTAGATTAATTACGTAGATTAAAATAAAACTAGCATGAGAAGTAACAATATATTAACTCTGAGTACTCTTTAAAATATAAGCAACATGGGATTCTTCGACTCCGATATAGTTCAGCAAGAAGCAAAAAAGCTATTTGAGGATTATCAAGCCTTAATTAAGCTTGGTAATAGCTACGGTAAATTTGACCGTGAAGGCAAAAAGCTTTTCATTAGTCAGATGGAAGAGATGATGGAGCGCTATCGGGTATTTATGAAGCGCTTCGAGCTATCTGAAGATTTTATGGCCCAAATGACAGTTGAGCAACTGAAAACTCAATTAAATCAATTTGGGGTGACTCCGCAACAAATGTTCGACCAAATGAACCTTACCTTAGAGCGAATGAAAGCCGATTTAGAAAGAAACTCTTAAATCTGACCATGAGTTAAGAGTTAAAAGTTTCTTTCAAAAAAGATTATACTTCTAACTCAATACGGGAAAATATTATGCAACTAGTTATTTTGCCTTAGGACGCTTGAATTTTGAAGGTGATGTAAAACTCTTTGCCGGTACACCTTTGAGCGCTCTTACCATAAAATCACGCCAAATCGGTGCCACATCGTTACCACCTGTAGCACCTCTAGATAACGTTCTGTTGTCATCCCGACCAACCCAAACGGCGGTGGTTAATTGCGGTACAGTACCTACAAACCATACGTCTTTTTCTGAAGATGTGGTTCCTGTTTTACCTGCGGCTGGGCGGCCTATGGCAGCATTTTTACCCGTACCGCCTTCACCGATTACGCTTAGCATATTGTTGATTGTGGAAGCTGCTGCCCAGGAGTTTAGTACTAGTTCGGGCTTAGGTGTATTGTCTAGTAAAACATTACCACTACTATCGGTAACGCGAGCGATTACTGTTGTTTGTGACTGCCAGCCATAATTAGCGAAAGTAGCATAAGCAGAAGCCATCTCCAACGGCGTAACTCCAATAGCACCCAGAGGCAGAGAAGTTACCGGTTCCATTGGACTCATAATACCCAAAGTCCGGGAAGTTTCCACTACCTTATTCGTGACGGTAGCTTTACCGACTATAATGACGGGAATATTACGAGACAGCTTTAAGGAGGGAAGGATTGACTTTGCGCAGCC
>JBHJJJ010000285.1:0-12987 GCA_050042755.1 Rivularia sp. (in: cyanobacteria)
ATTTTTTACTTTTTTTTTTTTAATTGTTTTTTTTTTTTTTATTTTAGTTTATTTGTATATTTGTTCTGTTTCTTTGTTTTTTTGGTCTCTTTGTTTTTTTGTTTTTGTTTTTGTTTTGGGGAGATTGGGAGATGGGGAGAATAAAATTCCTAATTCTCAACTACTCACTGTTTACTGCTGACTGTTCACTGTTCACTGTTTTAATCCAAAATCTGAAATTGAGTAATCTTCTTCGTCTTTTACAGCTTGTCAGTCCTGCTTTACCCGTGGGAGCATATAGTTATTCTGAAGGATTGGAAACCCTAGTTGAACTTGAGATAATTAATGATTCCGAAAGTCTTAAGCACTGGTTAACTCAAGAGTTACGTTACGGTGCAATTCGGGTTGAAGCAGCAGTGATGTTAAGAGCTTATTCTGCTGCAGGGGCAAAAGATTTACCAGCTTTATCCTACTGGAATAATTGGCTGTCTGCATCTCGTGACACCGAAGAATTACGTAATCAATCTCAACAAATGGGAGGATCTTATATTCGGTTAATGAAGGAATTACAACCGCTGATAATACCTATAATTACAGCTTTGGGTAGCCCTTGTAATTTTGCGATCGCCTTTGGTATTGCTGCTGTTAGCTGGGAAATTGATCCGCAAGCAGCTTTAGTAGGATATTTGCACAGTTGGGTTAGCAATTTAATTACCGCAGGAATAAAGTTGATTCCCCTGGGACAAACTGCAGGACAATTATTATTACAAGAGTTACAAGAATTACTTAACAGCGCTACAGTAGAAATTATGAATTTACAGGACGATGAATTAAGCTGTTGTAGTTGGGGTTTATCTTTAGCAAGTATGGCACACGAACAACAGTATACAAGGTTATTTCGTAGTTAAATCAATTATCAATGAACAATGAACAATGAACAATTATCAACTATCAACTATCAACTATCAACTATCAATTAACAATTAATAAATCATGAGTTTTCGAGTTGGTGTTGCTGGCCCTGTGGGTTCGGGAAAGACTGCTTTGGTAGAATTATTGTGTAAGTCTATGCGCGATTCTTATCAAATTGCAGTTGTAACGAATGATATTTATACTCAGGAAGATGCACAATTTTTAACAAAATCCCAAGCCTTATCACAAGAAAGAATTGTAGGTGTAGAAACTGGCGGCTGTCCCCATACTGCTATCCGAGAAGATGCTTCAATGAATTTAGCTGCGATTGAACAGTTAGAAGTGCTTTTCTCTGATTTAGATTTGGTATTTTTGGAAAGTGGTGGCGATAATTTGGCTGCAACTTTTAGTCCTGAATTAGTTGATTTAACTATTTACGTGATTGATGTTGCCGCTGGCGATAAAATCCCTCGTAAAGGTGGTCCCGGTATTACTAAATCGGACTTACTAGTAATAAATAAAATTGATTTAGCTCCCTATGTTGGTGCCGATTTACAAGTAATGGAAAGAGATGCTCGGAAAATGCGCGGGGAGAAACCTTTTGTATTTACAAATTTGAAACAACAAGAAGGTTTAACCAAGATTATTGATTTTGTTTCCACAAACATTTGTTAGAACAGTAATATCAAATCCGGCTAATTACTTATTATATAGTTGAACGTAAAATACTTACTATTACTACTAACTCCTAACCCCTAACTTTTAAACCATTCATCGCCAATAATGCACTACCATAAGCAGCTTCTGTATTCGTAGAATAAAGTACCGGAACTCCTAAATATTGCTGACGAATTTCACTCCAAACGCGATTTTTTGCACCGCCACCAGCCGTATAAACACGAGTTAAATTATCTGTTCCAAGTTCTTGTAACAACTTATATCCCCGGGCTTCTATTCTGGCGATACTTTCTAACAAACCATGCAGAAATTGCACTGAATTATCGGGACGCGGTTCTAATTGGGGTGGTAAATTGGGGTCATTAATTGGAAATCTTTCTCCAGGTTTTAATAATGGATAATAATCCAATTCACTTGGTTTCATAACATCTATTTCCCGGCTAAGAATTTCCAATTCATCCGCCGTGAAAAATTGCTTTAATACAGCACCCCCCGTATTAGAAGCGCCTCCTGTTAACCATAAATCCCCGAAACGATGGCTATAAATCCCGTACTTGGAATTATCTACACGAGTACGACTTAAGAGTTTTAAAACTAATGTAGAACCCAAAGAAGTTACCGCTTCACCGGGAGATTTTGCTCCACTAGCGATAAATGCTGCAATACTATCTGTCGTACCCGCACAAACCAAGCAATTTTTGGGAAAATTATATTTCGCAGCAATATCGGAGCGCAATTCTCCCATAGGATTTCCCGGAATTATGACTTTTGGTAGATGAATTGATATTTTTAGTTTGTTAAACCATTCCGGATATTGCAATGCTTCCACATCGTAACCAAGTTTCAAAGCATTGTGATAATCGCTAATACCTAGCTTCCCATGCAAAAGAAATCCCAACCAATCTGCTTGATGTAAAAAATATTTAGCTTTTGTAAAAGAAGGTAACTGCATCATCCATAACAGCTTTACAAGACTAGAAGTAGCACTTAATACGGTGTGATTCGGTGGCGCGATGTTTTTCAATTTTTCTCGCATCACCCCTCCCCGTGCATCGTTGTAGAGCAAAGGTGCATCAACAGGATTCCCCTGGGCATCGCATAGCAAAACAGTAGAAGAAGTACCGTTAATGGCAATGCGGGTGATTTCTTGCCGTAATTCCCCGTCAATTTGTTTTAAAAGACTAAATAAAGCATTTTGCCAGCAATTTGTTAAATCAGTCTCTTCATAGGCTTTAAAAGGGTATCGCACCTCCGCCACAATATTAAATGCCGAATCTATTGCCACACCTCTAGCGCCAGAAGTTCCAAAATCTATGCCTAGATACATTTTTAATCAGTTATCAATTATCACTTGCCATTAGGCGCAGGCGTATATCAGTGTCCCATGCCTAATGCCCATTTTCCCACTCCAATTGTTGCATCTTGTAACAAGTTATTTCACAATTTGGGCAAAACAGGGAAAAGTAGAAAGCGAAGTAATAATCGTTTAGTTAGATTGGGAGATTTCTTCACATGTCAATTTCAGACACTCAAGTCTATATCGCTTTGGCTGTAGCACTTATTCCAGGTTTTTTAGCTTGGCGTTTAGCAACTGAACTCTACAAGTAAATTAATTTTTAGTTATTGAAACTAGCGTAGAGTTTGTAATCCTGGTAACACTAAGTGTATTTTCCGGAATCATGTAACTTTTACTTGTAAGTTACTTAAGAAAACACACTTACAAGTACCGGGATTATTTTTTTACTAAGCTTCTAAGTGTAGCAGTTTGAGAAAAATGAAGTAAGATGGCATCACATGAAAATCGTAAATAGCTTTAGTTAGATATTTACTAAGTATTCGTTGTTTTTGAACAGATTAAGTCTATTATCATGAACGCAATTCAATCGACAAGAGAGGAAGCTCAACCGATACAGCAGCGTCGGACTATTCCTCGACCAAAACGGCACCTGCGCCAACGTTCATATGAAGTAATGGCATTGGAAACAACAGTAAAAATAGGAGTTAATTTAGCGATTTCCGCAGTAGCAATATCAGCTTTAACCCAGCTTTTACCTCATCATTGGTCAGGACAAGAAAAATTACGACAAATGCGTACTGAAGTTAAAACTGCTCAAGAACGTGTTAACAAACTAAGATCAGAATTTAGTAATACTTTTGATTCTCGTCAAGCTAGTAACATTATGCAACAGCAGGGAAATCGAATACCCTCCAATAAAAAAAGAATTATATTGACAAATAATACAACACCGGCTGAAAGTAGAGAATTTACACCCTAGTGCTTAGAGGAAATATTATTATTATATTAAATAAAGGTGATTCCTAGGAACCTGTATATAATCTCTCAAAAGAAATTAAACAGCTAACAGCTAATAGTTAATAACCAGTCCTTAGTTAATAAGAGCATTTACTATATAGTTATCATCTATTAGCTATTAGCAACTTCCAAAAATTGATGTATTATCTAATCCTAAACTAGACGTGCGATCGGTCTTCATTTGAAATGGGTAATTGTGCTTAGAAGTATTATTTGTATACTAATCTCAGATTTCATATTCCGGACTCATGGGAAGCAGTAGCTCGTTCAACCAATTTTCGATTTGCAAACGCAGGGTAAGTGTTTGCTTATCAGTTTCACCATCGGGAGTTGCTAATTTTTCTAAAGCGCGATAATAATCGGCGATCGCACAATTCCATTCGCCCCAAAGATGGAAAGTTCTGGCTTTTTCAGCCAAAATGTGACTTTGTAATTCGCCAAAAAATAGTGCTGTTTCAAAATTGTCAATAGCTTCGTTATATTCTCCCAGATCGCGTAAAGTAATACCTCGATTAATCCAGGCTCTAACGTGAGTGGGATTTAAATCCAAAGCTTTTTCATAATCTGCCAATGCTGCTTCCAAATCTCCAACAACAGCATAATAATTTGCTCGGTTATTATAAGCACTAGCCAATCCGGGATTTAGTCGTAGCGCCTTGTTCAAATCCCGAGCCGCTTTTTGCATTTCACCACTCTGAAAATAAATCAAACCCCGATTATTGTAATCAATTGCATTATCCGGATGGCGTTGAATTAAAAGATTTAAAGCAGCGATCGCAAAACGATAATTGCCTTTTTTAGCTGACTTTAAAGCACAAGAGCGTAAATCTTTATCTTCGTAAGCGTACAATTGACTATTACTATCCTCATAGCTATGGTCATGAGCAGTAAACTTCACAGCTCTAGATTGGCTGATATCCTTAGTTTGCTTGTTACCGAATGTTGAAAATAAGTTAATCTTCATATCATCCTGCCTGAGTAGTTAGCTCTATAAAATAGATTGATAGTACATGCGTCCGCTTTTGATGGCTGTCCCCGTGTTAAGATTCACCATCCGTCGTTCCCATGGGAATTTTTTTCTAAAAAAAATCTCGTGGGTGCCCGTCAATTCCAACATCAAACTATCCAAAATATATAGTTGACGGGAACCCTTGACGCTGGAAAACCCAAGTCAAGGGTGTAATTACACCGTTGCCTTGGAATTCAATAATGGATACCAAAGCTTCACAATCAATTCCAGAAAATAACAAATAATTGCAATTTAAAACGCCACCCACCGTAACCGCGATCGCAACTGGTACAATGCTTTCAAGCAATATATATTTTTATCGTTCGTTCATTGATTGTTCATAAATTTTTACACAGTAACCAAATGGTAAATACAACTTCTTATCCTGATGCTCCCGATTTAGCCGCAGATGATTACATAGTCATCGGTTTAGCAACCTGCTTCGTCAAAGAAGACGGCGAAGTGCATCAAGTTGACGTAATGGAACCCATCCCCTCAGCATCTTTAGAGTCGCTATTCAAAGGTATTCCCACTTACTACAACTCAGCCGTAGCCACAACATTAGGAAGTATCTTAGATGGTGAAACACCTTGCAAACCACCAGAATTAGATAATGGAGCACAAATAGTCAACGACTTTAGCGAAAGAGTATTTGCCGCAGCACGTACCTACAAGCGCAAGGAAGAAGCAAAATCTCTAATCCCTTTAGGTACTACTTACAGTGACTTTAAATACTCCACAGAAAAAAAACGAGTATTAAACGCTAAAAGAGTAGTTAGCAAAGATGACAACGTGAAACAGCATTCTCATACTCATAAAGTTTTGTAATTGGGAATGGGGCATTGGGCATTGTCCCGTGATTTAATCCTTACGTAGGGTGTGTGACGGTTACGAGAAATTTTCAAGGTTAACGCAATAATTTGGTATTACCGTCACGCACCAACGATAATTTAATGGTAGGGGCACGTGACGGTCACGAGAAATCTTCAAGGTTAATGCAATAATTTGGTATTACCGTCACGCACCAAAGATAAATCGAGAATTGAGCTGCTCTGACGGTCACGAGAAATTTTCAAAGTTAATGCAATAATTAGGTATTACCCTCACGCACCAAAGACAAATTGTCATCACAACGTACATTCATCAGTGAAAATCCCAATTAAATATTAAATTTACCCGTAAAAATAAATATATTCTTAACGAAATTATCCGTAATTTTCCTGTAATAAAATCTAAGTTGAATTTTGTACCAGGTTATCTAAACTAACAGGAAAACAATATGGATTACCCAGTGAAGCTGAGTGGGAATATGCTTGTCGGGCTGGAACTACTACTCCTTTCCATTTTGGCGAAACCATAACAACTGATTTGGCAAATTACTACCCTAATTACCCATACGGTGCGGCACCGAAAGGTAAATATCGCAAACAGACTACAGATGTAGGAACTTTCCCTGCTAACTCCTTTGGACTATATGATATGCATGGCAATGGTTGGGAATGGTGTCTTGATGATTGGCATTATAATTATCAGGGTGCGCCAACTGATGGTAGTGCCTGGTTTGATGATAATAAGAGTCTTTCTCAAAAAACTGGTGAAATCCTTCTGCGGGGTGGTTGCTGGCAATACGTTCCACACTTCTGCCGTTCCGCTTATCGCTACTACTCTTCGCGCGTTTACTACGACTACCATATTGGTTTTCGTGTGGTGTGTGCCGTCGGGAGGACTTAATTAGCTCTTTTCTCTTTTCCTCTTTTACCCTCTGCACTATTTTCTTTACCTTACCCTCCGCCGTAAGATTTATTTAATTTGTGTAGGGTGTGTGACGGTTACGAAAAATTATCAAGGTTAATGGAAAAATTTGGTATTACCGTCACGCACCAATCGATTTATTTCGCTTATTAATATTTACTAATAACATTTAAAAATTATGAATTAATATCTTTTCCAAGATACGTGATTATTTTATATGTTGTCACAATACCCTGATGGTGCGTGACGGTAAATTTATTATTAATCGTTTTGATTATAACCTCACCATCGCGCACTAAATATTTAATAATGATGCGTTAAGCGACCATAACAGCACCCTATAAATTACGATTTCATATTGTTTGAAATATGCTCCCTCAAAATTTCCAGAATATAATCTTCAACTGATATACCTTTTTCTTCTGCTCTCCTAATCAAATACAAATCCATATCTGGTGGTAAATTAAGTGTTATTGTCATAGATAATTAATTAAGGTGTCATTATTTTATATGTTGTCACAATATGCTGATGGTGCGTGACGGTAAATTTATTATTAATCGTTTTTATTCATATTTATTAGAACCGTCACACACCCTACAATTTATAATCATCTGATGGTGCGTGACGGTAAATCAATTATTAATCGTTTTTATTCATATTTATTAGAACCGTCACAGCACCCTACAATTTATAATCATCAAAATATTCTATGCCATCTAAAGTAACCCTCACCATAATAGAAGGTAAATTATCGGGAAGACAATACATTTTCGATTCCCGTACTAGCTGTATTGTTGGTAGAGTATCGGACTGTAATATTCAACTACCTGATGATAAGGATCATTCTACAATTTCTCGTTACCACTGCTTATTAGATATCAATCCTCCCGATATTCGCATCCGCGATTTTGGAAGTAAAAATGGAACTTATGTTAACAAGAAAAAAATTGGACAAAGACAAAAAAATCAAACACCAGAAGAAGGCACAAAAATCCAATTTCCAGAATACGATTTACAGTTAGATGATGAAATACAACTTGGTAAAAACGAGATAACCATATTTCACAAATAGAAACCAGGTTTTTTGGGCTTATCGAGGATGGTGCAAATTGTACATAATATTTGTGTAGGATAAACTGTATCCAGCAAAAACCTTCCCCCAACAATCAAAACCATGCTAAAACTCTACGGTGGAACCATCAGCCGTGCTTCAATTGTTCAATGGTACTTAGAAGAACTGGAAATTCCCTACGAATTCGTCACCCTTGATATGAAAGCGGGGGAACACCGTCAACCCGAATTCTTGGCAATTAACCCTATGGGTAAAGTACCAGCTATTGTAGATGGTGATTTTATACTTTGGGAATCTGGCGCGATATTACTATATCTTGCCGATAAATATAGTAAAAAACCTCTTTCACCAGAGGAGCGTGGTGAATATTCTCAGTGGTCATTGTTCGCAAATGCTACTTTGGGACCGGGAGTTTTCGTAGAAGCTAACCGAGAGAAAGAAATGCCCCGGTTAATGAATCCTTTGAATGAAATATTAGGGAAACAACCTTTTTTAGTTGGTAAAGAATTTACCGTAGCTGATGTAGCTGTAGGTTCTATGCTCTTTTATATTCCTTTAATGCTCAAGTTAGATTTAAGCGAATACTCGAATGTTACCAATTATATGAATAAACTAACAGAACGTCCCGGATTTAAAAGGACATTTGGCGATAGCGAAGCGCTGCTGCAAGCAGTGAGCGATTAGTTTGAAAAAGATTTAATTCTTCTAGGATGGGCATCCTTGCCCGTCTAATTACTGATTCAAATTAAATATAATATATTCTTTACAAAATTCAAATTATCTTAATAATAAAAAAATTAAGGTGTATTACGCCTTGCGGTAACACACCCTAGAATAATTAATCTTTTAACGATAATTTGTAAACTGCAAAGCAACGGGCAAATCTTCTTCTTTTAACCGTTGCATAACAGCTTGCAAATCATCTTTATTCTTGCTAGTGACTCGCACTGCATCTCCCTGAATGGAAGCCTGTATTTTTTTAAATTCATCGCGAATCATCTTAGATATCTTTTTAGAAATCTCTTGGCTGATGCCTTTTTTCAACTTTACTTCTTGATTAACGCGATTACCACCAGCAGATTCAGGTTCGCCAAATTCAAATATTTTCTGAGAAAGTTTACGCTTTGCGGCTTTTTCTCGCAATATGTTGTCAACGGTTTCTAAAGTAAATTCGCTATCTGCATTAATTTTAATGCTGTCTTCTACTAACTCCATTGTAGTTTTAGTATCTTTCAAATCATAACGACCTTTTATTTCTCGCGTAGTTTGATCGATCGCATTAACCAATTCTTGTCTGTCAAATTCGCTAACAACGTCAAAAGAATAACTGGAAGCCATAACAAATTATCAATTTGCTTTATGAGTAATTTTACATTTTTATGATTGATTAGTTGTTGGTTGTTAGTTGTTGGTTGTTAGTTGTTAGTTGCTAATAGTGATTTTTTCCACTAACTACTATCCACTAACTACCATCCACTAACTACTATCAATTTAACTACTTACTCGAATTATACTCAACACGAATAAAGTAGAATAACAACCTAATCCAATAGCATACATAAGCGAACGGAGAATGGGTATATTTAAAATATAAAAAACTGAATACAACAAACGAACTGTAATAAAAGTTAATGCTGCCCCTGCTGCTAAGGGAGAATCAACTCCTGTGACGTAAGCCATCAACGCCGCAGCAGCGAAAATCATAAAGTTTTCAAAAGAGTTTTGATGCGCCCAAGTAGCACGTTGTGCGTAAGGTGGCAGTTTCTCAAACATGGCACGAGGCGCGAAATAATCATAACCAACACTCAAACGAGCATAAGCTACTGCTAGAAATGGCAAATAAATTAGCAGGAAAGCTACAACAATACAGTATAAGAATAAAACTGATACGGGCAATTGTGAAACAAGCTTTAGCATAAAAGTAGATAGATAGTGAAAAAATCTTGTTTTCGCGAGAAATGGTTGAGGAGGCGAACCATTTACAGACATTGTCCACTTTGTACCGCAATTAATACCAAAAGTTACCTGTTGATTTCTATGTTGGAAATCAGGAATTATTTTAAAGCGGCATATAGCTGTACAATTCGAGGTTCACTAGTCATTAGTCTAAGTTGTAATTATATCCATTTGCTTTTCAAATAGATCGAAGGATTGTATGCCGACAAGAGTGACTAATGACTAATAAGAAAGCTACTCGAATAACTCTTAATCAAAATAGAACAAAGTTACCACTTTACGTTGTTCTTCTGCATCCTTACAGGTTTGTAGCAAAGTACCACTATCGTGAAATGCAAAGCATACAAGTTGCTGACAGCGGGAGATGATCTCTTTGTTACATAGGTAACTAGCTTCAGCAAGGGATAAATGGTCATTACTGGAGTTTTCTACTAGATGCATTACTTGTTCTAGTTGCTGGCGCGATTCTAAGGGCTGACGATCTAAACTTTGGGGTAAAATTACCGTCAGAAAGTTAGGATCGGCTCGCATTGCGCCCTTAATGGCGGCTGAATTTGTACCTGTAGCACCAGAGGTAATAACTCTATTCCCTGATAAAACCAGGGCATAAGTCATCATTTCAATCAAATTCTGGTGAGTAATAGGCACATGACGAGAACCCAGCACGGCGATTCGTTTAGAACCCATTTGCTGAATTGTCGCTAATTCTTGCGCTAATGTATCAATTTTATTGACTAGGTCTGTTGACTGACTCAAAGAGTATTTTAATTACTATTAAACGACCAAGATATTTTAGCAGAGCAAAGACTGGTCGGGAACCTACTTATGGTTAGAGCATACAATTTTTAAACTGATTTTTTTTACAGTTGAGGGATATCGTTATCAGTTATCAATCATTATTAGACACGAAATTGGCTTACGAGCTATTAACTTTTTGCAACTCACCGTTCACTGATTTAATAATTCCATCGCTTCATCACACCACTCAAGACATTGTGTTTCATAACGAATCACTCTACTTATAGTCAGGTATTGGAACTTTGCTACACGAGGAAGTTGTGGCGGATTTTGGAAATACTTCTGTTCTAAATCTTTGTATATAGATAATTTCTCAACATGAGCTTTACGGTGACGTTCTAATTCTTGCAAAATTGTATTTTCGGATACTATATATCCGCTAAATATTTTAACCAATAAATCATCTTTAACTGCAATTGGTTCGCAAGGCTTGGCAATCCATTCTTGTAACTGCACAAAACCTTGTTGTGTAACGCTATAGATTTTTTTATCTGGTCGCCCTTCTTGAGTAATTATCTCAGATTTTATCCAGCCAAGTTGATTTAATTTAGATAGTTCGCTGTAAATCTGCTGGTGAGAAGCTTGCCAAAAAAAACCTACCGAACCATTAAATTGCTTGGCTAAATCATACCCGCTACAGGAACGCTCAATTAAAGATGCCAATATTGCGTGAGTTAAAGACATAATTCTTAATATTTTTATATGCAATTAGTTGCATATAGGTTATTATGCAATTAGTTGCATAATAACCCGAAACCAGAAGAAGTATTCAATTATGTCTAAAGTAATGCCAGGGCGATTCACCGCCGAAACAGACGAACCCTTTGTAGTGTTTTTGATTGGGATGCGGATTAATAAGATCTTTGCTGTTAACAAATGGTTTCCAACAGCAATGGCAATGACACCCATGCTACAAACTTTGTATAAACATCCCGAGAAAGGTTTTTTAGGTGGAGAAACTTTTCTTTATTGGCGAGGAGTGGGATTAATCCAGTATTGGCGTTCTTTTGAGGATTTAGAACGTTTTGCTAGAAGCCCAGAAGAACCACATCTTTCGGCTTGGCAGCGATTTAATCGAGTTGTGGGTGCTGATGGTAGCGTTGGAATTTGGCACGAAACCTATCTAATTAATTCAAGAAATTACGAAGCAATTTATGGGAATATGCCGATTTTTGGATTAGCCGCTGCCACCAAACATATATCCGTATCAGGGCAAAAAGAAACTGCACGCGGGCGTGTCGCTAATGGGGCATAGGCCATTGAATGTGGGGATTTTTAATGATTTTCGTTCTGCACGAGCCACTGCTTAATAATTTTCAAGTCAGCATAAAGTTTCAACCCCGATATGGAACCTTAAAAACCAGATGCTGGCAAGTCGATGAAAAATACCCTTTTTCTACAAGAGTTAATTGCATTATCGAGCCAGTCTATTTTTTGTCGGACATTTTAACCCGTGTAAAAACAAAGGGACAAATATAGGAGATATTTGATATGACTTATAGCTCTGAAGACGTACAAAAAATTCTTCAATTGGCAATGGCACGCAAACAAGAAGAATTCTTTTCCAAGGAACAAATGTCAGAAATGGCCACAGAATTAGGAATTTCTGCTGAATTACTGAAATCGGCAGAAGAAGAATGGTTAACTCAAGCCAAAACAAGTAAACAACAACAAACTCGTCGTGAAATGAAACGTCGAGGATTTAAAGCACATTTAATTTCATACTTAGCGGTAAATACATTCTTGATAGTCTTGAATTTGACTACAACTCCCGGTGATTTTTGGGTAATTTATCCCCTTTCTGGTTGGGGATTGGGGCTTTTCATGCATTATTCCTTAGTTTATAGTATTCAAGGAAATTCTCAAGATATATAGCAATGCTGCATGAGTTGTAATAGTTTTAGCTGTTGAGAAACCCGGTTTTTTTCACAAAACCGGGTTTTTAATTCTTACCTTGGATCAATTATTCACGACGGTGTTGTTGCCCGACTCAAACCCATTAAAGAAAGTAAGCGGTTGATGTCAAAATGCTCGGCAATTAAATGACGAAGACATTCAACTTTGATGGGTTGATGCACGCGAACTTGCCCGAAAGTACGTTCAATAATTTCCACAGTGCCCAGAGTATCTAAATCTACAGACAAAATCGGAATTTCGAGTTCTTCAGCCCGACTGAGAATGAAAGGTGGAGGTGGTAACTGTCCGGTGAGAATCAGGCATTGAGTGGATGTTTCCAAAGCAGCCTGCTGAATCTCTACCCGATCCCCACCCGTGACTACTGCCATATTTTGGCGTTTGCGAAAATATTTTACAGCAGCATTGACATTCATCGCACCAATTGCTAGGCTTTCCACTAATAAATTTAGGCGATCGCTACGACATAAAACTTCTGCATTCAACTGATGAACCAACTCGCGTACAGTGACACTGCGTAGCAAGTTGCTTTTAGGTAATGTACCTAATACGGGAATATCTTGCTTTTCGAGAAAGGGAATCATGGTGTCATTAACGGCTTG
>JBHJJJ010000286.1:0-16884 GCA_050042755.1 Rivularia sp. (in: cyanobacteria)
TCAAGAATTGACAAAAATAGACAGTTGTCAACGATTTTTGCTATATTTTATGCCTAATTTTTGGTATAGTAAAAAAATATTTCATTTATATCTTGCTAAATATGCGAAAACCAAGCATTTATCAAGGATAAAGGGAATAAAGCAATATATGCAAGTGCGGACGGCTCAGCCGTGCAAGCCTGAGGAGGGATAACAGCTCCAATGCTCCCGTTGAAACAGGAAGTAAGAGTTGTAAGAGTCAATGGTGGGGTTGTCCATACTTTACAGAGCAGTTAACCGCTATATAAATGCCCGCAGGTTAAAACCTGGGGCTAAAATTACAAAGCCCACGAAGGTGGGCTTCGTTAATGTAGCGATACCCTTTAGGGTATTGCTTCCGATATTCTTCTATCAATCCACCCGACAACGCCCCTCATCATCACAACCAAGTCTCTCCTGACGCTGCTTAATCACAGTTTCTAAATTAGGCCTTCCTGTAAGCTTTAACCGGTAATCCGCCCAAATACCGTAAATAAAATTAGCGATCGCACCCAAAATCGGTAACTTAGTTATCGCATAAACCCAACCCATCCCCAAAACTTCATAAACCCGACGAAAAACCTCCACATTTTTAATTACCGTACCATCGGCTAACACGCCATGAATCCTCCCCATCGCCGTTTCAAAGTCAACCCCACCATTTTCTTCGGGGTTGTAGTCATCCGCCGCGATATCTACAAATGCAACTTTTCCTCTCCCCCCATCGCGCTTTTGTAAAAAGTTCACTTCGCGCACACACAAGGGACATTCACCGTCGTAGAGCAGCTTGATTTCCCAGCCAGCTTGCTGAAGGGTTTCCTTATTTTTGTAAGTTTGGGTGCTTGATGTTGACATAATGCGATCGCTAATTATAAATCTGATGTGTAAAATTCCTTATCTAGATTGTCTCAAATTATTAAGAAAAGTATATATTTATTCTAATATTTAGTTTTATTTAACTTTGCGGGTAGATATCGTGGATTTCAAGCTAATTGCAGTAAAACTTCAAAAGCGTTCCCATCCGAGGAAAGTAAGTTCCTTCAGAAAAAATTTTTTTCATCACCAATGATGGAAGCGATTTATCTCTATTCACCACTCACCACTCACTTACAACAACCGAAAAACACTATAACCATCCACGCTAAAAACGAATAACCAAACTAGTAACTGATAAACTTAACGTAATTCAATAATTCGCAAACAAGGAGAATCACAAATGGGCGGCGAAATGTTCAATGCAGCTTTCTTATCCTTCGGTCTAATCTTCGTTGGTTGGGCTATTGGTAGCTTATAACTTAAGATCCAAGGTGCAGAACCTGAAGAATAAGTTGCTCAAAAACGCTTCATAGATTGGCTAGAGACTTCAATGCAGTCTCAGCCATTCAAGGAGGAGCGGTCGTAACAAATTTTGCTTTACTTTTGCTTACAAAAACAATTCTGATAAAATTGTTTTAATAAAAGTTAACATTTTTTTTAATTAAAACTGATGACAATATTGATAGTGGGTGCCACTGGTACTTTGGGAAGGCAGGTAGCTCGTCATGCTATTGATGAGGGTTACGAGGTACGCTGTCTAGTCCGCAGTGCCAAGAGAGCTGCATTTCTCAAAGAATGGGGAGCCGAATTAGTACCGGGAGATTTGTGCTATCCCCATACTCTCGAAGCTGCACTTGATGGTGTAACGGCTGTAATTGATGCATCTACTTCTCGCCCTACAGATTCGCTGACTATAAAACAAGTGGATTGGGATGGGAAAGTTGCATTAATTCAAGCAGCAGCAGCAGCAAATGTTGAGCGTTTCATATTCTTCTCAATATTGAATAATCAAGATTACCCAGAAGTACCTTTGATGGAAATCAAACGGTGTACGGAATTGTTTTTAGCTGAATCCGGCTTAAACTACACCGTTTTACAACTGGCTGGTTTCATGCAAGGTTTAATCGGACAATACGGTATTCCGATTCTCGAAGCACAGCCGGTTTGGGTAACGGGAGAATCTTCACCCATTGCTTATATAGATACTCAAGATATAGCAAAATTTGCGATCGTTGCTCTTAAAGCTGAAGAAACCCAAAATAAAACCTTTCCAGTGGTGGGAACTCTCCACTGGAGAGCCCAAGAAATCATTAATTTGTGCGAAAGTTTATCTGGAAAAACAGCCAGAATCACGCGGATGCCCTTAAACTTACTTCGTGCCATTCGTAATGTAATTCGTTTCTTTCAGTGGGGATGGAACGTATCCGATAGACTTGCTTTTACAGAAGTTTTGGCTAGTGGTAAAGCATTGGATGCCGCGATGGATGATACATACAAAGCTTTTGGCATCGACAAAAGTGAAATAACTACTTTAGAATCTTATTTGCAAGAATATTTCAACAGAATTACCAAAAAACTTAGAGAATTGGATTACCAGCAAAACAAAGGAAAGAAAAAGAAGGAAAAAAGAACTCCGTTTAAACAATCTTCTTACTTCGGTCGAAAGGGCATTAGTGATGGAGTGATGTAATTTTTCTATCCTCACATATGGTAATTCCTTCATTTTTGAACTCGGGTTGTAATAACTCCTCACTCCCACTATGCCCCATGCCCTATGCTCTGTTCCCTTTTCATATAAAGTGTGTACTAGACACGCAAAATATGTAACTATTAATTTAATAAAAAACGTCTTCTTTTATTTGGATATTTGAGCGTGCCGAAAGCAGGCATTATATATAACGAAGAAAAACCGATGGCGAGTCGCATCGCTATGGAATTAAAAGATAAGTTCACCGAGAAAGGTTGGGATGTATGTCTCACTACAGGCATCGGTGGAATTCTCGGCTACTCCAATCGACGAAGCCCCGTATGTCATACGCCCATAGAGGGACTTACACCTCCCGGCTTCGACTCTTCCATGAAACTCGCAGTAGTATTGGGAGGAGATGGTACAGTATTAGCCGCATCTCGCCAAGTGGCACCCTGTGGTATTCCTATGCTAGGGGTAAATACTGGTCATATGGGCTTTTTAACGGAAGCCTATGTCAATCAATTACCTCTAGCTATTGAACAAGTTTTGCAAGGTAATTACGATATTGAAGAACGAGCAATGCTTGCCGTCAAAGTATTTCGTCAAGAATCAGTACTTTGGGAAGCTCTATGTTTAAACGAAATGGTGTTGCATCGCGAACCTTTGACTTCCATGTGTCATTTTGAAATAGGCATAGGTGGTCATGCAACGGTAGATATAGCCGCAGATGGTGTAATTGTTTCTACGCCAACAGGTTCGACAGCTTATTCCTTAAGTGCTGGCGGACCAGTTTTAGCTCCTGGTGTAGCCGTGCTACAACTTGTGCCTATTTGCCCTCACTCTTTAGCATCAAGGGCATTAGTATTTCCAGATCGCGAACCAGTTAATATTTATCCAGTAAATACAACTCAATTAATTATGACAGTTGATGGTAACGGCGGGTGTTATGTCTTGCCCGAAGACCGCGTTTACATCGAAAAATCCAATTACAGCGCCCGTTTTATTCGCCTCCAATCACCCGAATTTTTCCGAATATTACGAGAAAAGTTGGGTTGGGGTTTACCTCACATTGCCAAGCCTACATCTGTAGAACTTCCTTAAATTAATTGTTGGCTGTAGGAAGCGGGACATAGGGCATTAGATGCTGGGTATCGGGTTTCATTTACTGCTTCATTAGAATTATCCAAAGTTACCTAAAATCCGCTACGCTAGTTAGCTTTTATTAGATAATGGTGCTAACTTCCCGCTTCAGCCAAGGTAGACGGCTACTTCTTGTCCACGGGCTTAAGTTTCGGTCAAGCCAACCGTACATACTTCTGTTGAGCTTTGATGATATTTATCGATGATATTTATCGCTGCATTCAAGCCTCTGTCAAGGTAGTAACCACATTCCCCACATTTATAAACACGTTCCTTAAGTGGCATATCTTGCTTATGGCCACAGTTAGAACATAGCTTGGATGAAGGGTACGATCTATCTAACAATTCAATTGTGCAGCTGTAGTCAGAGGCTTTATCGATTAACTGTTGACGAAACTCGTAGAATCCTAAGTCTGAAATCGCACCAGCTAGTTTATGGTTAGCGAGCATACCGCAAACGTTGAGGTCTTCAATCCGAATTGTCTTGTATTTTTTAGTCAGTAAAGTGGTTAATTTATGCAAAAAGTCATTTCTTTGATTAGCAATACCATGATAAATCTTCCTTACTTCGTCAAAATATTTTTTTGCTTTTTTTGATTGTTTTATACCAAAACGACGGTTACCTACTTGTTTTCTTCGATTGCGCCATTGTTTTTTAGCCAGCTTGATTTTCGCTTTTTTTAAAGGCTTTGGTGCATCGTAAGTAGTACTATCTGACAAGGTAGCAAACGTTTTGATTCCGATATCAATTCCCACCGTATCTTTTGGGTGAAACAATGGTGGCAATTTTTCTGCATCAATACTAAAACTTACGTACCATCTTCCAGCTTTTTCTGAAATAGTAAAGGTCTGAGTGGCATAAGAACAAGGTAATTCTTCTTTGAGTCTAAAAATTCCCAAGGTGGGAATTTTTATTCCAGGACTAAGGCTGCGTGTCATTGCGAATTTAGAATTTAGAATGAAGAATTTAGAATTATTACCCCATCGATGAATCGAGGGGCTTGAAAATAAGGAAAATTTTTTTTTTATTCCACGGATAAATCCGGGGGCTTGTATCCGATTTTTTTTGGTCACAAGACTTGGGTGGTGCCGTACACTCACCGTCTTATTATTTCGTTAAGAATTAGTCAGTGTACGAGCACCCTACAAGAAAAAGGCGGCCAGTTGCGGCCATTCCTATATTCTTTTACCTCTATCAAGTATTACTTGGACATTGCATGAATCAACAGTAAAACTCATAGAGTCTTTTTACGCTTGAATCTAGGAGCATTACCACTACCCTTAGACCATCGAGAATAAGCCGATTTTAAGGCGATAAAAGCATTTTGATACACCCGAGATGACATAAAGTTCATCCAAGCATTTTCAGGTTGCTTTTTGGTGTAATTAGTGAGAACTTTTTTGATGGCTGCAAGCTTAAAGGTAATCCCACCTTTAACTTGATCTGAAGCTAATCCAAGCATCAAGGTTAAGCCATAGTTATATACCAGGCGAGAAAAACCACAATGTTTACGCATCAAGGTTTTTTCTGTATTGTTTAGTTTTAATTCAACCTTAATTGCGTACATTTGGACTTGCTATTACCGCTGTTACGTTACTCGAAGAATAACTATATTTTATGTTCAGTTCCATTGCAATGAGGCGGCAATTAACTTTACTTTTTTTATCTTTTCTCAATCACAGGACTTACGCAATTGTCACAATACCCGGCTGGTGCGTGACACCACAATCCTTATTACTACGTTGAAAATCAGTCAAAGTGTCACAGCACCCTACAAGGAAAATGTACCGGTTGCGTAAGTCCTAAATCATTCTCAAAAATTTCAGTTCAAAAAAGTTATTGATACTAACAAAATTTAGATAAGTTTAGCAAAATTTTTCGCGATTGACTTTTGTATACCACAAATAAAATATCTCAAATATTAAATAATCCTTAAGAATATTGTAAATTTTCATATCTCCAGTTAATA
Organism: Rivularia sp. (in: cyanobacteria); assembly: GCA_050042755.1. Classification (GTDB taxonomy): domain Bacteria; phylum Cyanobacteriota; class Cyanobacteriia; order Cyanobacteriales; family Nostocaceae; genus Rivularia. The sequence continues at coordinate 5,635 of JBHJJJ010000286.1, forward strand.
CTTGGACGTGCTAAAACATTGTAGAAAGCATGCGAAGTATTAATTAATTGTAATAAAAGCAACTATTGTCATTGTTTCACGTCTTACTTTTCACTCAGACGTTATAAGCGTCTATTTGTAAAATCTGTTTATGAATTAGGCATCTCGAGCCCAGGGGCAACTAATTAATTACATGTTGTCCCGTTTTGTAAGGATAACGTCTGTAAAAAATTAATTTAAGGTCCACTGACTTAATATGATCCTTGCTCACGCAGAATGTGTTTTGGTGATAGAAAGCGACGAAAATCTTGCTTCGCAGCTTTCTTCCGACTTGAAAGAAATTGGTTACGAACCGATTTTGGCTCACGATACAACCTCCGGCTTGCAACATAGTCGCGAGAGTCAACCTGCTTTGATTGTTGTCGATAGAATGCTGGCGGGAGAATCAGGAATATCGTTATGCAAAAATCTCAGAATTAGTGGCGTATGTGCCCCAGTATTGATGTTGATGGCTAGAGATTCAGTTGATGACAGAGTCGCTTGTCTTGAAGCAGGTGCGGATGATTATTTTCTCAAGCCTTATCGCTCGGACAATTTCATGAAATTAGTTCGCTTGTATTTAAAGCAAGATTTTGACAGTTCAGAACAATTGCGTTTTGGAGATTTAATTTTAGATCTCGCCACTCGTCGTGCAATAAATAACGGACGAGCAATTGATTTGACAATGAAAGAATTTGAACTGCTAAAGTATCTTATGGAACATCCACGTGAAGTACTAACTCGCGAACAGATTTTAGAAAATGTTTGGGGTTATGACTTTATGGGTGAGTCTAACGTCATCGAAGTTTACATTCGCTACCTGCGGCTAAAAATAGAAGACGAAAGTCAAAAACGGCTAATTCAAACTGTACGGGGTGTTGGCTATGTATTGAGAGAGTCTTAGTCACAACTGAGGCTTCCCGTGTCTCGACTAATAGAAACTTACATGGAAAATAAAAATCTCCCATCTTTATAGCTCGATTCAGAAAAGTTCCCATAGCTTTGGGGATTTTCTTCTATTAAAAAGCTGTATTGTTACCCCTTACCCATTTTCCTATCTATTACCCAGTAATCCAAAATCCTGTTAGGGTATTCCTTGCAAGTAATAATTAAAATTTCCATGAAACGTTTTCAAAGATTAGTACCTATAGTATTAGGTATTTTACTTATAAGTTGTTCTCAACAGACACCAGCAAACCCCCCAGTAACCAAATCTCCAAATCCAACAGTAGTGAATAATCTAGGTCAAGAACTACCAATTTCTGCTGTTGCAATAATTCCCAACGGTACGAAAATTCAGTTAGAAGTAGCACGAACACCCCAAGAGCAAGCAATGGGATTAATGTACAGACAAGCCTTACCAGATAACCGGGGAATGCTGTTTGAGTTTGATTCGCCCCAACCAGTTAGTTTTTGGATGTTAAATGTACCTGTTCCTTTAGATATGGTTTTCCTCCGTAAGGGAACAGTTCAATATATTGCGGCTTCCGTACCTCCTTGTAGACAAAAACCTTGTCCTACTTATGGCCCAAAAACTCTTATCGATCGAGTAATTGAATTGCGTTCTGGGCGAGCCGCTGAATTAAGCTTAAAGCGAGGAGATGAAGTAATAATTAATGCTATTTAATCAGAACAATCACTTATAAAAAATAGTGGAGCATATCTGCCTATATAGCTTACTAGATATATATTGAATGGATTATTGTTAAAAAAGTATCAAGAATAGTGGTATAAAAATCGATAGTAATGCTAAGATTTGCATTGCTGCTAATCGAATATTAGCCTGACCTGTCAAAAGTTCCGGTACCAAATTTAAAATTTGATAGCAAAAATCTTCCTTTTGGTGTACGTGTACATAGTCGCTAATGGGGGAGTATAGGCTATGGAATCTTTGTTACAAGAAATAAAATTAGCTGTCATTACTTAGGTAGAAAGTATTAAACTTTTTTAAATTAAGCAAAGTGCTACTTGAGACTATCGGTAAGAAATAAAGCTAAAATGTTTACTTCCCTCAGTTCTCCTTTGTTTTCTTATATTGGAGCAATTGCACTCGATGGTTTTCCACCCAACCATGCAGTGACTGCAGGAATTACTGGCTACTAGCCACTGATGAATTATGGATAGATATATGACAATGCACTCTACTGAAAGAGGTGAGATACAAGTGACACCGTCTACTTATTCGCGATTGATTAGTTTTTTGCAAGATGATTTATCGATTTCTACGGCTTCGCTGGCGGTAGCTTTGCGCCACAGCGAGCAAGATCCCGGTCCATTGCCGATGATTCTATGGCAATATGGCTTAGTGACTTTAGAGCAGTTAGAGCAAATTTACGATTGGTTAGAGACGGCATAAGTTATGAGTAGTGCAATACGGAGAATAGAAAAATGTTGTTGCAAAGACTCCACTTTTTGCGAAGGCTGATTCCAAATCAGGGCATATACAAATTAAAAGAGCGAGCTGAATCACCTTCCTCGCTCTTTTTGTTTAACCTGGAGCGTGGGAGTTTTTGTAGTGTTACAAAAATTTATATAAATTTAATTATTTTGTGATGACAATTAAATTAAATGGTATATAAAACATCTATTTAATTATTTACAGTATCTGTACAATAAGTTGTAGATTAGCAGACCGAACTAAAAAAACTGTTGTAGGGCAAGTAGTCAATTGTAGTTGATTAGCCTTGAAAAACTTTCTCTTCGCTCCTCATACTTGGCTATATTTAACTTCAAAATACTATTTCAGAACCAGAAAAAAGTTCTGATTTTTTCAGTGGGAATAACCCAAGATTGAGAAGACGGTAATGACTTTATCATTTGTTTTGCCCTACTAGCAGTTATGGGTACGGATACTATTCAGACGCTGCAACTTGCTCGGGGTTATGGTGATTGATCGACCAACGATGGGAAACTTCCATAGAAGAAACTTGACAAACTTGTTCCAACTGCTTTTGCTGCACGGCTGCTTTGCGGAGAGTAATGATTAATTGATTTACCTGATTCCGTAAATTTGGATCGTTATTAACTGCTGTCATGGTTTGCCTTTCGAGCAATTGCAGTAGTAATTCGTAGTGGATAGGTGAAGGAAGAGGAATTTGCTCCATGAAGTTAAGAAGATAGTTAGTAGGGTTGGGATTCACTCGACATTGCTCAAAGTGTGTAGTTGCTACATGAATTTTGAAGAAATAAACAAATTACAATTTTTTGGTTATGAAAATTTTGCAAAGAGATTAGCCATCGCCTTTTTTAAATCTGGCTGTTTCACCAACGATTCACCAATCAACACAGCAGAGGCACCACTCGAGGCTACTAAGCTTAAATCATCAGGAATATGTAATCCCGACTCGCTAACAACAAGGATATTGCGATCTCCGAGTTGTTTATTCCTTGCCTGTAATAACTTACAAGTAGTTTGTAAGTCAACAGAAAAGTCTTCCAAATTACGATTGTTAATACCAATCAAAGAAACACCATCTATGGCTAAAACGCGATCGAGTTCTGCTAGAGTATGAACTTCAATCAAAGGTGTTAATTTTAAAGCATTAGCTATTTTCACAAAGTATTGTAAATCTTGGTTGCTAAGTACCGCAGCAATTAGCAAAACCGCATCAGCACCGCGAAGTCTCGCCAAATACATTTGGTAAGGATAAATTATAAATTCTTTACACAGCAACGGTAAATCTACAGCAGCGCGAACTTTGGATAAATTTTCAAAGCTACCTTGAAAAAACTTCTTATCTGTAAGTACGGAAAGACAGCTAGCACCACCTAATTGATACTCAAGGGCAATTTGTACCGGATCGAAATCTTCTCGTATAACTCCTTTACTCGGAGAAGCTTTTTTAACTTCTGCAATTAAAGCTGGTTTAGTTTTACCTTGTCGTAGAGCTGCAAGAAAATCCCGAGTCGGTGGTGCATTGACTAATTGACGCTGCAAATCCTGTAAAGATTGTTTTTCACGCATTTGGTCAACTTCGGCTTCTTTATACCAAATAATTTCTTCTAAAATATTGCTTGGTTCGGCATCAGCTGCGGCAATTTGATACCGTAATGAAGATACGGCAATATCTGGATTGGGTGGACGACGACGGATTTGCATAATTCTTTAATTAGAAATTGTGTATGAGGAGATGGTAAGCCACAAATAAGGCAAGGGGAGCGCAGTACGTAGCAAGTGGCGCAACCCTTCACCTTTATGTGTTCCCGTTCCCCGAAGGGGTTTTCATTCACCGTCAGGTGTTCCCGGAGGGTAGAGTAGGGTAAGGGGAAATGGGGAGGTAAAACAATTAAAAATTCTTCACTCCTCATTCCTAACTCCTCACTCCTAACTGTTCACTGTTAACTGTTAACTGTTCACTCTTAACCGACTGCTGCTCTTTTGTAGGCTTCATCTAAGACTTCGGAAAGTGTCGGATGAGCGTGAACTAAATGAGCGAGTGTATTAACGCTTTGACGATTAGCGATCGCCGCACTCGCTTCATGAATTATATCGGCAGCATGAAGTCCGAAAATATGTACTCCAAGTACAACTCCCGTATCTTTGCGATAGACAACTTTGGCGACTCCATCGGCTTCACCTTCTGCTAAAGCTTTGGAATTACCTTTGAAATAACTTTTACTAACTCCAACTTCAAATCCTTCAGCTGCACCTTTTTCTTTAGCAAGTTCCTGTGTCATTCCTACATAGCTAATTGCTGGACGAGTGAAAGCTGCTGCGGGAATGCTGGTATAATCAATTTCTTTAGCTCTACTACAAATATTTTCTACAGCAACAATACCTTGAGCAGAAGCAGCATGGGCGAGCATCATCTTGCCAGTAGCATCGCCAATCGCCCATAAATGGGGTACGGGTTCGCCTCCCTTAAGTACCGCCATCGAGTCGTTTACCGGAATAAACTTGCGTTTATCGAGTTCTACACCAACCGAATCTAAACCTATATTTTGTGTGACTGGAATCCGCCCGGTAGCTACCAAACAAGCGTCAACTTCCAATACGTCCACATCTTCTTTAGTTTTAAAATCTGCTAGTTCAATTATTACAGGGGAACCAGGAATAATTTTTTTAGCATATATTCCCGAATAAGTTTCAATATCGCGGGGCTTAATCAATACCTTTTCAGCAAGTTTAGCAATATCGCGGTCAAATCCCGGCATTAACTGCGGTAGGGCTTCTATCATAGTAATTTCGCAACCCAAAGCCGAGTAAACATCGGAAAATTCCAAACCGATGTAGCCGCTGCCGACAATTGCTACCCATTGCGGTAACCATTCTAACTTTACTGCTTGGTCGCTAGTAAATACGGTTTTACCGTCAACTTCAATCCCTGGTGGGACAAAAGGAACCGAACCAGGGGAAAAAATAATATCTTTAGCTGTAATAGTTTTTTCACCTTTGAGGGTATCAACTATAACCTTTTGTTGTCCGGCAAGTTTACCCCAACCTTGAATAATATCAACTCCCAAACGCTTGAGAGAATTAGTTAAATCTCCTTGAATCTTCGCCACCAAATTATTGGCATGGTTTGCTATATCCTCTCTATCAAACTGAAGGTTATCAATTTGAATTCCTAACGCCTTGAGATGGTAAGCATCGCGTAACTCCCGTACCTTTCCGGAAGCTGCAAGTAATGCCTTTGAGGGAATACAACCACGATTAACGCAGGTTCCCCCCATATCAGCAGCTTCAATAATTGCAGTTTTCAATCCGCAACTAACGGCGTGTAAGGCAGCGCCATGTCCACCTACTCCAGCGCCTACAATCACCAAATCGTAATCAAATGCCTGACTCACCGTCTCATTACTCCACGTGAAAAGCCGTACTTATTTTTAACTGAGTGCAGTTAAGCGTGCAAGTGTTTTTTATTTTAAACTTTTATCAAACTTAGTATTATAGTTGAGGCTGCTTAGAATTTGATTGTGCTTTGCGATTGTTTACAATAATAGGACTTAGGCAGTAATAACGAAAAGTATAGCGATCAAGACATTTTATATCCCCCCAACCCCCCTTTTTAAGGGGGGCTTGCGTAAGTCCTAAATAACTATTCAGGACTTACGCAATTGTCACAAGACTCGGTTGGTGCCGTACACTGATTGCCTTATTATTACGTTCAATATTAGTGAGTGTACGAGCACCCTACAAGTAAAATATGCCAGTTGCGGCCATTCCTAAATAACTATTATTAAGTGTGTCTTCCCAGGTAATAATAAATATATTGAACTATCCTTAGCTGCTAAATTAGTTTCGCGCCGACTTACTTAACTTACGTTTATTTAAAACGGAGAGAGAGGGATTCGAACCCTCGTTACCCTTACGGGTAAACAGCATTTCCAGTGCTGCGCCTTCAACCACTCGGCCATCTCTCCAGGTGCCACAAGATGTCATCTTACATTGAAATTAAAGAAACTGCAATCCCTCAGAGAATAATTCTATAATTTTAGAATTAAAAATCTGGAATTATCATGTCCTCTACATACAAAGTCACAGTTAGAGATAGAGCAAAAGGGATTATTCACACCTTGGAAGTTCCCGATAACCGCTACATTCTGCAAAATTTTGAGAAACAAGGTGTGGAGTTACCATTTTCTTGTCGTAATGGTGCTTGCACTACTTGCGCTGTAAGAGTTATTGAAGGAGAGATTTCTCAACCCGAAGCTGTGGGATTATCGCCCGATTTACAAAGAAAAGGCTATGGGTTGTTATGCGTTAGTTATGCTTGTTCTGACTTGGAGGTGGAAACCCAAGACGAAGACGAAGTTTACGAACTTCAATTCGGACGTTATTTTGCCAAAGGTAGAGTTCGTGCTGGCTTACCGCTTGACGAAGATTAATTGAGATAGGGAGGTGGGGGATGGGGAGATAGGGAGATGGGGAGGTGGGGAAGTAACTAATAACTTCTTAATTGTTCACTGTTCACCAATTATTAATCCAAAATCTAAAATCTAAAATCTAAAATTGAATGACTAAAGCAGTTATTTTCCTATGTTGCTTGTTGCTGTTGTGGGGTTGTCAAGCTAAAAAAGATGCATTTCAACCGGGAATGGTGGAAATTAAGGTTGTGCGAGTTGTCAGCGGACAAACTTTACAAGTTATGGGTTTTCGCGAACAGCCTTCTTTAGTTTCTGAGGTACGTTTGACGGGTATTACTGCCCCTTCTACACGTCAGCGCCCTTGGGGAGAAGCTGCTAAACAACGTTTGATGGAGTTAATTCAAAATAAATCTTCACCCGTACGATTGGAGTTTGATGTAGAAGCTAAAGATAAATTTGGACGAACCTTGGCTTACGTATGGAAAGAAAAAACGTTAATAAACGAACAACTGGTTAAGGAAGGACACGCATTATTTATGACGCGATCGCCAAATCATAAATACGATGCACGTTTGGAACGCGCTCAGCATTGGTCTAGACTGATGGGGGAAGGAATTTGGAATCCTGAGGCGCCCATGCGTCTTTCTCCCTCTGAGTTTCGTCGTGTTTTTCGTTAGTGGTTAGTGGTTGGTGGTTAGTTGTTAGGAGTTAGGAGTTAGGAGTTAGGAGTTAGGAGTTAGGAGTTAGGAGTTAGGAGTTAGGAGTTAAGAGTTAATTTTTTTTATCAACTATCAACCATCAACCATCAACTAACAACCAACAACCAACAACCAACACCCAACAACTATCAACTATCAACCAACAACTAATGAGTTTACAAATATTTTTAGATATTGCCACAGAAGCAGCCCTTTCTGCTGGTGCTGTTTTGCAAGGTTATTTGGGTAAGGTGGAGGATAAAACTGCGGAAAAACGTCCTGGTGATTTAGTCACAGCAGCCGATAAAGCTTCGGAAGCTGTGGTTTTAGAAACTTTACGCCGTCATTTTCCCGAACACGCTATTCTTGCTGAAGAATCCGGTAAGTTAGGTAATCAAAATCAAGAATTTCTCTGGGCTATTGATCCTTTGGATGGTACTACTAATTTTGCTCATGAATATCCGTTTTTTTCGGTTTCTATTGGGCTTTTAATTAATGGTGTTCCGCAAGTTGGTGTAATATACGACCCATCTCGCAACGAATTGTACTGTGCCGCTCAAGGGTTGGGAGCAACGTGTAATCGCTTTTCTATAAATGTTTCTAAGGCTTCGGAATTAAATAAAAGTTTGTTAGTTACTGGTTTTGCTTACGACCGTCGGGAAACTGACGATTATAATTATACTGAGTTTTGTCATCTGACTCATTTGACTCAAGGAGTTAGACGCGGTGGCTCTGCTGCACTCGATTTAGCTCATGTTGCTTGCGGACGTTTGGATGGATATTGGGAAAGAGGCCTTTCACCGTGGGATATTGCTGCTGGGGTGATTTTACTGCGGGAAGCTGGAGGCAAAGTAACAGCATATAATGGTACCGATTTCAAGATGGATTCGGGAAGAATTTTAGCTACTAATAGTCATATTCATCAAAGTTTGAGTGAGGAATTGGGTAAAGCTCATAAAGTCTGGAAGGTTGAAAAAAATTCCTCATATGGTAAATAGCAAATACAAAAATCACAAGTAGTTTAAATTACATATTGATTGTATTTTTCGGTAATTTAGCGCCTCCAAATTCGGAAATATGAGGCGCTAAAGCGCAACTACAAACCCAAAAAGTAGTCCAGGAAGGTGGAATTTGCCTGTGTAGCTAAAGGAATACGCACGACGTGAGCAATTGGCGTGCGGTTTCACAACATCCTCAGATCAACCACGACGCAAAAATCCCACTACAACATCTTCGAGTTCAGCATCTCTGGCGGTATATCGAACTCTATCAATTCTTCTCCCTTTACTTTGATTAGATTGAGGTTTACTGTACAAACCGATCGCTCCACCATTATTCGATAATCTCACCGGGTTTAATGGCTGTATCCTCACTGCTTCCCCTGGTTGTAAAATTCGCTGTTGCTCTTTCAAAATCGAATTTAGCTGCAATGGCTTATGTTTGGTATCCGATAATGTCCAACCTTCTAAATTAACTGGCTCCGAGGAAAGATTTATTACAGAAACCCATTCCGATTTTCTTTCATCACCTGAAGGATTCACCATGGCAGCAGCAATAAAAATAGGAGCATTATCTATGGCGATCGCATCTCTTGGTTCACCTTTGGCAATCATTTCAGCAGGTGCGTCAACTTCAATCCGTTCGGGAAATTGTTCTATATGAAGTTCTTCTTGCTTTTGGGGATCTTCGTTAAATAACAGAGGATTTTTTTCGTAAATCTCATCGTCAAATTCCAAACCAGTCAATCTTTCAATTTCAGTAATTGTTACCTGATAGGTTTGAAAATTAAATAATTTATTACCTTGCTTATCCCGTAAAGCTTCCTCGTCTTGGAACATCAGAAAAGCTCGAACATCAAGTTGATTACTGTCTTTATTTACGAAGCAAACAACTTTAAAGAAAGCCGAGGGAATAATTGCTGGTTTTCTTCCCGGTGGTGTAATGGTGCGAGAAAAGTCCCCATAAACTGGTCCGGTGAAAACGGTTATTTTACCGTTACTATCTAACTTGAGATCAAACACCCAATTCTCTAGCGCTAGCCATTCATCTTGATTAAAATTCTCGTGCTGTAGCGCTGCATTGGAATAATAAAAGGTATCATCTGAAGCTCGTTTGGCTTCCCTTTCCGTTTTTCCCCAAGCCATACTACCTCGTCTTGCTAAATGTCCTCTATCCCAAGGATTGCTCCGATAGTAGTCGTTATCAAGTTGATAATCGGCACCGATACGAGTATCAATATCCCAACCCCCTTTCCTTGATACATTCTTGATCAGATTCTGGTCTATATTTGCACAAGTGACAATAGTCGATCGCCTAACGCGATTGGTGATGATGGAGTAGTTAATATAGGTAGCAAAAATATCATCTTCTAATAGGGAACTGCGAAGCACATCCCCGGCTATTGATGGAGCAAAGGTGGGTACGGGGAGGTTAATCCCATTCCCTAAAAAATCGGGATTGTAGCCTGCCATAATATTGCCTTCGTAAATTTCACTCACAGTATGAAATATAACTATTAGGTTTTCAACTCAAGCAAGTGAGAAATATGGGTTATTTGAGTACTTTCTTTGAAACGGGGGTTTCCTCAATCAAATCAAAAGTTCATAAAACTGAATTAGAACTACAATCAATAGTTAGTATCAATAATATTATAATAGTGATATTAGATAAGTAAATATTCTGGAGTAAGTACATAAAGTTTTCCGCTAATACTGTTAGAATTCCTTAAAATTGAGGATTAAAATCAGTTTTTAGCCCCTAAAATCAAAATTTGCGTGACTATTAACGAATAAAAAAAGCTAGTAACTAATTAACAAATTACGGGCTATCAACTACTGACAAATACCCAAGGAGTGGAAGTAAACTAGTAAGATTAATGTTCGTTTTTAGTATAAAATCGCTTTATGTCTTTTAAAATAGAACGCGGTCTATTTAAGTATGATTTGGTAGATCATCATGCAGTTTTATGCGTTCGTGTGGATGCAAATGCTCAGGAAATCCGCAAACGCTATCTCCAGATAGCACGTAGCTTGCATCCTGATAGCTGTGCTGCGGCTAGCGATCAAGAAAAGCTGCTGGCGAATAAATTATTATCGAAATTAGTAAATCCAGCTTACGAACAACTTTATCAAGACAAAAATCGTGCCGAACATAATGCTGTTTTAGCCCAAATAGGGAAGCGTCTGTCTCAAGAATCTGATTCTGTGGAACTGACTAGTGCAAATTCTCGACAACTCGCGGGTACGCCCAATTTTGAAAGTGCTTATAGAAATGCTATATCCCAAATAGCTAAAATTCAATATAAGTCTTTGGGACAAGTTTTAGAAGCTATTGCTCAAATTAGCGAGTTGAATTTAGTTTATTTGATGCGGAGTGCGGGTAAATCTCTAAGTGCAGCATCAACTCCTTCACCTACTGTATCTAACAACTTATCGGGTGCCAGTGCAAATAAAACCGCACCGCCACCGCCACCGCAACCCAAGGAAGATCCGGTTTTTACAGGGTATGTACGTCGCGCTGAAGAATTGATTGCAAAGAATCAATTGTTAAAAGCTCGGGTTGAGTTACAAGATGCTTTAAAGATGCAGCCAAATAATAATCAGTGCCATAGCTTGATGGGAGTGGTCTATTTGAAGCAAAATCAAATTAAGATGGCAAAAATCCATTTCGATCGCGCTTTGCAATTAGATCCTAAAGACGAAACTGCGTCGGAAGGGAAAAGTAAAAT
>JBHJJJ010000287.1:0-10265 GCA_050042755.1 Rivularia sp. (in: cyanobacteria)
TACAAACGAGCGATTTCTTCGATTAAATCAATTTCTCTTTCTAAATCGCGGTACCTATAGGGAGGTACGGAAACTGTCCAAACTCCGTCACCAGAAACAGTTAATCGACATCCCAAAGCGGTTAAAATCCCCTCTACATCCGTGCTTTCAATTTCTCCGGTTTTCTCTCCCAATTCTACAGGGCCAAGTATCTGATTAACTCGATCTAAACGCAATTCAATTGAACGAGAAAAAGTAGAAGCCTCAGGAAGGGTATTGGAAATTTCTTGAGTTGCTAAAGTACCCCCAGCAATTTCCACAATTAACGACAAAGCACGGCGAGTAGCAACTTCTAACTCGGCATGATTTACTCCTCGCTCATACCTCGTAGAGGATTCGCTTCTCAAACCAACGCTGCGAGATGAACGACGAATAGCTGCTGTATCAAATAAAGCTGCTTCTAAAACTAAATTTTCGGTTCTGTGATGAACTTCACTTTCTTCTCCACCCATGACTCCCGCTAAAGCCACGGGTTTATCGTTAACGGTAATCAACAAATTTTGAGTTGATAATTGGCGATTTTTTCCATCCAGTGTTTTGAGAGTTTCCCCGTTGCTAGCAAACCTCACCCCAATACTGATATCCTCACTACCAGCAATACCTTCGAGTCTAGTGCGATCGAATGCGTGTAGTGGTTGTCCCCATTCCAACATGACATAGTTAGTAATATCAACTATGTTGCTAATCGGTCTAACTCCGGCAGCTAATAACCGTTGCTGCAACCATTCCGGAGATGGAGCGATTTTCACTTGTTCAATAACCGTTCCAATATAAGCAGGGCAAGCTTTCGTATCATCCACTTTGATACTTAAATTTCCCGCACCTTTAGGAACCGATATTTCTTCTGCTTGAGGGATTTTCAGCTTTTCACCAGTTATCGCCGCAACTTCTCGGGCTATCCCTACCATACTCAAAGCATCGGCACGGTTTGCGGTAGCGGTTACATCTAAAATGACATCGTTCAAACCCAACAGGGGACGTACATCTGAACCAATTGTTATGTTTTCCCCAGAAAAAATATGAATTCCGTCTACTTCGGTAGGTAAACCTAATTCTTCCAAAGAACAAATCATCCCTTGAGAAGGTACGCCGCGTAGTTTAGCCGGTTTAATCTTTAAATCTTTATTTGGTAAGTAAGTACCTACAGTTGCAACTGGCACATATATATCTGCACGAACATTCGCAGCACCGCAGACAATATTTAAATTTTCGCCTTTGCCCACATCAACCTGACAAACACTTAGTTTATCAGCATTTGGGTGCTGTTCTCGTTGGACAACTTTCCCTATTACAACTCCATCAGCCCAAGTGCGACGATCTTCAATATCTTCTACTTCAAACCCCGCCATTGTCAGTGTTTCTGCCAGGTCTTCGGGATTTAATTTTAACTCTACAAGTTCTTCTAGCCAACTTAAAGAAATACGCATGGAATATATTTGCTTATGCGATTAAAAATAGCGATTGAATAAACACGCACAGACTATTTTAAATGGGAATGGACCGAAGAAACGAAGGGGCTTAGGAGTTAATATAGAATTTTTGTTTTAAGTAAATTCAAATATCAAGTAAAAAATTTGGCGATAGTCCCTGGGGCAGACGTTTCGAGTATCGCCAAATTTATCATTGTTTAAAAATCAATGAATTAAGTTTATCAATTAACGTCGAAAATATCAGCAACTAAACCTGTTTGGAGTTCTAATTGGGGACGAATTTTTCTACCATTTTTTCTACCAGTAACAAACACGACTTGCTTTTGAGGAGCTTCTGCTTCCTCCTGGTAACGTATTGCAATTGTAGATCGCTTTCTCTTTGCCAGTAATCCCCAGACTCCGAAAGCTAGAACCGCACCAACATCAATTTTCTTTTTTTCAGAGTACGAGAAAGACTTAATTGTCTTCATGGGAATAATAACTTCTTTTGTATTCTTTTCCCCTTCTAAAGCATCCAATCCTTTCCCAATTTCCAAATAGAACTTGACTTGCTCGTTGGTAACATCAACTTTGCAACTCTTTCCTTTTTCGTCACCACTGAAAAGACATTTAGCTTTTTTACCAGGACGAGTATCAAGGGAAACAGGAACTGTGGCTTTATAACCTTTACATTCGGAGTTAAAAGGAAATTTGGAGCAGAAACTTTGGAGATCATCAACTTCTCTTGCTCGTACAACTTCTGATACTGTTGCAAACTGGATACAGAACAAAATCGTTAGCAATACAAGCTTCTTAGGTTTCATTTCTTTTTATTACTGATATAGATTTTGACTATTGCTGGAAAAATTTATCAGTCAGTTAATTGCAATATTCAGTTTTTTTTCGGAGGCTTTCTTACGAATGTAATTATATTCTAGACCATGATTCAGCTATTTAAAGTAAAATAAATAACATTTAATTACTTATATTAGATATTTTAGGAGGACAAAAGAGCTTTTAAGATGATTGTTGTCGATCGCGAATATTACTAAATACAAACCCTAAAAATTAAAAACCTCTATCAAGTAGAGGATGAAAACAATTAATAGGAAGTTTTTAGTTCTCGGTATTTTTTAAAGATATTGCAGTCTGTACATCAAACAGGTCACCGATACAGAATTGGTAAATTTTTAATCAGTAAGAGAATAAATAAAATTTAGTCGTTAAAATAAAAATTAAGCGTTAAACTTTGTTAACGCATTTGAAAAAAAGTTGTATTTTAGGTAGATACACTGTAAAATTAAATAAATTAGTAAAATGGTTAGATAGTTATAGACTTGACTGCATCAAGTAGTTGTTGTTTAGTGAATGGCTTCGTCAGATATATATCTGCTCCTTGTTTCATTCCCCAAATACGATCGATATCTTTATTCTTAGAACTACAAAAAATAATCGGTATCTTTTGTGTATCTGAATTTCGTTTTAATTGACGACAAAATTCAAAGCCGCTCATTCCGGGCATAATGACATCAGTAATAATCCCATCAACCTGATGCAGCCGCACTTGTTCTAAACCATCTTGAGCATCTGCTGCTCGAATCACCTCATAGCCGCCTTCCTGCAAGAAAATCTTCATTAACTCTAGCTGAGAAGGAGTATCTTCAACAACTAAAATTGTAGTCATATTTTTCTCCCCGCTATCCATATTTAGTAGTAATTTGCTCGAATAAAACGGCAAGCAAAAGATAAAGCTTCCGCCGCATTCGATAAGTTATAACTGATACTGTTGTGACTAATTAAGTTAAATGCATAAAGACCATTTTCAGTAGATCTGCACGAGTAAAAGGTTTAGTTAAATAGCCGCTAGCTCCGACTAATCTTGCTTTTACTTTGTCTACAAATCCTTTACTTCCCGTCACCATAACGATGGGAGTATTTTTAAATTTTGAGTTATTTCGTATTATCCGACATAATTCATAACCATCAATTCCTTCCATATTTAAATCTAATAAGATTAAATCTGGCTGGTGTCGAATAATAGACATTACAGCTTTAAGAGGATTATCGATGGTAACAACAGAAAAGCTCTCATCTTCTAAAAAACGGCTAATTTCTTTGAGTATTACTGGACTATCATCTACAGAAACAATTTTGTAAACTTTCCGTGGTAGTACAGTTTCCGTAGGAGTAATAGGTTTATTTTCATCTGGCTTTGTGACTTCAACTTTTTCTGTTGGTGTAGAAGAAAGCTGTTCCGATTGTTTAATTGTTACTTTATTAACAGGTATTGTCTGTTTCTGTTTCGGAACAATCGGTTGTTCTTTAGTACTATTTACTGGTAATGTTTCTATAGTGTCAGCTAGTTCTGTATTGATAAATTGCGTTATCTTTTTAGGATTATGGGATACCCCATTATCAGTATTAGGTAGTTTATCAAATGGTGGATCTGGTTCGTGCAGTAAAATTGCTCCACTCTGGATATGGGGATATAAACTCTGCGCTAACTGGAGTTCATCTTGATTCATAATTACAGCAAGATGGCGCAAGCTAAAACCCTTCATCCAGTTAACTAAATTTGGCTGAATTTCAGAAATTTTTTGTACTTGAGTTTTCGTATTAATCCATAAATAAGGCCGTTGAAGTGGAGAAGTAATATGTGGAGCGAGACTTTGCCAAGATTCTAATCTATCTTGAGAAACTACTAATAACTTTTCGGCATCAAGTCGGCAAATTTTGGGAGATATACTTAAACTTTTCTGAAATTCGTAGGTTCCTTTTTTGATTAATAGGAATGATTCAATAACTTCTTTAACTAATTCTTGAATTAGTATAGCCGCTTGTGTTGGATTTAAATATCTTTGACTTACTAACCAGCAAATAGCTTGATAATCTGTAGGTTGTTGAGGAGATGTTGATTCAGGTGTAATTTCTGTAGTTTGAATTGACTGATTTTGTGAATCAGGTTCAAACATCATGCGTAACTGTACGCGAATTTCGCTGGTTAAAGTTGGAATTTGAAGCGAAAGCCGACGCAAGTGACGCTCAAGTCTATCAAAAGGTTCAATAGAATGAGTTGCATAAGCGATTTTACCTTCTTCTAAGTAAATCAACCAATTAACTGAATTGCTTTGAACTTGCAAACAAGTATTTTCAAAGCAACTAGATAAGTGTCTTAACAAACTTAGGGGAGGTAATTTTGTGAAAGTTGCAAAATTATTCATATAGGATAGAGAATTACAGTAAACAAAACTAAATATTTATAAACATTAATTGAATATTATTAAGTATTAAATAATGAATATTCTGTATGAATCAATTCGTATATTTCTAATATGGATATATTAACAGCTAAAAATATTACATCACAGTTAAATTGTTACATTTATTTTGACAATATCCCAATCTACAATTCTTTTAGGATAAGTTACTTTGTTAGGTTTTTATGTCACTTAATTAACTCTCTTTCTAATAGGAGATAATCCCTTAGGCATAGGTATTTCATCCAATCTGAGATTTTTCTACATATAATCTTTAAGTTTCCACCCATGCATAGGTCCGGATTTATTGTATTCTAGAATTATTATGTATATAAATCCTTATAATTAATAAAGATCCAGTTAATCCAACTTCGAGCAAATAATGCCTATGGTTTAATGAAAAATCCTAAAAGTTTGTTGAATGATGTAGGTAAGAATGCATTTGTAATTGGCAAACAACAATAGAAAAAACCATCCCTTAAAGCGCCAAAACTATGGTTCGTTTGGAGCTTTAAACTATATACTTTGAACAACCGGAAATCAAACCTTAGAACTTTAATATAGCACCGAAAGTTATGTCCGATACCTTAAGACTAGATGAAGTAGTTGATTTCGCAGAGAACCCAGAACCTCGTTGTCCTTGCGTCTTGTTGCTAGATACATCCGGGTCGATGCAAGGAGCAGCAATAGATGCTTTAAATCAAGGCTTGCTTAGTTTTAAGGATGAATTGACTAAAAACTCACTAGCATCAAGAAGAGTTGAAGTATCTATAGTTACCTTTGATAGCAATATAAATGTAGTACAAGATTTTGTGACTGCCGACCAATTTACTCCGCCTATATTAACAGCACAAGGATTGACAAGTATGGGTGCTGGTATTCACAAATCTTTAGACTTGATTCAAGAACGTAAAGCTCAGTATCGCTCTAATGGTGTTGCTTACTATCGTCCTTGGATATTTATGATTACAGATGGCGAACCACAAGGAGAACTCGATGAAGTTATAGATCAAGCATCGCAGCGGCTGCAAAGTGACGAATCAAATAAACGCGTAGCCTTTTTCTCTGTAGGAGTAGAAAATGCCAATATGACGCGCCTAAGCCAGTTAGCAGTGCGTACTCCTCTGAAGCTGAAGGGATTAAATTTCGTTGAAATGTTTGTGTGGTTATCTGCTAGTATGTCAGCAGTTTCTCACTCAAAAGTAGATGAGCAAGTAGCTCTGCCGCCAATTGGCTGGGGTTCTGTTTAATATAGTCCAAGTACAACAATTAAACAGCCCTTGCGGTAATGTAAGTTTATGAACAGTTCAAGACAAAAGCTTCACTGGCGGGTAGTGGGTGCATCAGTTTGTGGCACTAGCCATATAAAGAACTCCCAACTTTGTCAGGATGCCCATCACTGGGCGATGTTGCCAAATAATATATTGGTAGCAGCCGCAGCAGATGGCGCGGGAAGTGCAAGTCTTGGGAAGGTTGGAGCAATGGTTGCAACAGAAGCAGCAATTGAAAATATATCCCTCAAGCAGATTAACCAACATACTCTTGGCGACGATACAAGAGCGAAATCTCTACTGAGTGAAGCAATTTTGGCTGCAAAAACAGCAGTCGAAGAAGAAGCAATAGCTTCAAACAGACCACCAAAAGATTTAGCGACAACTTTAATTATTGTGGTAGCCACAGCGGAGGTAGCTGTAGTAGCTCAAGTGGGGGATGGTGTTGCAGTCGTCAAAGATACCGTGGGTAACTTAACGGCTTTAACCCTTCCGGATAATGGCGAATATATTAATGAAACCAGTTTCTTGACTTCGCCCACAGCCTTAGATTCGGTGCAAGTCAATGTATCTCGTCAGGATATTACCAACATCGCAATTCTCACTGACGGGCTGCAAATGCTGGCGATAAATATGGCTGTCGGTTTACCGCATAAGCCATTCTTTCTGCCCCTATTTGACTTTGTAGCGAATGCTCAAGAGTTAAAGGGGGCAAAAGAGCAATTGGTTAAGTTTTTGCGTTCCGAAAAAATTACTCAACGTACCGATGATGACTTAACCTTGGTAATAGCAGCATTAAGCGATTGATAACCGTATTGACTAAGGCTGTTGGTACTGTTGAGTCGCAGTCCAATTTAAACAATAAAGTGTAATTTTAAAATGCAGGTACTACGCTGTCTTCCCAATCAAAAAGTTGTTCCGACGAACCTTAACGTCATTTTGGGGCGTGGTGGTGAAGCGTGCATCTACACAGTACCATCAGATGCTGAAATGGTTGCCAAAGTTTACCATAAGCCAGATAGAAAAAAGGCCGGTAAGCTAGAGGCGATGGTTCTTCACCCGCCAGAAAATCCCACCGCATCTTTAGGACATATCTCCATCGCTTGGCCCTCCGAGCTAATCCGAGCCGCAGACGGTAGCAATCAAATTATTGGTTTTATCATGCCGCGCATTCGAGGAATGCGTCCCATTATTGATTTTTATAACCCGAGAACCCGCCGTCAGCATTGTCCTCTATTTAGCTATCAATATCTACTTCGTACTGCTCGTAACTTGGCAGCCGCATTCGCTGCTTTGCACCAAGCTGGATACTGTGTTGGTGATGTAAACGAATCGAATATTTTGGTCAGCGATACGGCCTTAGTGACAGTGGTAGACACAGATTCCTTTCAAGTAAAAGATCCAGGAACCGACATCGTTTATCGCACCCCCGTAGGTAAACCCGAATTTACTCCACCAGAACTACAAAATAAAACATTTTCCGAATGCGATCGCACAATTTCCCATGACTTATTTGGGTTAGGGGTGCTGATATTTCAACTCTTGATGGAAGGAACCCATCCGTTTTCTGGTATTTTTCAGTCCTTAGGTGAACCGCCACCCTACGAAGCACGGATTGCCAAAGGGCATTTTACTTACAGCATCAATCGGCGCGTACCTTATATTCCTACACCCATTGCACCCTCTTGGGAGATTCTTCATCCCACCCTGCAACAACTTTTTATACGTTGTTTTGAAGATGGTCATAACAATCCCAATATTCGTCCGAATGCCCAAACCTGGCTGCTGGCATTAGCTGAAGCAGAAAATGCTCTAATAGCATGTGAGAAAAACCCCCAACATCTTTACAGCAACCACCAGCATAAATGTCCTTGGTGCGAACGTAGTGCAAAATTAGGTGGAAGAGATCCTTTTCCATCGACTCAAGCTGTAGCGGCCAAGCAACACTTAAAGCCGCGTCCCATGCCCAAACGCCGACGCACCACCCCCACTCCAAGGAGGCGAACGGCAGCTACTACAGTAGCTGCATCAAGACAGTTTACTCGTCGCCAGCAACCGCAAGTTCGGCGAAATATTTCTTACTATCAACCCAACCAAAAGCCAAAATTTTACCCTGTTATTTTGTGCTTGCTTGGCTTTTTAACCCTGGGCTACTTAGATATAGTAACAAAGTTTACGACATCTACTGTGGATAAAAATCAGTATGCTCAACAAACTTTGATGAGTTCCAAATCAGATCAAAAGAAAAGAAGTTTTACGGATTACTACAAACAGGGTCGTGCTGCCTATAAAGTGCGAAAATATGAAGAAGCTATTTCTAATTTCGCTCGGGCAATTCAAAAAAAACCCGATGACGTAAAAGCTTATGTCAATCGCGGCAATTCCCATTACAATTTAAAAGAATATGAAGCAGCACTTACAGATTATACTCACGCGATCAAGTTAAATCCAAACCAAGTGAAAGCTTTTGTCAATCGCGGTAATGTTCGCTATATGCTCGCCGAATATAGTAGTGACCCCGATAAAGAATATAGATTGGCTATTGAAGACTACAACCATGCCTTAAGAATTGACCGTGACGAGGTGGAAGCTTACATCAGAAGGGGCATCGTCCGTTCTCAAATCGCAAAATTCAGCGGTGATTCCCAAAAAGATTATTTAAGAGCAATTAACGACTTTAATCGAGCCTTAAATATTGATTCGAGAAGACCAGAAGCTTTCTATCAAAAGGGTTTAGTTCGCTATCAATTAGCTCAATATAGCAGTAACTTCGCGCAAGAATACAAAGAAGCACTCGAAGATTTCAATCAAGCGTTGCAGCTTAATTCTAAATTGCCAAAAGTCTATCTCAAACGAGGTTTAGTTCGCTACGAACTGGCCCAGTATGGGGGAGGCGGATCTAATATATATCGTCAGCAAGCAATAGAAGATTTACAAAGGGCTGCGAAAATTTCTCTCGAACAAGATGATATGGATCATTATCAACAAGCACTTAGCAGCATTTGCGTTGTTGTTGATAACAAATGCGATACTTTATTTCAGAAAACAAGTATAGTAGAACGATAATCCCACTATCACTCGGATATAGAGCATTGATGAAGGTTGTAGAACAATATTTTTACGAATACAGTACGGAAGCGACATTACCTCGCATCCGTGCTTGTTTATTTTGAGCCATTTTTTGAAAAACCCCCAAGCTGTAAGCTCCACGGCAGTCGGTACATACTGTGGGAATTGGGAGCAACACGCAGAAAAAGGCTACTACGCAAAGCCATATCCTTAGGATAGGCTTGGAGGATAACACATCTAATTTTAGAGTATAAGCTGAGTAAGAAGTAATGCGAGTATTTCAGACTTTATTGACAAGATAGCCGAATTAATGACGGTTCGGCGTTTGCCCTACTCTAACAGCGTATTGATTGTAACGAAGTTCAATCCAATCTACGTTATTGGCCATCTTCCTGCGCCTTGGGAGTAGCTTCATTTGTTGGAAGGTGAATTTACTACTTTTGACTTTTAACTTCCCCCCAAGGATGCTCATATCTTGCACCTAAGCATATAAACCACGAAGATTTATAAATTTACGCGATCGAGCTACATTATTTGACTTGGTTTTGATGGATAAATTAAAGTTTAAAGCTTAATACTGAGTTACTATAATACATCAAAAAACATTGATGCAATATATGAGTTATTCAATTATCCGCCATGAACATTTTGACACTCCCCACCCATACAATGCGGGGGATTCTCGGTTCACAGACAAAACTTAACCGAGCAGGATTTCTCCAACGCAGGCCAGCGGTTCTATCTTCCCGAGCTTATGAGATTCCGTCTGCCCGACGGTACTTAGGCCCTTTTGCTGGCGGGTTAATCGCTGCATTAATATCTCTATCTTCTATATATCCACAATTATTACAAATATGAGTTCTAGTTGATAAAGATTTCTGCACTTTTTCGCCACAATTAGAACAATTCTGACTTGTATTATGGGGAGCAACAGCAATTGTTAACTTTCCATATTTGTAGCCAAAATAATCTAACCAATGGCGAAATAATGACCATCCTGCATCGTATATCGACTTAGCTAGATATCGATTTTTTACTATGCCTTTAACATTCAAATCTTCATAAGCTACCAAATCGTTAGATTGGATTAAGCGGAGTGCCACTAAGACGGACAAACTCTTCTCGCTGTCTACTTACTTTTAAATGTTTTCTAGCATATCTAATTCTAGCTTTGTGATAATTTTGGGACTGTGGTTTACCTTTTTTATATTTCTTAGATT
>JBHJJJ010000288.1:0-64792 GCA_050042755.1 Rivularia sp. (in: cyanobacteria)
CATTAATTCGGCTATATTGTCAATAAAGTCTGAAATACTCCCATTATTCATTACTTCTTACTTCTTACTCATTACTTCTTACTCATTACTTCTTACTCCTTACTCAGCCTATACTCTAAATTTAGATGCGTTTGCCCTGAGTGGGGATAAATTGTATCGGTAAGTTGGGGCATGGGTGAGGCTTGAAAAGTTAAGAGTTAAGAGTTAGTAGTTAAGAGTGATTTAACCTTTAAATTTTGACTTTTATATTTGTATTTTATGGACTTGCATTTGATAAGTCCTATATTTAAGGTTTTGTTATTCAGTTGTTAGTGAAAATTTACTACTAACTATTTACAACTCACTACTTACTTAACTCCAATGCAGCCCAAACCTCATAATTTTCTCAAGTTTGTTCCTTTCGTTGGCGGTATTATTGTAATTTCTACTGCTTTATTAGCTTACAATTTTTATTCTAAAAGCGAAAAGAAAAGTGATTTACCAACTTTTTTAAGAATGACAGCATCTCCTTTAAATTTGGAGCAGTTTTGTCAAAAGTATCAAAGTATAGGTAGAAATTTGCAGCCTTGGAATCAGGAAAGTTTATCTGAAGAAAAAGTATTGGTAAAAACTCAATTCGATGCTGATGTTCCTCTTTCTCTAAATGCTGTACCTATACCAAATATTAACGACGAAGCGAGAAAAGCCAAAATACCTGTGATGATGTATCACGATATTCTACCGAAAAAAGAAGTATTTTTTGATGTTACTCCGGAAGAATTAGAAGCTGATTTTGAATTAATTAAATCTAAGGGTGTAACTCCTATAAGTTTAGATCAATTAGTCATTCATTTACGTACCGGAAGTCCATTACCAGAAAAACCAATTTTACTGACTTTTGACGATGGTTATGGCGGTCATTATGAATACGTTTATCCACTACTCAAAAAGTACAATTACCCAGCAGTTTTCTCAGTTTATACGAAAAATATGGGTATTAATACAGGTCGCTCCCATGTAACATGGGAGCAACTTAAAACTATGGCTACAGATCCTTTAGTAACTATAGCCGGTCATAGTAAAACTCATCCACCAGATTTAACTAAGTTATCTGATGAAGAGCTTATACCTGAAATAGTTGAATCCAAAGAATTACTAGAGAAAAATTTGGGCGAATCAATCCTCTACTTCACTTATCCGGTTGGTAAAAACGATGCACGAGTTAGGAAATTTGTCGAGGAAGCGGGATATTTAGCGGCTTTAGCCATGGATGTAAATGTCGCTGATGAAAGCTTTGCTGGAGAGTCGGAGAATTTGTTCGTTATTAAACGCTTTGGACAATCTCGCTTAGAAAGATTGGTGAATCGAGCTTCGGGAGGAAAGGAATTAACTTGTTCCGAACAAAATTTAAAGCCAATCCCGGAAAGCTGATACTTCATCAACACCAATTTCAAAAAAGGTTGCTTTACCAGGAGGAGGATTTACGCGAATTCTGGCGCTGGAAGCAAGGGGTTCGAGTTTCATCCCCAATTGAACAATATTGCTGACTATATGCCAATAGGTTACTATATCTGGGCAGTGAATGACTAATGTCAGATATTCAGCGTCAATGGTAAGATACCAAAAACAATTTGACAGCAATGCTTGCGTGATACTATCACAAGCTTCATAGAAACATTTTCCGGTAGACCTTTCTAGTTCTAGAAGTAACATCTTGTCGCGTTTCGTTACTTCTTTTGGTGGTAAATCATCACCATGAAGGAAGGTTTTATTCATAATACAAGCCCTCTGTGTCTAATCTCAACGCCGGTTAATTGGGCAACGATAGACTTATGGATTTTTAGAAATCAAAAGTTGGGGATTTTTTTATTATCCATCATACTCTTGATTAATCTCAGTGTCTAAATCAAAATAGCTTTGAGTTGGAGAGATAATTATGACCTAGTATTTTTTCAGAGTTTTAGCTCTAATGAATTTGGTCATAAACAATTAGCAATATCGCCAAAAATGAATTTATAAGGAATAACATTTGACCACCATTACCCCGATCGGGTTCTGTTAAGAAAATTTATCTGTGAAGTTAAGCGGAACGAACCAGAGAACCAAAAATCTAGCTTCCAAAAAACTCCATTTTGATCTACTATCCCTGGAATTAAGCTCCTGGATACCTCAGTAATTTTTCTATTTTGAAACCCACTGTAAATCCAGCCACATACGCGGGTCAGATTGCTTTATTTTTGACATTGGGTCTCGTAACAAACGCGAAGCATTACGAAATACAACCTGGACTAATCCCATATTTTCTGCGACATCTGTAAGTTTTTGTTTATGAGTTTGTACATAAGATATGATTTCTTCGGGACAATAAATTCCTAGATGTCGCAAACGTTTAGGAGGTCTTCCGCAATAAGTTGTCACAACTTTCACGTAACAGCCATCAAGCATTTCTCCTACTTTTGGATAATACTCATTAATGACTCGAATATATTCCTTAGCAAAAGCTTCTTCGCTAATCATTTTTCAACATATTTCTGTAGATTATAAGACATTAGTAATATAACACGTTAGAACTTATAAAAAATACGACTATTGAATGATTTTTTATTTTACAATTATTATTTTTAAGTCATTAGGCATAATTTTATCTATTCATTAATACTATTTTTAAAGTTATATTTATGGAATTTTAGATTGAGATAACTAACTTACAGTTAGGAATGGCCGCAACTGGCATATTTTTTTGTAGGGTGCTTGTACACTGACTAATTGTTTACGCAATAATAAGGCAATCAGTGTACGGCACCATCCAAGTCTTGTGACACGCAGCCTTAGTCCTGACAGTATTTATGATACACGGAGTAATATCTAATAAAAAAAGGTTTACTTACTAAAAGTAAACCTGATGAATTATACAAATATAAATATTTAATTGGATTCATACAAAGCTGTAAATAAGCCATATGAGGTTCACTTTTATGTGTTCCTATAGGGTCTTACTAATTATGATATCAAGCACCATGGTGTAAATACATCATATTATCGAGAATTGCGTTCGCAAACTAAGACTTCAGCAACTAATTCAGGTATCTCGGTAAGATCGGTATATCCTTCACAACCGCGAATCGGGGATATAAATGTATAGTTAGGATCGCATTCTCCCGTATCGTAAACTTGAAGATACCAACGATCGGGAAATCCAGCTACAGCAACTTCAACAATATACCAACTTTGACCAATGAGGCGACAATCAATTACTGTAAACCAGTCTCTATATTCATTTGCAATATTCCACTCATTAATCAGAAATTCTAAAGCAATTAGTTGTGCCTCATTCGCCGTCAATAGCATTTTTACTCCTTGTTTATAACTTCAGGGTAAAATCCTAATTGTTTAGACAATTCTCGTGCAACATGTATTAAAAACTTTGCACCGTCTTCATTTCCATTATGTGCAAATGCTGTTGCAACTTGCATCATTAATTTGATTAACTCAGCATCTAATAATTCCGTATTTGCTTCGATAAGCTCAGGCTCTTTACCATTAGGACATTTGAGTAATTGGTCAATCAAACTGTAATACTGATTTTGACGTTCTTCTGATGACATAATCATATTTTTTTAAACTAAATTTACTACTTTTCAAAACTTTGTTGCCATAATTTTTCTAACATTTCTACTTGTTTTTGAAAAAGTTTAGCACGATAAACTAAATACCTGTCGTATAAGTAAATTACAAGGATCGGGAAAAATGGCATGAACAAAAATAACCATCTCCGTGAATGATTAATTTTATATCCATCTGATATTTTTATATTGGTTTCACTTGAATTTAAATACAATTTAGAACAATCTTCCTTTCTCGGAGAGTTTATTTGTAGCATCAGCGCAGAACATTCTGTGTTCATATTCTGACGGGGGGTAGAGATATTCTGCTGATGTTCTACAAATTCTATATGTTTCTCCCATACCACACCAAACATTATTAGGCTGGGAAAAAGTACTGCTAAAGTAATTAAACAAACAGCAAATACATTTACAAGCTTTGAGTTCATTGTGGCTTTTATTTATTATATGATGTGAAGCCAGTGAAAAAGTATATAACGATAGTTTTTATATACTTCTATAAAATTTTTTTTAATTAATATCTAATATTGAAGTCAATTATATAGAAGATTTAAGAAGCCCCCCCGAAGAACGGGGGGGTAGAGGGGAATCTCTGCGTAAATCCTATAACTGTTATATCAGTCAGCAAAATAGTAAGGACTCAAAGTTCTCATTCTTGAAATTATTAGATTAATTAATATTGTACTCAAGCACTTACATATCAATAATGATAAGGATTTCAGATTTTTTTGGGGGTATAGGTTCTAGCATTTTTAGGTCGGGGTGCTAGTCTTTATTGAGTGGGGTTCTATTCTTTTTGTACTCACTCTGCCAAAAATAAAGTTAATTAAAAAAATGCAATCGCTTTACAGTACAGGGTTTTGATCGTTAACAATAAATTTGAAAACATAATATGTATTCGTTTTAGCAGAATAAAAAATAATTATTAGTCAACAGAAAATGCTATATGCCGGATAATCGAAATGGAAAAATATTGCTTTTTTTAGGTATTTGTTTTCGGTTTATTGACATTGACTTCAAGGCGGTTTTATATGACTCACAGGAATGGCCGCAACTGGCACATTTCTGCTGTAGGGTGCTCGTACACTCACTAATATTGAACGTAATAATAAGGCAATCAGTGTACGGCACCACCCGAGTCGTGTGACAATAGCGGCCATTCCTAACTCAGTAAAAATTTCCCAATATATCAGCCTTAATGGGAACTTGTTCAGATTTATTGTGGCTCAGTTCAGGTATCGAAAAGATGCATATTAGCCTCTTCAAAGCGCTTCACTGACGGCGCAACATTCGCCACGGATGAATATTCCCTATTTCCCTTTTCCTCTACTTCTTGAAAGATTTCTCCACTGCTGATTAATCAATTAGAAATTTAAGGCATTCTTAAGAAAGCAAGGTTTGGGAGAACTCCTAGATACGACTAAACAATGTATCAGTGACGAGATATACATTTGTATTGAAAAATTTATAATTTTTATTTTTTCGCTAAATTCCATAAAATATAGTGGAAAAAATCTTTGGCAATTGAAAAGAAGATCATTTAGTGGTTAAAATATATTTTTAGTCACTGAGACTTTTAATTAGATTGCTTTAGTATCTTAAGTATGATAAGTAAGATAAAAGCAAAGTAAGGAATATTTATTTTATGACTTAAAATAAATTAATATTTAAGTTGTAATTATAAAAATAAAATAGAGAATTTTCTTTTTACAAGATAAATATTTTATTTTCGATTGAAAAAAGGATTGAAAGAGATGAAAATTGCTCGTAATGTGACAGAACTGATCGGTAAAACACCGTTAGTTGAACTTAACAAAATCCCTCAGCAAGCAGGATGCGTTGCCAGAATTGTGGTCAAGTTGGAGGGAATGAACCCCGCAGCTTCGGTGAAAGATCGGATTGCTGCAAATATGGTAAAGACAGCAGAGGAAGAAGGATTAATCCAACCGGGTAAAAGCATCTTGGTAGAACCCACATCCGGTAATACGGGTATTGGATTGGCAATGGTGGCGGCGGCGCTTGGCTACCGTTTAATTTTGACAATGCCTGAAAGCATGAGTTTAGAAAGAAGGGCAATGCTCAAAGCTTACGGCGCTTCTTTGGAGTTAACACCTGCTTCAGGGGGAATGCGTGGAGCAATTTCTAAAGCAGAAGAAATCGCGGCGAATACCCCTAATGCCTATATGTTGCAACAGTTCCGTAACCCAGCTAATCCGCAAATTCACAGAGAAACGACTGCTGAAGAGATTTGGGAAGACACCGATGGAAAAGTGGATTTTTTGATTGCTGGTGTTGGTACCGGCGGAACGATTACCGGAATTGCTGAAGTAATTAAGCAACGTAAGCCAAGTTTTCAGGTAATTGCGGTAGAACCTAAAAACAGTCCCGTCTTGAGCGGCGGACAAGCGGGACCTCATAAAATACAAGGTATAGGTGCCGGATTTGTCCCAGATGTTTTGCGTACAGATGCGATTGATGAAGTGGTTACCGTTAGCGATGAAGATGCCATGGTCATGGGAAGACGTTTAGCAAAAGAGGAAGGAATATTATCTGGTATTTCCACCGGTGCGGCTTTGTGTGGAGCAATTGAAATAGGGAAGCGTGCGGAAAACAAGGGGCGTTTAATTGTGATGGTTCAGCCTTCCTTTGGGGAAAGATATTTGAGTACGCCCATGTTTCAAGATTTAGGTAGAGAAGTTGCTGCGGTTGGTTGATTTTTTCTAGCGATCGCCATAATAAATTCAAAAGCCTCTCCCTTCAAGAGGTGAGAGGTACTCTACGAGAAGACTTCGTCAAGGCTCCCTGCCAAATTTTTTCTCCTAAAAAATTCTCATGGGTACCCGTCAATGGAGAGGGGTTTAGCAAAAAAAATCCCCTTTAAAAGGGGAAAGCATATGTAAAAAAAAAGACTTTTCGATCAAAAGTCTTTTTTATTGAATAATTTCAGCATTTGAAGACTGACGCTTACGCTTTAAGGAAGAAGCAACTAAACCGCTTACAGCAACTAAGCCCAAGATAGAAGTAGGTTCGGGAACTTTTTTCTTCGCAAATTTTAATCCTCGCCGAGCGTAATTGAATCCAGTTACCGCGCCACTTCCAGATAACTTAACATGGAATTCTGTAATTCTTTTATCACCGAAATCGAAATTGTATTCTCTGAGTGAATTTTCATCTGTCTTTACACCATTTTTTGTACCCCTCTGACGCGTCATTTCAGTGATATAGTTTGAATTTTCAAGCGTCAATGTTTCAGTATTGCCTTCGGAAGTTGTTGACACATTTTGACTCTTTTCATCAAATTTAAACCAGTTGGTTAGATTATCTTCACCAAAAAACTTAACTTGGAATTGTGGTAGTTTATGTTCATCGAGGTCTAATAACCCAATGCTATTGAAATCAACACCAAGTTCATCGGTGAAATTGAATTTTATAGTGCCTCCTATGTTGTCATCTGGCCTGCCAGTTTCATTTTCTTGAATTATTAGAACTCTACCCTGTTTATCAGTGTCGTATTTTATCGTCTTGCCTTTATCAATATATTCACCTTTTCCAGTAGCTAAATCTTCGTCACCGCCAGTACAATTTTCTCCTGGTTTACAGTTACTGTTGTACAGCCATAATTTGCTCTCCTTACCATCCTTACGGGTACTGGACATTTCTAAACCATAATCATTCTCCCAAAGTTTCTCAATTTCGTTCTTAGCCTTTAAAAATGGATTGCTATTCTTACCGAGCCTAACCTTAACTTTGTCCCCATTATTCTTTTCAAAAACCTTTTCATCAAAGTCTATAGTTACTTCTTTATCTTGAGTTACCAATCTTTGAACATTTATATATTCATCAGCCGCTTGAGCGGGATTTGCAGCAACAGTAACAGCAGTAGCTAATAATGTACCAACACTCAACCTAGAAAATATTTTATTAATTCTCATTCCTTTATTCCCTTATCTTAAATTTTGAGATTTCTTAAGCCCTACATCATTTCTAAGAGATTTAGAGAATAAATAGGTTAGGCAGGAGTAAATACTCTCTCAAAATTGAGGATTTTTTATTCAAAGTAGAAGTAAAGCCGATCGGTTGAAATACTAATATTCTTTTTTATATAAATGAATTTACTTAACTTTTGAAATTTTATGGACTTAGAAAGTAAATTTTTTTGCGTATTATTAGGTAGTAGTAACCCTAGAATAAAAGAAAAACCCCCTTTATAGGAGGTTAGTGAATAAAGAAAAAGGATTTTGTTAAAAGAGCTTATTATATGGAAATCGAATATTATTTTTCTGATGAGCGCTTGCGTTTAACTGAGGCAATCACGACACTTCCGAAGAATAAACCTAAGATAGAAGTAGGTTCAGGAACTTTTCTTTTTAGCGTACGTTGGAAATCTAAGTAAGTTATGGCTCCACTTCCAGGTAAGGTAATATCAAGTTGTTTAATATTTTGTGAAAAATCAAACTCGTAATTTCTTAAGGAGTTATCACCTTTGAGAGCATTACCGTCACCATCTTTGCTTAATACAGTAACCCCTGAGTTTTCTTTATCATCAGCATCTAATCCAAACTGAATTTCTTCAGTAGTATCATCAAAAAATGTAAAATTGAAAATTGGTTGACCTGGATCGTCAAAGTCTAATAAACCTATATTATTGAAATCAACACCATTTTCATCGGTAAATTTGAATATAATTGTACCGGGATTACTACGATTTGCATAATCGTCTGGTGCGCCGTTATTTTCCTGAATTATTAATACTTCTCCTTGTAGGGGAGAATCGTATTCAATATTACGGTATTCACCCTCTCCGGTTGCTAAATCTGGATCGCCGCCAGTACATTTATTCGTAAATCCATCATCAGATATTCCATTTTTAGTCGGTTTACAGTTACTGTTATAAAGCCATAATTCACTTGTTCCTTCACCTATATCATTTTGAAGACGTGAATCTAACTGTAAGCCATAACGAGACCAAAGATTATCAAGTTTGGTTCCACCATTTAGTGGATTGCTGCCAACACCAACGTTTTCATCAAAATCAACTATGACATCTTTCTGAACTGTTATATATTCATCTTTCAAGCTTGCTGCTTGTGCGGAGTTATTTACTACGCTACTGAGTACAGCTATTAAAGCTCCAGTAAATGCAATTGATAATTTCTTTATATTTGGCATCCTGTTTTTATCTGTGAAAAGTGAATAAGTAAATTAGATTTGTTTCTCTATATCAGTGATAAGTGATTTCCTCATTCAGTAGTTAAACTGACAGCAAATCTTCTATCAATAAATCAGTAGAATTAATTGAAGTTCCGATGAGGATTATCAGTATTAGTACTTAGATGAATTAGCAAGCCCCTCTACCAAGCAAAGAGGTAAGGAATAGTATTTACTCCCGAACAGCGATACCCGTAACTCTCATTGATTGAGGGGAGCAGAAGAGCAGGAGAAAAAATAAAGAAGTAGAAAAAGAAAATTTTTTGTTGCCAAATTGAGATATAAAAAACTATAGCGCTATAGTTTATGGTTTAGATGATTGGAACCCAAGAAGCATCTCATCTCTTGAAAATTTGCACTCAACGAGTACGAAGACTACTCAAAGAAGGCAGAATTTTAGGAGCAAAGAAGGTTGACAGAGTTTGGCAGATTCCTTTATTTAATGGGATTCCCAAAGTCGAAGAAGGTAGTAGAGGTCCCAAACCAAATTGGAGAAAGCGAATTTCAAAGTCATTAACTCGCATTCATGTTAACCAGCATCGGATCAGAAGTAATCAGAAAAATGGTACAAACATACCTGTAGTAAAAGTTCAATCAGGCAACTATAGCCATTATTATCATGATCTGAAAATCCATGGAAGTTGTAGGATAGTGTACCGTCCCCATAATCCTCTTAGTTGTAATGCCAGACTGTGGATTGAAGTAGAACCCCATGTGATAATAGAACCTCTATAGAAAAACAAGTAAAGGATATTTCAAGACGAACGAAATAAAACCCTTCCACGAAGTTCTTCGTCGTTGATTTTGGCGTAAACTCGCAGACAAGCGGAGACTTCTCCGGGTGTACCGCCGATATCTATTTGCAAGTCGTCTTTTGAGAAGGAGTAAATATCGGCATAGGTTCCCCATAAAGGGCGAATCTGTATTTGATAACCTGCTTGACGGGCTTGTTGTACTGCTGCTTCTAAGGTGCGACGCGCTTCTTGTTGCAGTTTTCCCCACCAGGAAAAACGATCGACGCATGGTAAATAAACTAATGAATGTATGGCTTCATCTAAGTCAAGTCTGGCACGTAGAGATATTAAAGCATCTGTATTAAAGGTCACTTTAACTCTATTGAAACGCTCTATTAATGCGGCAATATACTTAGGTTTATCTGCTGAAGTGAGGGAACGAACGCCGAATCGATCGACACTTCTTAAGGTATGGTGTAAATGCGGATCGATTTCGATAAATTTGAGACAAGTAGAAACGATCGCTGCAAGGATATCTAATTCGCTACCGCTTCTTTGGATTTGGAGTCGCTCATCAAAATTTATGGTACTGGAAAATCACAACCCCGAAGCTTGAATATTGCCTTTCAAACCAGAGTAGATATGTTTGTGGTTGGGAAATGGAATTTGTTGTAAAGAAACTTTATCCTCCATCGCACCCAATGTAATTACCTGGTTGAAAATTTGCGATCGCCATATTTCGGCTTTTTTTTGAGGTACTCGCAATAGTAATCGTTGCATTTCGTTCCATAATCCGCCATCATCGCTACTGTGAAACTGATATTCGCCGATGTATTGAGATAATTTTTTGTCGGAAAGTAAGGTTTGGATAATTGGTTTCAGTTTGGGTTGAGTAGGAGTTTGCAATAATTGTCGGTTATTATCAAGTTGATTTACGATGGGTTCTAAAACATCTTCCCAAGAAGAATTATCTTCTGTACGATCGCTTTGATTTTGAGATTCTAAAATTACATCTAATTCCTGCAAAAGTTCCTGACAAATATCTTTCCCAGGATCAAATTCCTCTGTTTTCAAAGCTTCCCGTAACTCGGTTTGCAGCCCTAATAGTTTTAACCGCAGTAACCAAGCTAACTTTGAGTTTCTAGTATTTAATAACTTGTTTAGGTTGGGCATGAGGAATTATTAGATTTGAGGGCTGAATTACTCACAGATTGTAAGGCTGAGCTTATAGGAAGGAAACCCGCCTGCACGGGGTAAAATTCGTTTTTTTTATACAAAAACGCTATGGTATCTTATTTTTTTATCTTTCCTACTCAGCTATTAACAATTAATGACTAACTTTTTAGTTTTACAGATTTTATATGTGGATTACCGCAAATAATATCGATATCGTCATAATTTCGCAATCGGTGTGTAATGCTACAACTTTAATTTTCAGTAGATTATTTACCCAACCATCAAACAAGGGGAATAAGGGGGTTTAGTTGATCCACACTATGTTTTTTTCCCTAGGTTGATTAATAATTCCAATGCCTAAGTAGGTACGTGGAAAAAATTATTGTTATGACGGGCACCCTTTAGGAGGGAGTAGTGAGTAGTGAGATTGAATAAGCTAAGATAGCTCATTTACATTCTTTTAGATAGTTCGGTTTATGTATGCCTACCTACCTAAGTAGTACTAAAGTCTTCCATAAAGAAGCTAAAGATTTATATTTGCTCTAATTTCCAAAGAGTCGCGGGAGATGAAGTTTCCCAAATAGTACCTTTACGGTGATAATCTTGGAACACGGGTTTGAAAGAAAGTTGTTGTTTCTCTTCAAGTTGGGAACGTTATTTAACTGAAGATTGCCATAAAAACACATCACTAAAACCATCAGGAATTGTTGTTTCCTTGGATTCAGATATTAATATAAGTTTCACATGAGGTGCTAGTCTAAAGTTTAAGGTCATTACACCAAAAATGATATCATTATCTGATATTACGATTGGGTTTGGTGCTTGGTTAATGATACGAGATGATTGAATAATAAAGTCATTCATCCCATTCCATGCCTCTGTTTGAGAACTAAGGGAGTTAGATAAAACTCCAGCAGAAATTATTAAAATTGTAATTATTTGCCAAATTCTTATACCTATAGAATTTAAAGATGTAGAGGTAAGTTTAGTACCAAGTAAATAGGCAAATGCTAATTGAATACCCAAAACACTAGGAAATAAGTATCGACCTAAAGCTGAGCGACGACCACCAAAAACTAAATCTGCTAATACTAAAGCTAATGATGATACAGCAGTTAAAGTCAAAATAAATAGCCATACTCTCTGTGGAGTACGCTGCAATAAAAAGTAAAATGAGTATAGTAATAAGACTAAAAGGAATATACCAACAACAAAAGTAAACGTATTTTCAGAAATAAATAACTTCTTTTGAAATTCATAATGCCAGAATATAAAAATATCACATAAATTTTTTAACCATGCTTGTACTAACCTAAAAAATAATGCGGACTTCCCCGTCCATGATGTCATTTTATTTGCAGTATTGAAATTAGTAATAATTACAAATAACCAAGGACTAAAACTTAAAAATATCAGTGATGAAGTTAATAAATAGTTAGTTATGGTCTTTGTTTTACGAAAACGTTCAATTATTAAAATATAAATGGTATGTGCAATAAAAACGAATGAAGAAAATAAGAATGTATAAAGGCTTAATGCCATTGTAATTCCATAGAGCAGCCAATTTGACTTTTTATTGTGTCTTATTGCTCGTAGAAATGCTGCACTAGATATCAAGATTGTCAAAATCCAAAGACTGTACGGCCTAGAATTCTGAGCTTGAAAAATGTGAACGGGTGATACAGTCATTAAAGCTACAGCAATCCACCCTACATGTGGCGATTGAAATAGTTCTATAGATAACCAATAAATAGCAGGAAATGCTAATAAGCTAATTAAAGCTGTTAAACTCCTCATGACAATTACAGAGTCACCAAAGATCTGCACCCAAATCCTAGTTAATAGAAAATATAATGGTGTATGTTGAGGTGCCATTTCTGCGGTGACTTCTATTGTATTAAGTAAATTTTTACCCGATTTATTTACGCGCTGAAATTTTTTTATTTCTTCAGGAGTAATTACTTGATTTCTGGGAATTAAATCATTTACTTCCTGATGCCTAAATCCAGCGACTCTGACTGTAGTTATACATTCATCTCCATGAAATAATTTTTGTTCGATATTCACAAACCGAAAGAATATACCCAGTATTAACAGAATCCCAATTACAAAAACCAACTTATTTCGAGGTAATTGATAATTTTTTATCATTATTTATAATCAATTTATCTTATAAAAATCATATATCATCTTAAGTACCGATGATGCAAAATTATGATATAAAAAGCTGGGCTGTAATCTCGGAAGCCCATCCTACAATAATATATTGAGTATATGTGGATGAATTTAACTATGCTCAATGCTCCATGCCTAATTCCCTAATCCTTAAACCGAAATTTCATCATCACGGGTAAATGATCGGAAGCTTGTTTTACTTCATCAACTATTCGCCATTCGATTAATTCTATATTTTTGGGAGTATAGAAGATGTAATCGAGTTTATATACGGGTTTATCGGAAGGGAAGGTGGCGATTTGGGGATTATTTAATGCTGAATCTGGAAAAGCCGATTTAATTGAAGGGGTTTTCAGCAAAATATCTATAGTTGGTTGGGGATTTTCGGGTATGGGAGGAACTGTACTATTGAAATCACCCATTAACAGCACTGGATACTTATCGACGTATTCGGAGAGAAGTTTTTGTACATATTCGGTTTGTTTACGACGAGTCGGTGCATCGAAGGCTTCTAAATGCACGTTAATAACGATGACGGAACGATTATTAATTTTGATTTCGGTTATTTGTGCGACTCTATCTAAATAAAGAGC
The DNA here is from genome assembly GCA_050042755.1 of Rivularia sp. (in: cyanobacteria). Taxonomy (GTDB): domain Bacteria; phylum Cyanobacteriota; class Cyanobacteriia; order Cyanobacteriales; family Nostocaceae; genus Rivularia. The sequence goes on from JBHJJJ010000288.1 coordinate 13,489, forward strand.
GTTGTAGAAAAAAGGTTTGCTGGCGACTTTATCTAATACTATGCGTTGGTTATCAGTGATGGGATAGCGACTTAATAGGGCTTGTGCTGATAAAACTCTGCCAAAATGGGTAGAAAATGAAAAGTAGGGAAATGGTACGTAATTTTTATCCCAGTTAATGGCAATCGCACCATGGTTAAATGAGAGTTGCTCGGCTAATTCTAAAACTTGATTGACTTTAAAGGAACGTTTGGAAGCTAAATCTATTTCTTGAAAGCCAATAATATCTGCCTTGAGTGGTTTGAGTGCATCAACAACAGTTTTAAGATTATCGTCGAAAAGTTTTTGTTCTCTACTGACGGCTTTATTGTTCGTTAATCCAGAAAGATAACCAATATTATAAGTAATAAGCGTAAATTCATCTTTATCAGTTGGCGCTGAAGCTCGATAATCTACAACTTCCGCATAGTTTTTACGAGGATAACCACCGGAGCTAGCCCAGAAATAGAAGATAACAATGGCTAATATAAAAACTCCAAAGGTGATTCCACCGATTTTCAGCAGCGTTGCGAGAACATTTTTCATAATCAATTATCGATGAACAATAATCAATTTTCACCTAAAGGGTGCGGATCGTAAATGAAAATGTGACGAGATATAAAATCCGAACAAAGAAAAATGAGAATTAGGCAATTCATAGGTAATACAAATCTGTAAATTGATTTTTTGAAATAAGTGTAATTTCCATCGATGTAATTAGATATCAGATAAAATCTCACCCTTAATCTCTCTCCTTACTAAAACGATGTTTGAAAAGTATCGTTTTTTGCCCAGTTTTCGGATTATCCCCCCTTTCCACGCCACTTGCTACAACGTGTTCCTCCGCAACGCAGTAGCTCTCCTTAAAAAAAGGGGGGTTAAAGTCCCCCTTTTTAAGGGGGATTTAGGGGGATCTTAAAATTTACAAGTTTTATTTATAACTTATTAAACATTTCCTTAGATTAAAAAGGGGGTAATTATGGTTGCAAAAAATCTGACGGTGTTGTTTCGTAACCGCCAAATTCTTCTAAATATGCCAGAATAGAAGTACCAAAAGGGTCTTGAGATACTTTACCATTCACTAATAAATCTACAACTTTATCGGGACCTTTTAAATGAGCCGCTGCAATGATTCCAGAAAGAGTAATTTTTACTGTTCTAGGATTTCCTTGCTCGTTAAAAGTCTTTATTTGAGATAAATAAGAATCAATTGATTTTCCTCTTTTATTCATCAAGTAGTTTATATCTTGCCAATAAACACCAAAAGCTTCACGAATTGCCATTTCTTGAGCCTCGGGAGAATTAAGAAACTCGACTTTACTATTAATACCGTTTTTACCAGTCCAAGTTCCTCGCCAGTAATTTTTATTCGCACCATTGCCAAAGTAGACTTTAGCTTTATAGTAACCAAGACGAATTAACAAAATTTCTGCAAATTGGTATTTACCAAGAAAATATAGTTGTGGATTAACAAAGTTATATTGTCTTGAATCTCCAGATATAAAGCCGGTTTCACGCTCTCCTAATGCCTCCAGCATATCGTGGAAGTTTCCCTGATTTTCTTGAAATTGATTTTGAGAATAAAGGTTAACTACTGTTTGTGATTGATGGTGTTTTGATCGATCGATTGCAAAGCCATCATTAGATAATATCTCAGATAATAAAATGAATTCTGTATACATATATTGTTGATTTATTAATTGAATTAATTTCAATTCAAGTTTAACAATACAAGTAATATATTTATCTATTATTTTTTTGTTTTTACAGTAAAATTATTGAGACTTTACGATCTAAAGATAACTTGATATCAAAGCATCAAACAATTATGATTACCACTGTACTTAATGTGCTAAAAACACAATTCAAAAAGTAAAACTAATTCCGAACTGCTGTTCTTTCTTCCACCACACACTCAGTAAACTCCCGCTTCAAAGCCGAAAACACAGGGCAAGGTGCTTGTTTTTGTAAATTATTGGGTTTACTCCAGGTAAAAGGCGCTTCCTTCGCTGCCGATAACCATAACAAACGTTTTGCTCGCGTCATCGCAACATAAAGTAAACGGTATTCTTCAGCTATTTTCAAATGCTTCGCTTGTTCCCATGCTTCAATTACATCGGGTAAGGTTGTTTTTCCATGAAGAGAGGCACGAATTTGAGCGCGAGCAACTTCCGATAAAGTAAAGTCTCCCAAGAATTTTCTTTGGGGTGGAACCCAAAATTTACCTGGTATTAAGTTTTCATGTAAAAAAGGTAAAAATACGTAGTCCCAATCTAAACCCTTGGCTTTATGCATGGTGATAATTGTCAATTGGTTGCGACGGGTATAACGCGCTTCTGAGTCTTCAGTATCTACGGGGTCTATGCGGTCGGAACTAACTATTTCTCTAAGTGTGCCCAGCATTCTCTCCATTGAAATGTTACCGAGAATTTGCTGATTGATTCGTTCTGAAAGTTTATCGGCGGTGGCTAATTCTGCTTGTTGATAATCTAGTTTTAAGGCAATGAAAGAAATTAGTTGATAAAGAGGTAATTCTAAACGGGCATTGAGCAAGTCGCGACAAAAATCGGCGGCTTTGATTACGACTTTGGTTTGAGTGGCAGCTAGGGGAGAAGGATATAAAAATTCCTCAGGTAAGGAAGCTAAGGCATTTAAATCTTGAGGCTCAATTAATCGGCGTTTAACTAAAACTCCCAATGCAGCTTTGAGGAAATCCGGAGAATGAGGGCTCGAGCAAAATTGTAGAATTGCCAATATTTCTTCTGGTACGTGGGAATGCCGATCTTGTTCGCCTACATCGTAAAGTAAGATACTATGTTTTTTACAAATTGGTTTGATTGCTTGGCTTAACCAAGTTCCCTGACGGTTTTCTCTCACTAATATTGCTGCACTACCGTTTTCTTCGTCTTTAGGAAATAATTCGATAATTCTTTTTGACAGTAATTCAACGGTATTATGGATATCACTTGGAGTGTAAATTTCTACTCCTCTTCCTACTGCCGCAGGGTTTGCATTCGGTTGTGGATCGTTGAATTCAACCGGAAGTATTCTTTGATTGCGGAAGGGGAGGGGAGGGGGAGAGGAGCCACTGCGTTGCGGAGGTTCCCTCCGTTGTAGCAAGTGGCGTGGGGAAGAGGGGGGAGAGGGGGGAGAGGGGGAGGAAGATTTTTTTTGGTAGAGATTATTTACCCATTCGAGAGCAAAGTTTGCAGCTTCAATAATTATTCTACTACTACGGCCAGCCCTGTCCATAGTCGCCAAAAGTCCTTGAGAATCGCATTCCTGGCAAAACTGACGAAAATAAATCGGATCTGCTGGCGTAAAAGTAGAGTTAATCGCTTGATTGGGATCGCCAACCCGAATTAAATTAACTTGAGAATTGGATTTCTCCCCATCTCCCCATCTCCCCATCTCCCCATCTCCCCCCTCTCCCCTCTCCCCCTCTCCCCCACGCCACTTGCTACAACGGAGGGAACCTCCGCAACGCAGTGGCTCCTCTCCCCCTTCCCTCGCTAATATTTCCAATAACTCAGTCTGAAGGGGACTAGAATCCTGTGCTTCATCTTCAAATACGGCGAAAACTTGATTTTGTTCGATTTTTCTAGCGCTTTCATTTTCCAATACTCGCAATGCTGCTAATATCATGTCGTCATAGTCAATAAAATCGCGATCGCGCATCAAAATTTGATATTGTTCGTACAATCCGGTGGCGATGTTCAAGATTTCATATCTATCCCTGCTTTGCTGACTTAATTGCTGCAAATCTTGGGGTGTTATTCCCGAACTTTTGGCTTCATGAATTACCGTCATTGCTAATTCCGGTAATACTTCTGTGCGTAAAACCGATTGACGGCGCAATCTTTCTGTTTCTTCTCCATCAAATTGAATCCCTTCGAGTAATTGAGCATACAATCTGGGATTGTTAGCAATCCATTTCTCTACTGCAGTGCGAATGAAACGATGACTTTGATTGGGGGTGATTAAGGTGACAGAATCTAGCTCTAAGCCGGATAATTGGCGATGACGGCTGGCAATATTTAAGGCTAAACCGTGTAGGGTAAATACCACAAAACCCGTTTGAGGTAAAGATAATTGTTCTCTTAAATATTTACGGATTTTGGCTTTAATATTAGCAGCAGCAGAACGAGTAAAGGTAACAACTACTAATTGACGGGCACCCGACGGGTTCCCTTGACGACGAATTCTTGGACGTACAGAGTTATTATTTTGGTACTGACGGGCAATTGCAATAGCCGCAGCAGCCGCCATTCCTGTAGATTTCCCAGCACCGGGAACTGCAGACACTGCTAAGGGGCCACTTTTCCAGTCAGCCATTTGTTGTTGTCCAGATCGCAAAGAGTTACGGATATTTGCAATCAAAGTATCGCGCGACTTCGATGTATGCAAAGTTGGCAGTTGTGGCACTGACAAAGGATTTTCTGGCACTCGATGGGTGGAATTAGCGTCTGACATATGAGAATTTAGACTGTAGATTTTCTATCTTAAAAAAATATTGAGATTGATTTGTGCGGACAAGTTATTTTCTCAATTACCTAGTAATTAAATGATGACAAGAATAAAGCTTAATTTACATTATTTGGGTTTAACTTTTGTAATTGCCTTGGCGATTGTTTTGCGCTTTTGGAATTTGGAACTTAAACCTTTGTGGATGGATGAAGTCATCACTGCTATCTTTAGTTTAGGTAAAAATTACAGTTCTATCCCTTTGGATGTAATATTTCCTTTAGAACAATTACGAGATGTTTTTAGTTATCAAACTGGGGTAAGTTGTCCTCAAGTTGCTCAAAATATCGCTACTGAGTCTACCCACCCACCGCTATTTTTCTGTGGTATGTACGCCTTTTTGGGATGGCTGAATCCTCTAGGAGAAAATTGGGTGAGTAAGTTGCGATCGCCATCTGTATGGTTTGGTGTTGGCTTGGTTGTAGCGATATATTTTCTCAATCGATTAGCCTTTTCCCGAAAAGCCGGATTAATGGGTGCTGCTTTTGTAGCTGTTTCGCCTTTTGCGGTTTATTTATCTCAAGAAGCCCGACATTATACTTTACCGATGCTGGCGATCGGTTTATCAATGTTAGCGCTTATACAAATTCAGCAAGATATTTTTCAACGTCAGCAAGTCAAAATTTGGCTTTGGTTGACATGGACAATTATTAATATTATCGCTATTTATATTCATTATTTCTGCATTATTGCTTTTATCGCTCAAGTTGGAACTATATTCCTAATCGCTTGGAGAAAGGTAAAAACTCTTAATGTCAGAAAAGTTGGTCTAGCATTAATTTTATCTACGAGTACAGTTGTAATTAGTTTAATTCCATGGTTCGGGATAATTCAAAATCATTTAAACCGTTCCGAAACCAGTTGGTTACCGACTCCCCAAAACATTGAACCGTTATATCAAACTTTGATTAGTTGGGTTGTAATGGTAATTATGTTACCCGTAGAACATCAGCCTTTACCAATAGTAATTCTTTGTGCTTTACTAATGTTGTTATTTACGGGTTGGTTGGGATGGAAGGTATTTCGAGGAGCAAAATTGTTATTACAAGAACCACACACTCGTTTATCCACACTAACTTTATTAAATTTTACAGCTTTAGTACTGTTAGGAATATTCACGATTTCTTACATACTCGGCAAAGATATTACAGTTGCACCGCGTTACAACTTTGTTTATTATCCCAGCTTCAGCGCTTTAATTACAGCTAGTTTGATTCGCGACAATAATAGTTTTCCTCAGGAGCAACATCTTCAAAATCGATCGCTATTAATTATTTTACTTATTGGTTTTATCAGTTGTATTTTCGTTGTTTACAACTTAGCTTTTCATAAACCATACTTACCTAAACAAGTAGCGCAAAATATTTATCAAGAACCTTCCGTCCCCGTCATGGCTATAATGGCATATAGTAATTATCAAGATGTCGCTTTAGGTTTGAGTTTCGCTTTGGCTTTAGAAAATGAAACCCAAATATTTAAAAATAGCAATAATCCTGGTTTTAAATATTCTAAATTTGGATTTTTAAATCAATCATCCGATTTTAAATTTATCTTTGAAAAGCTTTCCCAACTACCCAATCAAAATATTTCTCAACTCAATTTATGGATATTTGCTCCCGGAAGAAGACGACGCGATTATCCCCAGAAAACTCAAGTCTCTCAATTATCTTGCAATATTGATACCGAGCAGCATTATCGCATTGGAATTCCTTATCAACTTTATCGGTGTAATAGTTAGACGTGAAATTATGCCCTATGGGCACGCTTAGCTAACACGTATCTACATAGTTTCGGGAACAAAAAACCAGTCCTAGTTAATGAAATGCAGTATTATTACTCGATCCCATTAATTCTGATGGGTAACAATGTATGTCCTTACGTCCCTTCGGGACGACCTCCCGTACGGACACGCTTCGCTAACGTAGTAGCGCTTGAGCGCATCATATTTTGGGATTAAGAAGGGCTAAAGCCCAACTACAAACCCTTGATGATTATTTCTGACGAGTAATTGTATTTCAAAACACAAACTCTTTGCAGAAAAGTGTATTGCAATTTTACCGCCAAAATGTAAAGTTTTGTAAAGATGTCGGTAGATTTTGGAATAATACCAGACAAGCAAATAAAGCGGAAAATTCAAAATCATGGAGCAATTGTGTTAAAACAACCCCCGATATCTCAATCGTTTTTCAGTTACATATGAGCATATGACATATTCTGAAGATTTATACGAACAATTAGATAAGCTAGTAGCAGAAATGCGTCGGCATCCAAATGGTAGTTTAAAGCGTCAGCGATTGTTAAATCGGTTGATTTATCAGATGCAGCAATCTGGAAAAATTTGGCATGGTGGGGATATACTACCGGAATATTATGAAGATGCATTGCAGAAAACTTGGTTTTGGTTTTGCAAAAATATTCATAATTATGATGCGTCTCAAGCGAATTTATTGACTTGGTTTAACGCTTATCTAAAGTTTAGGCTGTTAGATATTCGTCAAGAAATAGCTAAAGAGAAGAAAACTAGAGTAACTAAGTCAAAAGATGAAGAATCGAATCAAATAGATCCAATAGATAATTTACCTGCACCAGATAAAGTGCCACCAATTTTAGAAGAAACTCTAGAATGGATTGAAACACAAGGTAGTGAATTACGGGATCTTCACGTTCGTTCATCTCCGCATATTAACTGTCAAGTATTGCTTAAGTTTAAATTACCGCCAGATGCCAAAACTTGGCGTGAATTAGCCGAAAAGTTTGATAGAAGAGAAAGTACTCTCAATCATTTTTACAACCACAAATGTTTTCCTTGCCTATTAGCTTTTGGTAGAGCACAAGGATATATAGATACATAGCAAAGATTATCCTAGAGTAATTAATTATGAGCTTATCAACCGAAAAAATAACTATTTCCATTCCCATTACTGAAGCGAACCGAAATAAAGCAAGGCAATTTGCCCAAGAGCAATCTAATCCTGAAAAAATAGAGCAAGTCTACCATAATACATTAGCAGTATTGGTAACGAATAACTATTTACAAATGTTAGATGTAGCAACTTCATTAAAACAGAGTCATAGTTGGAATGCCGTTGCCAGAGTCAGTACTAATATTGCTGATTTGAATTTACCAGGAAAGGGACAATTGGAATGTCGTTCGATAAAGATAGGCTCGGATACTTGTTACTTTCCCGAAGATGTGAGAAATAACCGCATCGGTTATGTTGTAGTGCAGTTTGATGAAGCCTATAAACAAGGAAAATTATTAGGGTTCTTACCACAAGTCAACAACACTCTTGTTAAGATTGAAGAATTAGAATCTTTGGATAATTTACTTGAAGCCTTACATTCTCATCAAACCGTAGTGCAGTTAAATCAATGGTTGGAAAATATTATTGACGAAGGTTGGCGAAATATTGAAGAAATAATCGGAGAACAAGCAAATAAGCCTCTTTTTGTATTCGCGAATATTTCTTCTGAAAATTCAAAATCTGACAATAATAAAGATGCTGTAGCGCACTTATATTCTACTCAAAATGAGATAAATCAAGTTGATTCAGATTCCGAAAAAGCTTTAATTCATTTATTAGAAAATACCAATAACGAAGAAATTCGCTGGAAAGCTGCTGAATTGCTGTGGGAAATAAATCCAGAAAATCCCGCTGCTGGCATAAGAAAAGCGATTGATTTCGGCATGCACTTTGGTAAAAATGCCGTTGCTTTGATGGTTGCAATTTTACCCAAAGCCGACGAAACCATGGCGATTTTAATTAGAGCATATCCTCTAAGCGAGAGCACTCATCTTCCCCAAGATTTACAACTTAGCGGTTTAGATGCAACAGGAAACACCTTTTTTACGGTGCAATCTAGAAATAAAGATAACTATATTCAGTTTAAATTCACCGCCGAATTAGGAGATAGGTTTAATATTCGAGTTGCTTTAGGCGATGCTAATATTACTGAAAGCTTTGTTGTTTAATTATCTTCGAGATTCATAACCTCTCCCCTCTCCAGGGCAATGGGGTATCCGAATGTATTGAAATCAACTGAAAATGCTTATATTTTCCCCATGTAGAGAGGTTGCAATGCAACGTCTCTACATTTGTTATGGAGACAACGCAATATTTCAAAAGTCTTATCGTAAAATGGAATATTAGTATATGTGAGATTTTCAGTATAGTTACTGTAACAAATTAAACTAAATTTCAAAAAACCGATCTCCTCAACCGCCATGAGCAAATTAGTTGTACTGAATATTGACGAAGGCAGTTTTGAACAAGGTTTTCCTGTAAGACTCGAAATTGGTGAAGATGGTAAAATACACCATAAAATCAAGCTTAATTTGACTCGGGCACCTGATATTCCTCGCTTTTATGAAGATTGGCAAAGTAAATACTGCAAGTTGGGTAAAACTATTAGACAAATCAATATACCCGAAGCTCAAGTTACTCATCTTTGTGTAGTTGATGATGAAAAATTTGCCAGAGAGAGATTTGAAAGTTATTTGAAACAATGGTTTGCTCAACTTTCCTGGGAAAAATTACAAGTAAGAATAGAAGAAAAAACACATCCAAAGGAACCAGTAAGAGTAATTGTTGATACTAAAAATATCTACTTGAAAAAGCTTCCTTGGCAGTTATGGCAATTATTTAACAACCGTACCCATGCTGAATTTGCTTTAAGTGCAGAGTATGCACCTCCGAGTGAATCTCTAAAACGCCCCGTGAAAATTTTGGCTATTTTTGGCGGCAGTGAAGGATTAGATTTAACTTCAGATAGAGAGTTAATGACCAAATTACGTCGTCGGGGAGCAACAGTTACTTGGTTAGAGCAACCCCAGAAAGATGAATTAAGTAGGAGTTTGTGGGAGCAACATTGGGATATACTGTTTTTTGCGGGGCATAGTTCTTCTGGAGAGGAATTTAATAGCGGAGAAATTCAAATTAACGACAGTGAGAGTATATCTCTAACAAGATTAAGAAATGCTTTAAGAATTGCAGTTCAAAATGGTTTGAAATTAGCAATATTTAATTCCTGCGATGGTTTGGGTTTGGCGGATGAATTAATTGGTGTAAAAGTTCCGCTAATGATTGTTATGCGAGAGCCTGTACCTGATGAGGTTGCGCGACAATTTCTACAATACTTTCTAGAAGATTTTTCCCAAGGACATTCTTTGTATTTAGCGGTACGAAATGCACGTCAACGTCTTGAATGGATGGAAGATAAATTTCCATGTGCTTCTTGGTTACCTGTAATTTGTCAAAATCCCGCCGCACGTCCTTTTGTTTGGGCTAAAAAGTCGATTTTTGACAATAAGATAGCGCTTTTAGCGGGAATTTCCTTCAGCTTTATTGCGGCGATCGCGTTTATTTCTTTTAGTTTGATCGATCAAAATATTGGAAAAAATTATAATCCTTCTGAGACGAAAATATCGGAGAACAATTTACAAAAAACTCCTCCTAATTCAAAAACTATCTTAAAAGATTTAGGAGATGACTTTAGTTGGGGAGAAAGAATTCTCATTACTTCCAAATCGAATAGATTAAAAAGAGAAGGAATAGAAGCTTTTAGCGAAGGTAAGTATGAAAAATCTATTATATTATTTTACCAATCTCTTCAAAGAAATCCGAACGACCCAGAAACCCTGATTTATCTTAATAATGCTGTTTCCATGGAAGCTTCAGAAATAGATCGGCTTCCGGCTCCAACTACAGGTAATAGAAAAAAGTGCAAGAGTGACAATCCGAATCCTCTGAAAATTGCTGTTATTGCTCCTAAAATTACTGGCTTAAGAAATCAAATTAATCAAGAAATATTGCAAGGAGTTGCCCAAGCTCAGAATGAAATTAACTTAAATTGTGGAATTGAAGACAGAATGTTACAAGTAGTTATTGTTAATGACTATAATGAACCAAATAAGTCTTCCAGAGTCGCTCAAATATTAGTTGATGAGAAAGACATTTTAGCAGTAGTTGGTCATTATTCTAGCGACGCTACTGTTGAAGCTGGAAAAGTTTATGAAAACAATATGGTTGTGGTTTCTCCTACGAGTACAGCGGTGAGAATATCGGCTGAGAAACAATACGGACTTAATTTGAATAAATATATGTTCCGCACAGCTACCAATGATGAAATTACAATTAAAAATTTAGTTGATTATATGGTCAAACGAGGTAAGAAAAAAGCATCTATTGTCTACAATGAAAATAGTGAATACAGTAAAAATTTTCGTCAAGAATTGAAAAAGCAACTGGAATCATCAGAAATAGATGGTAAATTGATTGATGTTGTAGAGTGCAAGATTGATAGCAGTTTAAATCCAGAAGAATGCTTACAAAAATCTGAAAAACAAGTAAGTATACTAGTACTTGCTCCACCAACTGATGAAAGATTTAATCAAATTTTGGATATTCTAAATAAAAGTAACGATTTCAATCTGACACTTTTAGGTGGAGATTCTTTGTATGGAGAAGGTGAAAACGCCAGAAATCTCGTAATTGCAGTTCCTTGGTTTCAGAATCAATCTAATCAAAGCGAATTTGAAAGGAATGCTGTAAAACTTTGGGATACTAAAAAACTCAGCTGGCATACTGCAATGTCATATGATGCGACAATGGTAATTGTCGAAGGTTTACGACGCATCATAAAGGATGGTAAAAAACCAACGGCACAAGAGCTGCAAAATGTTTTATCCGCAGAGAATTTCGTCGTCAAAGGTGCAGCAGGAAAATTCAAATTTGAAAATGGCGATCGCCACATTATCGAAAACGATGCACAAATCAGTGTACTAGTGCAAGTAAAGTGCGAAACTACAAATGATTGTAAATTCGTTAGAATTCCACAACAGTAGAATTTAGAGGTGGGGAGAAGGGGAGAATTCAAAAGTCAAAATTCAAAACTCCTAACTCCTAACTCCTAACTCCCAACTCCTAACTGTTAATTATTCATTGATAATTGTTCATTGTTCATTGTTCACTCATCAATTTGCCAAGAATCTTTAGTAAACTCCTCATCCAAAATCTTCTTCGGCTTGACAATCACAATTACTCATCCTAATAAGTCTATATCGGGTTCAGTTTCAAACCATTGAAAATCTAATTCTCCGGAATTATCCACCACAAAATAACTGCCAGAATCCCATTTTCTTTGAGCACGATCTATCGCTACCATTACTTGTTGTGGAACATTTTGCTCTTGATTGGGAAACTTATCATTTCTACATAATATTACTACCGGAACTTCGGCATTTAATACTACTTGCCAACCTGGTAACGGTACCCAGGCAGCAGCACCCTCAAATTTCACCATATTAAATGGCCCCTCTTCAGTGATAATGGGAACCGCTTTCAAATCATCTGGTGTCAGGGGTAACTCGCCTACCACCGGAACTACACGAGACATTTCCGCATCGGATTCCAAACGGTAGAAGGGTAACAGCGGTGCAGGGCGTTGAGGAACAACTGTAAAATCGGTCAATAACTGTTCGATTTTTTTCCGTGCCGTATCCGTATGGGCATACTTTAAACCCTTAGCAATAAAACGCGATCGCATTTGTAAATCGGATTTTTGTCGCGCTTGTTTCCAAGTTTGATAAGCAATTGCATCTCCCGGATGTGCAGAAAACCCTTCAGGTAAGTTACGCAAGCGGGAAAAATCTTTGATTGCTCTGGCTACTTCCTTAACTTCATCTGCATCTACTTTATGCTTCAAGGTAAGCTCAGCAGCACTTGCACGCTCTTCTTCGGTAAGCAAGCGTAGTTCATATAAAACATCGCTTCCTCGTTGTGAATAATGGGATTGCACTTCCTCGGAGGCACCACCTTTGACTAAAGAATTGTAAACTTGAGAGCCAACAATAACTTGATTTTGCTGAATTGGTTCAAAACCTGTAGCTTCAAAAATTTCTTGAGGATTGTAACCAGCTTTTTGCAGATAAGCACAAGCTTGTCCCCATTCCACCCATTTTCCTTCTTTTTGCCTTAGTTTTCGCAATAATTCTTGGGCTAGTTCTCGATTTGGTTCATTTTCAGGATTTTGAGGTTTGGGTGGTAAATCTGTCATAACTTAGCTTGAACGTGCAGCAGTAAAGTTATTTTATGCTGTAACGGTAAACTATCTAACTAGAGAAAACATATAGTTACAGAATTTATTGTGAATAATACAGAAAGTAAAAAAAGTAGACTTAAGTATTGAGGTGAATACTCTACCGCGAATAAAAATTATGAGTTACTAAGGAATAATCCACTATACACTGTTCTGTTTAAACACCGTATTTTTTCTGGTAATACAAACGCACTTGAATCATAGAATAACTTTTTTTAATCAGTCATTAAAACATTTATAGAAAAAACGATTCACCTTTTTAGATTTGTATCAAATATAAAAAAGCACATATGATGTAAAGGAATAAATATATGACTAATCCCATTCCCGAGCTAAATAACATTCTTGGCCAGTTAATGACTTCAGAAAGACGTAAAAAACAAAAAATCTTAGTAGTAGACGACGAACCAGATAATCTGGATTTGTTGTATCGAACATTTCGCCGTGATTTTCAAGTTTTGAAAGCAGATAGCGGAAACAATGCTTTACAACTTTTAGCTGACGAAGGAGAAGTTGCTGTAATTATCTCCGACCAGAGAATGCCGGAGATGAAGGGTACTGAATTTCTTAGCAAAACTTTACCTCAATTTCCCGATACGGTACGCATCATTTTGACTGGTTTTACCGATATTGAGGATCTTGTAGAAGCTATTAATGCCGGACAAGTATATAGATATATTACCAAGCCTTGGGACCCCGAAGAACTGAAAGGAGTTGTACAACGTGCTGCTCAAACCTATGATTTATTAAAGCAGCGTACTGAAGAATTGCGTCGTGCAAATTTGCAAATGGCATTATTAACTTCGTCAGTACAGGTTACGAAGACAGTTTCTAGTGTAGAGGAAAGTCTGGCACCAATTGCTGCTATCTATGGGAAAACTTTCGCTACTAATAATTGTATTCTTCAATTAGTAGAGAACAATAGTTTGACTTCTACTTACGGTACTTTTAGCCAAGATGAAATATTAGAAAATTGGTTGGATAAAGATCTATTAACCCAAGAAGCTATTACAACTAAGCAAATGAAAGTTTGCGTAAATACAACTAAAGATGCTCAATTCAAAGAAGTCGCTCATTATTCAGATACAAATACAAAAGCACATTTGGTTATGCCAATAACTCACGCAAATCAAGTTACCGCAGTGCTATCGCTACAATGGAAAAAACCCTGTACTTTACGAGAAGATGAACTTAAGTTGATTCACTTCTCCGCGCAAATACTAGCATTTATACTTAATTGTGCCCATTATGACAGTTAACAGTGAACAGTGAACAGTGAGCAGTGAGCAGTGAGCATTTATCACGTTAGCAATAAGATTACTATTTGGAAATAGTGGTTACCCTTGGTAACTAATAGCTGATAATAGAAGAGTCACACCCTCCGGGTGAAAATCCTCACCGCTCACTGATTAACTCATATGTCTGAAATTCGCTCCATTTTTAACCGTATTGCGCCAGTTTACGACCAATTGAACGATCGGTTGAGTCTTGGACAACACCGGATATGGAAGGAAATGACGGTAAAATGGAGTGAGGCCAAGACGGGTGATACTTGCCTCGATTTATGTTGTGGCAGTGGTGACTTGGCTTTCCGTATGGCACGTAGAATCGGAATCTCCGGCAAGGTATACGCTATAGATTTTTCCCCGGAGTTATTAGAGGTTGCCAAACAAAGAAGCAAAATCTCTTACCCAACTCCCTCAATTACTTGGCTCGAAGCTGATGTATTACAATTACCTTTCGACGATTGTCAATTTGATGCCGCTACAATGGGTTATGGATTAAGAAACGTTACAGATATTTCCGCTTGCTTGAAAGAATTACATCGAGTTTTGAAAACGGGAGCAAAGGGAGCAATCTTAGATTTTCATCGTCCTGAAAATACTATGATGCGTGCTTTTCAGCAATGGTATTTGGATAATCTGGTGGTTCCTACAGCCAGTCAAATGGGCTTAAAAGAAGAATACGCTTATATTAATCCTAGTTTAGAACGCTTTCCCTCTGGTAGAGAGCAAGTCAAGAAAGCTCGTGAAGTTGGTTTTGCAAATGCGCTACATTATCCCATCGCAAACGGTATGATGGGAGTACTGGTAGTCACAAAAAATTAAACGGTTAGTCGTCAGTGATTAGGATTCAACATTCAGAAGTTACCATTTATTTTCATAACTCCTTATAACGTAAATTGTTTATTTCTTACAACTATTTTTCATAGTTAACTGATTCGATATTTAGTAAATCTGTTGATTATTAAATCCTAACAACTAACAACTAACAACTAAAAGCTAACAACTAACAAATTTAAGTTCGTGGATTTTTCTAATCTCTGGTTGTATATTACTCCCCCCGTAGCAGGTGGAATTATCGGCTATTTCACTAACGATTTAGCCATAAAAATGTTATTTCGTCCTTACCGAGCAATTTATATTGGTGGGAAAAAGCTTCCATTTACACCGGGATTAATACCCCGTAATCAAGAGCGTTTAGCTAAAAACGTTTCTAAAACGATCATGCAGTCGCTGCTTACACCGGAAGAATTACAGAATCTGGCACGACGCTTGTTAGAAAGAAAACGAGTAGAGTCAGCAATTCTTTGGTTATTGCAAATGGCGATCGACCAAATTAAAGATGATAAAGAGCAGAAAACGACTAGAATCCTCGCAGGAATTCTCAAAGATTTACTTGGGGAATCTTTACCCCGTCTGCTTAAAGTTTTAGCGCGACGAGAAGATTTTTTAGAAGCGCAAATCGACCAAATATTTGACCAAATACTATTAGAATTCCAACTTACTGACGTTCAAGCTTCACGTTTAGCTGACTGGTTACTGCAAGTTGTTTTACCTGCAGATACCATTCGTTTAGCTATAATTGATTTTCTCACAGACCGCACAATCCAAACCATTGATGAGAGCTTCCGCGAAAGAACTAGCGGTACATATTGGGTAGTAGCCAACCTCTTTGGTTTACGCAACAGCTTAACTCGTTTACGTACCTACTGCTTGGATGAAAAAGACGCAACCAACGCTCGTATTAATGAACTAACTCAAGACTTACAAGTTGGCGATCGCATTCGTAACATTCTGCAAAACGTGTCTTTACAAAACTTACCAATGGGTACAGTTCGTCAATTACGGAAAACCACGGGAGACAGCGTTCGTCATTATATACAAACGCGCGGTGGTGATTTATTAGAAGGTTTCAGTAACTCGTTAGATTGGGAGAAAATAGCGAGTTTATTATTAAACCGTTTGAGTAACTCACAGGTAATGAATTCGTCTTTAGAAATAGTGAGTAAAGAATTAGCTTTACTTTTAGAACGTTATTTAGAAAGAGATTTAGAAAAAATTGTTGCTCAAGCAATTCCTGTTTTATCTATTGATCAAGTCATTATCGATAGAATAAAATCAACATCACCCGCCGATTTAGAAAATGCCATCGAAGGAATTGTCAAAAATGAGTTACAAGCCATTGTCACTTTAGGTGGTATTTTAGGTTTCCTTGTTGGTTTTCTTCAAACATGTCTATTGTTATTTAGTGGTAGATAACCTGTCATCCATTATAAATGCACAGCAGCTTAGTATTACGTCTGCGGTTTTTATTTCAAAACAGTATAAATTCTAGTACTCTACCTGTATTAACAGAGCTTGGGTTAACGACCTAAACTTCAAATTGTTTTCTTCTTCTCTTCTCTCTGTATTTGTATCATAATTTATCTAAAAAAAAGTTATTCCTAACTGCTAAGTTCTAACCCCTAACTCCTAAGTTCTAACTCCTAAGTTCTAACCCCTAACTCCTAACTATTTACTTCTAACTTTTTATTGCGATATAAAATTAATATCAAAAGAAGTCCATTTTTGACTTATATTTTTTGGATTTCCAATTTTAAAGAAGCCAGATAGCTTGCGATTTTTATCGTCATAATTGGTAACTTTTCCCCAGTTATAACCGTTTCCAGCTTGCTTTATAAAATAAGTATTAAATCTTGAATTTGGTTTTGTTGATTTTTCTCCTACTTCAAAGAAAGGTGTACTTTCTTGGGAACGATAAGCCATTGGCTCTTTATTTTCACCAAAAACGATTTCGAGATAAACTGTTTTACCAACATTCTCTTGCATAAAACTATTAAATGCTTGAGGATTTCTATTCAGTTCCCCAATAAATATTGGAACATTTGCTTTTTTTAATTTAACTTTATTTTCAGCAATCCAACGATTACTTTCTTTATCGAATTGTTCAATTCTCGAATTGTTGCGATTAATTCGGAAACGTTCAACTATCGGTTTAGAATTAGAAAGACTGGGACATCCATTACCTTGTTTTTCATGAACGATAACATCGAAAAAGGATGCATTAGAGTCAACCGTCACAAAAGAAAGACAATTCATCCGGATGTTACGATATTGACTATTATTTAATATCCGCGCAGCTACGGTTTGTAAAGCGGCATTTTTGTCCAGCAAACGAGATTGATTCGCTCTTGCGGGTATTGCTGTAGAAAATAGAAAAGGTATTACGAATAAAGATGTTAATTTGCAATTCATGTTTACTTCATATTTCCTTAATAAAAATGACAATAAATATAGTATTTTTACTGATACCATATTCCTTCAGATTAGACAAGTTTTACGAATGATTTCTATTTGCCGCACATCATTGGTGGCTTGATAGAAAATGCGAGCTAAAAAACTTTATGAATCAGAAGGTTTTATTGTAGAAGGTTGCTTGCGCGAATGTCTAAAAACTTTTGATAAATGGGAATCTCTAATTATTATGTCGATCCTAAAGAAGGAGTATTTAAAAACTTAGCTTTTATAGACTGCGTGAGATAATTATTTTATGAATCATATAAATACTTAAGCATATGACACCAAATAACTTCGGCAGACGTGAATTACTTCTCGGCAGCTTAACAGCAGGCTTTGCAATGGCAGTATATCCAATTAGTGCTCAAGTTATCAAAACAGAAACTTCTGGATTGGTTACAGGTGAGGTGAAAATTCCCGTTGCAGATGGAGTAATTCCCGCTTACCGCGCCATGCCCGCACAAGGTGATAAATTCCCTGTAGTGTTGGTAGTGCAAGAAATATTCGGCGTACATGAATATATTCAAGATGTTTGTCGCCGTTTTGCTAAGTTGGGTTATATGGCGATAGCACCTCAACTTTTTGCGCGTTATGGAGATGTCTCGAAGTTAAGTGATATTCAAGAAATTATTAGTCAAGTTGTTTCCAAAGTTCCCGATACACAAGTACTTTCAGACTTAGATGCGACGGTAGTTTGGGCAAATAATTCCCGAAAAGCCGATGTAGATAAACTCGGTATTACCGGCTTTTGTTGGGGTGGTAGAATCGTTTGGTTGTACGCCGCACATAGCCGGCAACTTAAAGCGGGTGTAGCTTGGTATGGAAGATTCGCCGGGAATAATAATCTCTTGCAGCCACAGAATCTGATCGATCTTGCACCTTTAATTAAAGCACCAGTACTTGGACTTTATGGCGAAAAAGATCAAGGTATTCCTGTTAGTGAGGTGGAAAAAATGCGAGAAGCTTTGAAAAATACTAAAACTCCAACTGAAATAGTCATTTATCCCGACGCACCCCACGGTTTCCATGCCGATTATCGCCCCAGCTACCGCGAAGAAGATGCTAAAAATGGTTGGTTGTTGTTACAAAATTGGTTTAAACAAAATGGTGTAGTTTAAGGTTATTCTACCTAATTAATGTCCACATTTACTGGGAAACTACTTTTGTCGAAGTAGAAAAAAGATCCCGCGAGTTATTAGCATTGAATTTCGCCTTAATCATTTGTTTTAAAACTCCGGAAATAATCCCAGGGGAAAATAATGCCTCAGGCAGTTTAAGCATATATATGACTTCTAGAAATATTTTAAAAAAGTGCGGTTGATGCACAGATAATAACATTACTTTATCCATATACTTGTGCATCAATTGAGTACTTTTATCGAGTCTGGCACCTTCAGTAGTTTCCTCGCGACAATCATCGCTAGTTGCCATTAACTATTTCAATTTATTAAATTAAACCTGTTAGGCCATAAAAAACACAAGCACCAGCGCCAATTAAATATACAAACCAAGTCAGAAAAAAGCCAAAAGCTCTACCAGGAGAAGGACCATATATTTTAATTAAACCCCATGCATGAGCAATTCGAGCTATTGTTAAACAACTTCCTAAAAACCAGATTAAAAAAGAAGCTGAATTCATCAGTTCCAAAGCAACAATAAATACTAATCCCAATGGCATGTATTCGCTAAAATTACCATGAGCACGGACTTTTCGCTGTAAAATACCGTCATCCTTAGCCTTGCTTTCAACAAGCTTTTGAGTTAAATTCTCGACAAAAGCCGCCCATGTATTGGGCTTCTCAAGATAATTTGGTTGCACGATAACATCTTCTTGTGATTCTCCATGCCAAACTCTTCTTTTTGTTCGTTCCATTGCCACAATATAAGAAAGTACAAAGGCAATAAAACCATTAATTCCCACAAAAAGTGTTGATATCGGAATTAGATTTTCATTCATATTAATTATTTAAACTAATTTTTGCTGCATTCTTCCCGCCACAAATCTCAATACCATTGCTAAAATCAGCATAATTACAAAAGGTAAAGCAATAGAATTCGATTTAGAAAGCTTCAAACCGTATTCAAATAGCAAACCCAACCATAAATAATCCATCGCTGTTTTATGTAATAATCGTTCCCACCACCAACGCAGAAAAACCGACAATTCGCCATTCTTCCAACGGGAATTTAGTATCTATCATGCTCAGTTCATTTTCAATAAATACTGATATGCACTCAGCTTAGAAAACTATCCCCATGGCTGTCTTGCCTAATATTCCGAAATTTGTTCTATTCCTCTCAAATTATCAATATAAATTTCTCCCCATCTCTAAATTCCATCCCGAAACCCCTTCGGAGTCATCTTGATATGCTGACGAAAAACTCTAGTAAAATGACTTTGATTCTGAAAACCAACTTCTGTGCAAACCTCTACAATCGTCAAATCTCGTCTTAATAATAACTGCATTGCCTTTTCAATCCGGCATTTCATTACATACTGATGCGGTGTCATTCCCATAGATTGCTTGAATAAACTCGCGAAATAATGGGGACTCATATGAATAATTTTACTTAATTCCGCTTGAGTAAGTTTTTTGCTTAAATTTTCCTGAATATAGTTGATAACTTCTTTTAATTTGTAATTAGGCAATCCATCGGTATATTGTTTAATTGGCGGCTGACGCGATGAATATCTACTGACTAAATGCATTGAAAGTGCCATCGCCATTGATTCAGCATAAAATTTACTCTGTGCGCCGTTTAATTCTAATTCTGTCTTCAATGCCAAACCGATATTTTCAATTAAAGGATCGCGTATATTGAACTGTGGTACTAGCTCTATATCTTCTGCATTCACAGATTCACAGACACTAGGAGTAATAAGTGTCGGTTCAATAAATAACTCAAGTAAAGGAACTTCTCTGTCAATTTGTGTTTTGGGAAAGCCGTGACTGGCAGGAATAATGGCAATATCACCCTTTATATAATTCACTTCATGCCACCTGCCGTTAAGCATATAGTTAGCACGAAAATTACCACAAGCAATAATGATAAAATGCTGAGCAAGGTTAATTTCAGGCGTTTCATTGCGTGGTTCTATTTCATAAATGAGATTCAAACCATCCCATCCTGCATCAAAGCTTTCTAGTAAGTGTAGGTGTACGGGGGGTTCATCTTTAGACACGGTTGATGTTGATAGTAGTTAACTGTTTTTAATTTATCGCGATAAACGAACACGGATTAAATGGATGACACTGATGATTGACAACTAATACCATTTCTTTATAAAGATGCGCCTAATTCAGCCCGTGCAGACGGGCTTTGTTTCGATAGCTCCAGTCTTCCAGACTGAGAGCGATTAAGCGCAACCTCATACAGAATTGGTATAACCATTAACCATTAACAATATGAAACCTAATTTTGATTTAACACGCCGTAAATTCCTACAAATTTCTGGATTATCAAGTATAAGTCTACTTTTAGGTGGTTGCGGAACTCCTTTATTTGAGGATTTAGTAGGTACGCTTTCAGAACCACTAAATCAAAACCTTCAATCTTTATTATTAAAACCTCAAACGCCAGTACCGGAATTTTCTCCTCATGAAATAGAACCGGAAAAATTGATAATTAATACATATAGGTATACCCCAATTATTAACCAAGAAAAATATCGTTTAATTATTGATGGTGAAGTTGAAAATCCACTCAGTTTGAGTATGAAAGATATTAAAAACTTGCCGTTGACTTCTATGATTATTCGCCACGTATGCGTCGAAGGATGGGCTGCAATCGTCCAATGGGGTGGCATTCGTTTGCAGGAACTTGTGGCTTTAGCACAGCCTAAATCATCTGTAAAATATGCTTATTTCAAATCTGCTGATGGTTACTATTCGAGTTGGGATATCAATTCAGTTTTACATCCTCAGACTTTATTAGCCTACCAAAAAAATGGCGAATCTTTACCAGTTGATAACGGTGCGCCTTTGCGTTTAGCTTCTCCAATTAAACTTGGTTACAAGCAGAGTAAATGGGTTACTAGAGTTACTTTGGTTAGTCATTTATCGCTTTACCAAGGGTATTGGGAAGACCAAGGTTATGAATGGTTTGCTGGATTGTAATAGTACACAGGACTTACGCAACTGGCACATTTCTGCTGTAGGGTGCTCGTACACTCACTAATATTGAACGTAATAATAAGGGTGCTCGGGGTACGGCACCACCCGAGTTGTGTGACAATTGCGTAAGTCCTAGTACAGTATTTACTCGTAATATAAGTAAATTTTTGATAATTTTGATGCCTATCAATAAGTAGTTAATAAATATTATTTATTGAGATTATTTTTGGTGGCTATATATAGCGCTTTTCGCTTGAGTCCAATATACTTTGGGACACCTCACCCCGGAAGGGGGTGAGGTTTATTCTGTATCCAACTGAAATCCGCTATAAATGTCACTTTTACTCTACTGTCTTTGGCTAGTACTGTGACTCAGTTAAAAGATTTGATTCAGGTAATCTAAGTAATATTACTGCTATAGATTTAGAGCTATAAATTGTAAAACGGTATATAGATATCTACCAGGGCGCAACTATGATTTTTACAAAAATCGTAAAAGTAATAAATTTTACGAACAATCTACGGCATGGGCGAAGCGATCGTTTGAGGAAAAATTCACTTTTCACAACCAGAGGTTAATCATGACTAAAATTTTAGTAATCGAAGACGAAGAAGCAGTACGTGAAAATATTCTAGATTTATTAGAAGCTGAAGATTTTGAAGCTATTGCTGCTCCCAATGGTAAGATAGGTCTTTCTCTAGCTCTGAATGAGTCGCCAGATTTGATTTTGTGTGATTTAATGATGCCAGAAATCGATGGTTTTGGTGTCTTAAGCCAATTGCGTGAAAAATTTCACACTTCTGCTGTGCCATTTATCTTTCTAACTGCCCGCTCTGCGAAAGGGGATTTTCGTCAGGGGATGGAATTGGGTGCTGATGATTATATCACTAAACCATTTACTCGTGCAGAATTGTTAACTGCAATTACTACCAGATTACAACGACAAGCGGCAATTATAAACAATCCAGCTTCCCAACCAGAGGTAAAAGCATTTCCTAAGGAAATGCGAATTATAGAAAATACTTTACGCCGTACTATCGAAGAAGGTAAATTTCGCGAATTTCAACTTTATTATCAACCCATTGTTGATATTCAATCTGGTGAAATGATTGCAGTGGAAACTCTGATACGTTGGTGGAGTCATAAGTTGGGTTTAGTTTCCCCTGGAGAATTGATTCCTTTGGCGGAATCTACAGGTTTAATTGTGCCTTTGGGTGATTGGATATTAGAAACCGTTTGTAAACAAACGCGTAAATGGCTAGATAATGGTTTAAATGCTTTAACAAGTTGCGTCAATATATCCGCAAGTCAATATTCTCAACCCGATTTTATTGATAAAGTTAAAAATTGCCTCTCAACTTATAATTTAGCTCCCCATTACCTAGAATTAGAATTTACCGAAACTACGATGATGGAAGATGTAAATCAAACCATCTATATTTTACAAAAATTACAATCCTTAGGTGTCAAAATTGCTATGGATGATTTTGGTACCGGAAATTCGTCTTTAATTTACTTGAAACAAGTACCGTTAAATACTCTCAAAATTGACAACTATTTTATTCACAATGTAGCTGAAGATAGCCGAAAATTAGCAATTACTAAAGCTTTAATTCAAATGGGGCAAAATCTCAACTTGAAAATTGTTGCTGAGGGTGTAGAAAACGTTAGTGAATTAAATATTTTGCGCCAACTCAAATGTGATGCTATGCAAGGTTTCCTCTTTACTCAACCCTTGCCAACTGCTGATTTTGAAGAAATGTTAGTTAGTAAGCAAGGTTTGCATATTTAATCTTAGATGCATAAAAATCCCCCAGTATTACTACTAGGGGGGAAAATAACTTTTGATAATTTATACTCTACTTTATAAGTATAATTTATAGATTTTCCCTCCTACATTTCATATCTACTACCTAATTTTTCAAGTTCCAATAATGTTAGTTCAAAAGAAACATAAGAGTAGTTTTTTTGAAGGAGGGTTGTTATCCCAATGCAATTACCAAAGTATAACTTAGTATAAAACTTAGCTGATTCTTGCCAATTCCAATTCGGATTTCTCGGAATTAGTCACTCTAACTTTGCCGTCGTCGTCAACATCCACAACTGCTGTATCACCTTGACAAATTTGACCTGAGAGCATTGCTTCTGCTAATGAATCTTCTAAGAGATTCATAATTGCTCTACGTAATGGCCTTGCACCGTAGCTCGGATCGTACCCTTCCTGCACTACTAACTCTCTGAAGCCTTCGCCTATTTGCAAACTGATTTCTTTTTCAGCTAAACGCTTACTAACTTCTTTGAGCAAGATGTCGGCAATTTCTTTGATTTCATCTTTTTGTAGCTGGGTAAAGACGATAATCTCATCAAGACGATTGAGAAACTCGGGACGGAAGTAATTTTTGAGTTCTTCGTTAACCAAGGTTTTGATGCGATTGTAACTAGCTTCTGCTTCGTCTTCTAAATCGAAGCCCAAACCGCCACCACCTTTCTCAATTACTCGGGAACCAATGTTAGAAGTCAAGATGATCAAGGTATTCTTGAAGTCTACTTTCCGACCTTTCGCATCGGTAACATGACCATCATCCAACATTTGCAGCAGCATATTGAATATATCGGGATGCGCTTTTTCGATTTCATCGAACAGCAACACTGCATAAGGCTTGCGTCGCACCGCCTCGGTTAATAGTCCGCCTTCATCGTATCCTACGAAACCCGGAGGTGAACCAATTAACTTGCTGACGGTATGGCGTTCCATGTATTCCGACATATCAAAACGGATCATCGATTCTTCTGAACCGAAGAAGTAGGAAGCCAAGGATTTGGCTAATTCTGTTTTACCAACTCCTGTAGGACCTGAGAAAATAAAGCTAGCAATGGGACGATTAGGATTTTTCAAGCCTACACGAGCGCGGCGAATTGCTTTCGATACTGCAGTAACTGCTTGCTCTTGTCCGATCAGCCTTTGGTGCAGGGTATCTTCTAAATGCAGCAATACTTCTGATTCTGACTCGGTAAGCTTATTAACGGGTACGCCAGTCCAAGAAGCAACAATTTGAGCAATATCTTCTTCGTCAACTACGGCTCTATTGACAGGTTTACCAGACTGTGTATCTAGTAGCTGAGCTTCCAGTTCTAACTCTTTGTCTCGGAGTTCGGAAGCTTTGTCAAAATCCTGTAATTTAACCGCTTCGTTTTTGTCCTTGGATACCGCAGTAATTTGGCGCTTCAAGTCGCGGTTGTTAGAAATCATTGAATGATGCAAACGCACCCGAGAACCAGCTTCATCAATCAAATCGATCGCTTTATCTGGTAAAAAGCGGTCTGATATATAGCGATCGGAAAGTTGCGCCGCTGCAACCAATGCATCATCAGATATTGTTAAGTTGTGGTGCTGCTCGTAAGCACCGCGCAAACCACGTAAAATCTCAACTGTTTCTTCTACTGAAGGTTCACCAACCTTAATTGGTTGGAAACGACGTTCCAAAGCTGCATCGCGCTCGATGTGCTTGCGGTACTCATCAAGAGTTGTCGCTCCGATACACTGAAGTTCCCCTCTAGCTAATGCTGGTTTAAGAATATTGGCAGCATCCATACCACCTTCCATACCACCCGCACCAACTAAGGTGTGAATTTCATCTATCACAAGGACGATATTTCCGGCTGTGCGGACTTCTTCCATGATTTTCTTGAGGCGTTCCTCAAAATCGCCACGGAAGCGAGTACCAGCTACTACTGAACCCATATCAAGACTGATTACCTGCTTGCCTTGCAAGATATCGGGCACATCTTGATTGAAAATTCGCTGGGCTAAACCTTCGGCGATCGCAGTTTTACCAACCCCTGGTTCGCCAATTAATACGGGGTTATTTTTAGTACGGCGGCCTAAAACTTGAACGGTACGTTCAATTTCTTGTTCCCGACCAACTACAGGATCTAATTTACCTTCTTGTGCTAATTGAGTTAGATTTCTACCAAATTCTTCTAAAGTTGCTGATTGATTGCGTTTGTTGCCACCACTGCCAATGCCAGCACCAACAGATGCGACTTCACCCAAACGACGGATGACAGCAGTGCGAAGTTGCTTCAAATCAATATCTAGGTTTTGTAAAACTTTAGCAGCAACGCCTTCACCAGCTTCAGTCAAACCTAGAAGCAAGTGTTCGGTACCAATATAATTGTGTCCTAGAGAACGAGCCTCTTTAAAAGACTGCTCAAATAGAGTTTTAACTTTAGGAGTAAAAGGAATTTCCGGTGGAACAAAACCAGAGCCTCTACCAATAATTTTTTCGACTTCGCGGCGTGCATCTCTAAGAGTTACACCCATATCCGTCAGCACCTTAGCAGCAACACCCGTTTCTTCTCCCAGCAATCCCAAGAGAATTTGTTCCGTGCCTACAAAATTGTGTCCCAGGCGACGTGCCTCCTCCTGGGCCAGCATAACTACCTTAATTGCTTCGGAAGTGAAGTGTTCAAACATAATGGGTTCTTGCTCCCTCGCTGAACGGTTAGCAGTGAAATCAAATTCACTTTTTTTTGAACATTTGTCTACTTTTCTTAAGCATAATGTATCTTTTATTAATATATAGTGGTAGTGAGGAGACCCGTAAGCTATTAGGTGTGGTTGCCGTCCGTTTGAAAGATCAATGGTTAAGAGTCTTGTGTTGGGAGTTGGGAGTTAGTAGTTATGAAGAAACTCTTGAGTGAAGGGATTTAAAAAAAATTTACATTAATAAATAATATATATATTGGTTTGGGATACTAGCTTCACCAATCTCGAATGCCCAATACTCTACGCTGGCTTCAAATTCCGATCGCTTTGTTGAAACGCAACATTTCAAAACTGCGATCGCCATATAGTGATTCAATTTGCTGATAACAGCATTCTATAGCAAAATCATTTAATTCTTCTGGTTCAATACCAAATAAGTCCTTAAATACTTCTGCTTCTACACGGCAAAAACGCGGACGATCTGCATAAATACTGCACTCTCGCGTATCATGGTCGTAGTTTACGCACCATCCATCAGCGCCAACCATACTGAGATATTTTTCTAATTCTTCTGGAGATAAATATTCTTCTAAATCGGGACGCTCTGCGGGTTCTAGATAGCAGCAGGCTCCACACTGCTTTACACATTGCCAAGTTGCCATTGATTCGATTTGCTTATGAATTAATTAAAGGGGACTATTTCTTATGGGTGCCCGTGAGGGAAGTTAAGCAATTTCCGAGCTAATCCTCATAATCAAATGATTTTATCGGATGATTACCACATAATTAACAATCTCCCCAAAACATTTCTTTAGAGACAAAAATTTAAACCTATTTCCGACCTTAATTTTTTTTATGTCTTTTCGTATACTTTTATTAAGTAAATTAAAATTAACCACTATTTGCCGGATATGATCTATATCCAGGAAAGGATTTTCTAATTCGTGTTTTTTTAAGACAAGTGGGAGGACAGAATGGAAGCTTTAGCCAATATCAATTGGGAAGTAATTTTTCAGCTAGCGTCTGTAGGATTAATTATGCTGGCTGGACCTGCAGTAATTTTTGTGCTGGCATTTCGCGGTGGTGATATGTAATCCTTCCCAAGGGAGTTATGAGTTTACCTTGTAACTCCCAATTTTTAATTTCTAACT
Source organism: Rivularia sp. (in: cyanobacteria) (assembly GCA_050042755.1). Classification (GTDB taxonomy): domain Bacteria; phylum Cyanobacteriota; class Cyanobacteriia; order Cyanobacteriales; family Nostocaceae; genus Rivularia. Next base: position 40,464 of record JBHJJJ010000288.1, read on the forward strand.
TTTCACGAATTTTAAAGCATTCAAGGCAGCTTGAATGATATTTTTGTATGGATATTGCGAAATATCGACTTCTTGAGCTTGTTCGCGATTGATTCCTAGTAAACCTATATCACGTCCTGACTGAACTGCTAAAATCTTGTTTTCAGGACTCTTGATTCTTAATTCTGCTGAAGAACCATTTTCATATATGCCGCATATATACTGACGGTCATTGTATTCAAATGTAGCTCTCACGGGTTGATCGCTGTAGGTAAAAAAGAACTGAGAATCGGTTGGAAGCCTCACACCTGATAGTTCCAACTCAATAGAAGTATTACCGTTAAAGTTGTTTTCTTTAAGCTTATAGGCGATATCTACTCGCTCTGGTAGAGGAAAGTAATCGCGCGATCGCCAAGCTATACCTTTGATTTTATAATATTGTTCGTCGATAATTTGAGCGACTGTGAACTTGATATGACCTTTGCCAACGATTTGCTGCTCTACTACTTTAACGTTAGGAGTCCAAAAAACTGGATTTGGGTTCTCCATTCCACAAGGCTCTAAAGCATTCAGTTGTTGGTAAAGCTCTCGATTAACTTGATCGAGATTCGCTAAGGTGTCAATTTTTAGCAAAGGTTTGAGATGTTGCACTTCAAGACATTGGTTAGCAAACTCACTCAAACCCTGACGGAATGCTTCCAGATTTTCTACAGGTAAAGAAAAGCCCCCAGCCGCTTTATGCCCGCCGTATTTACCCAAATTTTCATCGCAATATTGTAAAGCTTCAAAAACGTTAAATTCAGGAATTCCCCGCGCCGAACCCCGAATATGGTTATCATCTTCATAAGTACCGATAAACACCGGAACCCCATAACGTTCGACTAAGCGCGAAGCAACAATACCGATTACCCCATGATGCCAGTTTGGTTGAACGAGAACCAAAACTCGGTCATCTTTTAAAGAATCTACATATTCGGTTTCGACAACTTCTATAGCTTGTTTCTCAATTTCCTCGCACATCTCCTGACGACTTGCATTAGTAGATTCGCACTGCATTGCACGTTCGAGTGCTATACCCATATCGTCAGTGGTTAACAACTCTATCACAATTTGGGGGTCGCCGATTCTACCAATAGCATTAATTCGCGGCCCCAAACGAAAACCGATATCGTCAGGTTTTAAGGATTTGGAATTCTTAGAATTTGTAGCGATAAATTTGTGTTGTTCCTTCTCTGCTCCTCCCTGACTTCCCCGTGCCTGTACCCCAGCCATTTGAATTAACGCCTGTACCCCAGATATTTTAGATTTGGGTAATAACCGTAAACCACGTTTTACCCAGGTACGGTTAACCCCCACTAACGGCGCTAAATCAGCAATTGTTCCCAAAGCGAACAACTCTAACATCGTATCTGATATTTCCTCAGTTCTCCCTAACTGTTGCGCTAAAGACATCGCTAAAATGTAAGCCACTCCCACACCCGCAACACCACGATAAACCGAAGTTTTTGGAAGTAGTTTAGGATTCAAAATTGCATCGGCTGGGGGTAGTTGCTGGGGGATGTCGTGATGGTCTGTAATAATTGTTTTTAATCCTAATTCCTTGGCTCTAGCGATGGGTTCAAATGCCGAGATGCCATTATCTACCGTTAAAATTAACCCTACACCTTCTTCGTGAAACTCTTCGATTATTCTTTTATTAATGCCATAACCTTCGTGCATTCGACTGGGGATAGCATAATCCACATCAGCACCAAAAGTCCGCAGACTCCTTAATAGTAAAGCAGTACTAGTCATGCCATCAGCATCGTAATCTCCACATATAGCAATTTTTTCTTGTGAAGAAATTGCGTTTTGCAATAACTCCACACTCACTGCTAAATCCGGAAATTCATCTAAGGGTTCCGGTAAAATTAACGACTGTGGATTTAAAAATATTTGTGCTATCTCAGGTGAATCAAAGCCGCGATTGATCAGCAATTGATTAATTAACGGTGACATATTAGTCACGATTGCCAATTTTTGGGCTAATTCTGTTTTTTGAGGATAAATTTGCCAGCGTTGCTTGGGTAAACGTTGACGACGAGGTAATGGTTTAAGTTCGTCTGGCATATTAGGAGTAAGGAGTAATAAGTAATAAGTAATGAGTAATGAGTTGGGAGTTAGGAGTTAGAATTCACTAGAAAGACAGTTAACTACATTAACCTACGAATGTCGCAACAGATTCAAGATTATTTCAAAACATTTTTATCCTGCAAACTGTAAGAGTGCGGCTGCATTTGCAGGATTCACACCCAGATGGGCTTCTGAAAACCGGCATTTTTAGCCTGCGGAGGCAGGATTTGTAAATGTAGCCCCAGGCTTACAGCCTGCGGGCTTTTTGTAAAATTGCCATATTCCCAAAACCGACTCCTAACTCTGGCGTTGCTTAATTCGGGTATTAATTGCGATTTTGAGACGTGATATATCACGTCGAGACAAGAGTTCCCCCAAATCAGCAACGCCCTAACTCCCAACTCCTAACTTATTACTTATTACTCATTACTTATTACTCCTTACTCCTTACCCCTTAAAGTAAAGTTACGCGGCCATCATCACGTAAATATACACCGCGATCGCCACCAATGCGCCATTCAGGACGTAAATCTACCTGTAAGGTACCAAAGTTCGGTTTGGAAAGGTTTGCTTTTAAAGATAATCCGTCTTTGTTCCAGAAAATTACTGATACATTTGGTTCCGTACCATGTCCGTATTCTAATCGTACTTTCTTTCCGGGTCGTAAAGGAATAGGGTTAGTACTTCGTGGCTTCTCGATATATACCAAGTTTGGTGTCTTATTCATTACTTCTACTCGGACAAATTGACCTGGTGTAAATTGAAGTGGTTTTGGACCACACTTAGAAGCACAAGTTCCCGCTATTGTAGGACTTGGATTTGCTGTAAATCCTAATATTAGCGAGGTTGTTATCAAAGTTGCTGACAATAATTTTGACATGACGAATTTAATTGACGGAAGTATTTTTATGTAAATTTGAATACTTCAGCCTAACATCGTCTCAATAGATTTGAGTAGGAGAATGGCGATACACCTCCGGTGTCGGCTTCGCCTATCGCACCGATCCTATTTTCAAGCTTTGATTTTTTGTATTATAATTGTAGTATGTAACTTTCGAGTGTTGTAATGTGGCGGTTGCGTAAGTTCTAAATAAATAAAACTCGATTTCTATAGCGGTATTAAAGATGGTTCATATTAGATTTGAAGGTCGTTCTTATGATATACAAAAAAGTGAATTAGGTTTATCAGGAGATATAAGCGACAGTGCAATTAAACAGCGCTTAGCACAGCATTTTGATGTAGCGATAAATAGCTTTGAATATTATGTCATAGATCGCAGACCTAATGGTGATTTAATTGTGAGGCCAGAAGCAGTTTATGGTTAAATGAATTTTGGATTTTAGCTTTAATCTTAAATTTGCAGATAAAGATTGATTCTAGTTTTTTGTTCCGTGCCCTAACAGTTGAAGCTTACATTCTTCCATCTCAAAGTGGATTTTTTTTAATATCTGAGCTTTTACGACTTGTGCGGAATTTATATAATTATTAGTTAGTAAAAGTTTCAAACGGTAATAAATTCTGTATTATCGTATCTAGATTTTAATTCCTGTTAGGGATTAGTACTAAGTTCAAGATGTTCCACAACTGTGGAACATTTTTCAGGAATGGAATTTCAATCCCTAGTAGGGATTAGAGAAATTTTCAACTATCTTCCCCCATGCATAACCCGGAATAGGGTTGTGTTTCAATCCCTAATAGGGATTAAAGTAAATTTCAACATTCACGCCAAAACCCTAGAAACAAGCACGTTGTGTTTCAATCCCTAATAGGGATTAGAGTAAATTTCAACTACTGAATTACAAGCAATAAATACTCAGTTAGATAGTTTTAATCCCTAATAGGGATTAGAGTAAATTTCAACTTCCTTTCTACGTGAATCTGATGTAAGCATTTTGGTTTCAATCCCTAATAGGGATTAGAGTAAATTTCAACTCCGAAGCTCAAAGAAGCGTATCGCCTTTAAATTTGTTTCAATCCCTAATAGGGATTAGAGTAAATTTCAACAAATCTAAGGAACAGCTATTAAACATAATGCGAGACTTCAATCCCTAATAGGGATTAGAGAAAATTTCAACGTTAATGAGAATGCTACTGAAATAGCTAAGTTAGAGTTTCAATCCCTAATAGGGATTAGAGAAAATTTCAACAGCGGGAATCTGAAAGCCTTTAAATATGGAGTTTTCAAGGTTCGGTTTCACGGATGAGCTAATCATAACACGTGGAAATGAAAATGAATTGGGTCAAAATGGCTGAAATCCAGTCTGGGTATGATTCACGGAGGGCTGGTAATAATTTAGAGCCTCAAACGCTTATCAATTAAGGAATTCAGCCATTTTTTTCAAAAGCTGTTTTTCAACAGTTACCCATCCGTGAATTCAGCGAAGAAAATACTATCATCGCGAGGCATTTCTCCACCAATACGTTCTACTTTACCAAAACAGCAACCACATAAAAAATAAAAACGGATGCTATCGGTATCTGGTTTGATTATTTTGTTCAAGCGACTTCTAAGTTTAGCGTATTGAGTATCAGTGAGTTGACACTCAAAAATACTGTATTGTACCCATTGTCCGTATGATTTAAGAATTTTGTGGATTTTGGTACGACGTTTATCTTCAGAAATATCGTAACTGACAACAACATTCATTGATTTTTTTACCAACGTATTAAGGGTGGATACTTGTCAGTTTGTCCCATGAGGTATTTAGCAAATAATCTAGCTTGGATTTCAAAAGCTTCTTGGTAAGTACATTTGCGTTTCATTACCGGATGGGTGAATGTAGTTTGTTTCTTTTGGGTATATAGTTTGAGAAATGTTTTTCTTCCTTCTTTGGTGAGAGTTACTGCATTGCTGAGTGGTTCAGTTTCAAAATCTTCTGGTTTGAGCAATTCCTTATTTAAAGTTGATAATACCATCGCATCTACTACCAAAGGACGAAATTCTTCCATTAAATCCAAAGCTAGAGAAGGTCTTCCATAGCGATCGCAATGTAGATATCCTAGATATGGATCGAATCCGACAATATTTACTGCACCTTGAATGTCGTGCCTTAGTAAAGAATAGCCAAAACTGAGTAAAGAATTTACCGGATCTGTTGGCGGACGACGAACCCTACGAGTAAATTTAAACTCTGTAGAGCGAATCATTTGGTCAAAACCACCGAAATAAGCTGCACTACCGGCACCTTCTAAACCCCGCAAAGAATCAATGTTTTCTCTGGTGTCGATTGGTGCAATAGTGTTTTCTAATTGGGTAATATTTTTAGATAAATCGAGTTCTGCTGATTCTCTTTGACGACGTACCATAATATTGCGGTAATTTTTGAGTTTACCTCTGACAAAACTTTGTACAGCACAAATAGCTATGGGAGAATTTTCTGCAGCTTTCCATTGTGCTTTACGGAGAAAAATATTTTTTGCAAGTTCCGGTTCTAATCTTCCTAAATAACGACCTGTTTCGGTTAGAAATGTGAGGGGAATATGACGTGATAATAATTCGTAAACAACAGCAGGGGATATAGTTGCTCGTCCTAAAATAACGATACCATCAACTTTAATTAAAGGAACATCTAAGATATTCTTTTTCTCAAATTTAACGGTAAGACGCTCGTCTAATTTTCCGACAAAAGAATCAGATTGTGTAACGTAAAGTGTACCCATGATGAATCAATTATCAATGAACAATAAACAATGTAGCCAAGTGTGATTTGTATGAAATTTGATTTTACAATCTAAAATCAAAAATTTACTTAGCTTCTTGATAGCGTTGTACTTTATCAACAGCTTTTGGTAAACATTGTTGAAAAAGACTGCATCCTTTGCAGCGTTTGCTATAAATAGCAGGTGGCATTTTACCTGTTTCTAATAATTTAGTAATTTCGGCAATTGTGGCGATAGTTTCTTTTCTTAAATCTTGATTTATTTCGACTAATTGACGTTTATTATTTTGAGCATAGTATATATAACCAGTAGTGATATTTTTTCCTGTCATTTCTTCCAGACATAAAGCTTGGGCGCATACCTGTAATTCGTCATTATCCCATTCACCTTTTTTTCCTCGTTTATATTCCACGGGATACCATTCTCCATTTTCTAATTCAATTAAATCTGATTTACCTATTAATTTATATTTTTCAGACTTCAACCAAATAGCACGAACCTGCCAAGTATCTCCTTGATTTACATCACCAACAGTATGAACTCGCTCATGTAAACTAGTTCCTTCGATAGTGTATTGATTATCAGTGAATTCTCCCAAACAAAACATCCGCCAACAGCGATGGGGACAATATGAATATTGATTTAAGGAAGCAATAGTTATGTAATCTGTGTTGTTCATAATTTTTGATTGAAGTTGATTAAAATTGATTTATTCAAATTTATTCACACGGTAAATCGTTTTCAGGCTAACAATAAAAGTCCACTTTATTAGACTAATAATTAGGTCACTTTAGTTACTGAAATATTTACTCATAATTCCTAAATTATAATTATTTAGGACTTACGCAATTGTCACAATTAATGGGTGGTGCGTGACACTAAAACTCTTGTTACTGCATTAAATTTTTAATTAAGTGTCACAGCACCCTACAAGAAAAATATCTCAGTTGTGTAAGTACTTTTATTAATATTCACTCCGGCTAACTACTATAGTATAACTAAAAATTATATTACTCCTAACTCCTAACTCCTAACTTATTACTTATTACTTATTACTTATTACTTCTGAACTCTCCTCCCCATCCCCATTCCCATGGTAGTTTTTCTGCCAATTCCTGCATACAAAGCAAAGTCAGCTAAAGCATTTATTTGCTTAATTTCAATTGCTTGAATATCACCCATCATTCGATAACTAACTTCACCAACAACGCCGATGAATTTACTGCGAGAATCGGGAATTATTTCAGTATTAATCTTGATATAACTGGGAAAAATTGAATCAAAATTCATCTCTTCAAATTCTATTCCGCTGTATTTATGCCAACGAGAAAGCAAAGATTTGAAAACGGATTCCCTCGTCGGTAGGGTAGTGTCGTATTTTCCCTGACGGAAAGCCGTAGGAGTCGCAAAATTGATCGAAATAATCCGCTCTGATTCGCTTGCTTGCTCGTATAGTTGTGTATAAGTGCAAGCATTTGCCCAAGGTTGAGTAGATTGGGGAGTGCCTTGAATGCTGGTAATATATAAATCGGCAGATCCTAAATGCCAAGGGTGTTGTGGATTAAGGTTGAGCCACAGTTGGGTTAGTTTACCAAACAGGGCATCATCGAGTAGAGAAATTCGCCACCAACAAGGTGTACCTGTGGGAATCACTTCTTGATGTTGGGATTGTAATTTATATCCCCTATTACCATTTTTATGAATGGGAGAATGGTTTTTACTGATTTGCAAAGGGGAAAGGGTAAAAGCTTTATCGGCGCTACTCTCATGTAGGTAGTTCCCTAATTCTTCATCGACGGAGCTTACAAGGGTGAGGAATAAAGCGTGTAGATGTCTCCCGGTGATAAATTTCGGGTAGATGGGAGATTTTGGTATAAGGTTGAGGATTAGACTATGAGGCATTTTACAGTTAACAGTGAGCAGTCAACAGTGAGCAGTGAATGTGCAAAATATGAATTTTACTATTAACCTTTAAATCGATACTTAATTTTTCTGAATTAAAAGGATTTTCAATTTGGTAAAACTAAGCAATAAATGGTTCATCATCTGGAAGACGTAGCTGCTTAATTTTCATGGCTACGGTTAGAATACCTGATAATCCCGGTAGAAATGAATATACTTTTTCAGCATCATTACAAACGATAGTTATGGGATATGAAGCAATTGCTAGTTTACGAAGTTGATAAATAACAGCAGCGTTTGTTCTCGGACAGATAATTACTCCTGGTAATAAATTTTTTTCAAGTACTTTGAGTAATGGTGTTGGTGAAATTGCACTTCCGATACTTCTTTCAATTAGACAGTTTTTAAAAGCTGTTAATTTATTTAGCTGTGTATTGATAAAATCTTGAGCAGTATCAATATAACGAAGACGAAAACTCAATTCATAAATATCCTTAGCACGACTTGCTAATTCAATAAATCCACCATTTTCGATAAATTCGTAGTAACGTAAAAGATGAATCGGGTCTAAAATTGTTTCTTCTAACTCATCTAAAAGTAAACCATGAGGATCGCAAATTTTGAGATTTTCAAAAAGACTATTACGAAATTGAAATAAAGGCGCATAACTAGCACTAAATACTTCTGCAAAATCTTTTAATTCAAGCGCTAATTCTTGATTATGTTTTATTTCTTCTTCAAAATTTTCTATATTCGTAATACCTGCTTCTAAATCTTCCCAATCTTCGTAATAATTAGCTTTGACATAAGTTTTTACAAATGCTTGGGCACCAACAAGATATTTCCAATTTTTTTTAATTTTATCTGTAGGAGTTTTGGCAATATTTTCAGCCCCTTGTAACATTTTCATTCTATAACGACAGCTTTCCCAAGTGCGATTTCCTCCTAATGTATCTTTTAGAGTCTCGAATAACTCTATTACTAAATCGCTATACTTTAAACCCTGCATTCTATTTTCAATTTCCAGTATGGGACGAGCAATTTCTAAAAATGCTTCCGAACGCCAATAAGCAAGTAGAAAGGGTTTATCAAGGCAAGGAAGGCTATTCAGCGTTTGTTTGAGTGCTTCTCTTCCTCCCGATATATCTAGAGAAGCCAAACTTTCTTCCCAAGCTTTAACTGGTAGATATGCAATAGCTTCTGAAGATATATCTGTTTGTGGTTTACCTAAAACACGTCCTACCCTACCAATTCTCTGCCAAAACGAAGCGCGATCGCGAACTGAAAAAATTAACCAGTCTAGGTTTTGTCTAGCTGGTGTTGGGTTTCTTTCAAAGTTAAAGCCTACATCTACAGTACTTGTAGCTAAAATAATCGGTTTTTGCGCTGCTGATTTACGTTCTGATTGGGGAGTTGAACCTGTGATTCTACCAAATTTTCCGGTAAGTCCTTTTTGTCTAAGTAAATCTGCTAAACGATTAATATGGTCTTTTGAATCGAGGATAACAGCACCATTTGTGTCTGGGTTATCTTGAAATTTATGATAAACTTCTGCTGCTATTTCTGTTAACCAATCATCTCTTTTTTCAGGTGGCTGTCTTAATTCTAAATTAACAGATGTTTGTGATGCTAAAAGATTGCTATTCTGATTATCACCGTCAATTTTAGCAATTTTTACCCCTTTTTTCTGCAAAGTTTCCAAAGCTAATTCACAAGCCTGTTCGGGAGTTGCGGTTAATAAAATAATTTTTCTTCCATGTTCAAAGAAACCGAAAATATGGGAATAAGCTAGATAAAATAGCAGACTAACAAGTTGCTTTGCATCGTATAAGTGAAATTCATCAAAAATCACTGTTGAAAACTTGCTGAAAAAAACGGTAGCAATATTAGCTCTATCAAGTTTATTGTAAGCAAAGAAAGTCGCGTAGTAGAATATATCTGGATTAGTAATCAACAAAATTGGTTTTTTAGCGCCGACTTCTGGAAAAATCGTAGCAGGATTGCGTAAGACATTATAAAGTTTTTCACCAGAACGTTTACCTACTCTATCATTAGACCAAGCTTTTACTTCTTTTGCAGAAGCTGACTTTACTACATGAGGTAAACCAGCTTGTTTAACAAATTTTTCTGCTGCTTCTCGTTGCTGTTCTACTAAAGCATTAGTTGGAGCAATATAAACTGCACTTTTATGAGGTTGATGCAATAAAGCGGTTAATCCAGCTTTTGTTTTACCAGTACCTGTCGGTGATAAATTGATTAGAATATCGGAATGTTTTGATTTTTCAAATGAATCTACTTGATGTTGAAGTGCATCATTCATAAATGACAATTTATTTGGTAGAGATGCACAAGCGGCAATACTACGGGGTTCTAAATTAATGAATAAACTATTATTATTGCTCATTATTTCCTCCTCCACAAAAAGTTAAACCCGCAGGTACAATCATTTCACCAACCTGTAAAGCAGCACCATGAAAATGGAGATTTTTAAATAAAGGTGCTGGTGGCATAGAAATTAAATCAAAAGATAAAATCTGTGTCTCAGAAGATAAATCAGCAGTATTTAAATAATTTTTCGTGTTATATTCACCTTCTGGTAATTCCGAAATTTCTAACTTGTTGACTATATTTACTTTGACTTTACTTCTAAATTTACCTATGCGAATATAATCGGGTAATTCTAGATTCCCAAATACCAAAGTTTGAAATTTATTCCCCCGTTCAATCATTCTGATTCTTCCAGTTTGAGGAAAATTACTTGGTCTAAAAGAGCTTGGTTTCTTTCCTTGTCTTTGAATTAATAAATCCCGTCTTGCTGTTGCTACACGGTTATTAGTCATTGAATACCAATAAGCATCTGATAAAGCATTAAATCTTTCAAATCTGTAAGTAACTCTTCCATTCATTGGTGAAGCTGGTAATACATAGCAAGTCTGTGCTAAAGGTTGTAAATCTTCTTTATAAGTAGGTTTTCCTGTGGCTTTACCTTGGAGACGATAGGGAGAATTTACCCAACCAAAAGCATAAGCAAGGGCATAATTACCAATTGCACCTTCTGTATAATAGGTATCGGATAATTCTCTCGAAGCAAAGAAAACAGGTTCAGCACACCACAACTCTACCAAGCGTGCTTGAGAAAAACTTTGTTCTGACATATGTAATTTGAAATGAAAATTTTACTCAGAAAATTAGGATAGTGCGTGACACCACAATCCTAATTAGTGCGTTCAGAATCAATCTGTGTACAAGCACCCTACAATAAAAATTTACTGTTTGAGTATATTTTATGTTTATCTAACTTTCAACTTCCGCAGTTGCTTTTTTACCTTTTTTCTTACCATTCTTAGACTCAGCAGGAGGTTTACGAAATTCCTGATAAGACTCATCCAAACGCTTTAAAAAGTTATCTCTTTCTGATTCACACCAATTATTATCAACATCTGCAATTAAATCCGTTAATTCTGCTTCTGATAACTGCACAGAAATTCCTCTACGATTCTTCCAATTAGAAATTACTTCTTTAATTTTTTCTGTTAGCACATCACCATTTAAAGGATGTTCTAAAGGCTGCGGTAAAGCATCATAAACCGCTTGTACCAACTCCAAAGAACTAGGAAGCTCGGTAATACTTCCAAAGATTCCCAAAATTTGGTTTTCCATCCTTCCCACACGACTAGAAACAGCACCATAACGGGTTGTTAGCAAAATATTCCCGATTACATACCGTAATTCATCAGCAGTAACATCTTTAAGAGTTACTATGTCAAGAAAATGAACTCCAGGTTTAATATATTCGCTGGTATTCAATGCAGTTGAAGCGTTACCATTTTGATCGCGCATTGTACCATTTTCATAGATAGCATTAATTGTTCTATCCCCTAAAACATCAGTTGCTGGTAAAACCGTAAAAGCATCTTCAGTCCAAACCCTACTTTTTTGCGCTCCACCACCACCAGCAGCGAAACCGTAGAGAAAACAATCTACACACATTTCGCAAGGTGAATTAGTATTCAAAGAACATAGCGAACCAGCTTTATTAGTATGTAATAGTTCATGCGCTCTTAAGAATTCTCTTCCATAACGTCTTTCTGGTGCAATCTGTTTCCTTTTTGTCATCACCAAACGTTGAATAATTCTTGCATTTGTAATTCCTGCTGACACAAATTCACTACACATCGGTTCCCCAGAACCTTCTGTACGAAAAATAGTTTCAGATTGTGTTTTGCGAAGTATAACTAAACTAATAAATCTTCCTTTGGGAAAATTTTCGTAAGTTTTAGCAAGAACAGAATTAAGCTTTTCAAATGACATCAAATCCTCCTAATTTTAATCTAATTTAAATGGTTGTTTTATTGTCAACCGCATCATTTTCAGACTTATCTTTAAGCTGTTGTTGAGCTTCTTGGAAAAAGAATAAATAAGCTGCTTCTAAAGTGTTTTTATCGTTTAAAAGTTTTTCAGGACGAGCATCGTATACCTCTTCATAAAGCTTCCGCAATACTTCGTAATATTGCTTTATTTGCTCGTATTTATTTGCACCAACACCATGTTCTCTAATCCTGTCGAGACGTGTATGATATTCCTGCACCAAAGCACCGAAAATCGAATCTAAACCTATATGCGGTTTTTGCGATCGCACTGCTGTGGTAAATGCTGTAAAAGGCTCAGCTAAAGAGGTACGCTTAAAAGAACTCCCACGTAGTTTTGCTTGTGCAGCTATTTGAGCAGCTTGTTTGAGATAGCTGGTTAAAGCTGTATTATCATTTCCCATAAGACTATCTAGTAAAGTATTTAATGGCTCTCGAATTCGACTCCAAATTAAACTGAGATTTGGCTCATCTTGTTCCCGTAAAATCCAACGTAGTAAGACATAATAAAGTTGAATCGGTTTTGTACAGGTACGAGCTAAGTCATACAAACAATCATCGGCTTTTTGAATACTAGCTACAGAAACAGCAAGTTTTCCAATACATCTAAGTCGCTTCAGAATTTCCTCTGCATCTTCACGAGTGTATTGTCCATTTTTTAGCAGTGACTGTATACTTGCAGGAATTCCTTCTACTCTTCCGTAAACATCATCAAATGCTTCTACTTCTAAATTTCCACTTAAATTAAACGGAAAACCAAATTCTAAAGATAAAGAAAGCTCCAAAGTTAATCGCAGCGATTTTAGTAAAGCAAGACTTGTATTTGCATCTCCCCAAAGTAAAGGAAGAATGACAGTTGAATGAACAAAATCCGGACGTTTGGGAAAAGCAAAACCAACAACTTTATTAGCCTTAAATTCTAAAATATTATCCTTATATAACTTTAATTCATTAACAGTTACAGTTCCACCATCAGCATTAGTCGCTGCAAATTCTCTCAAACATTCTCGCCAAATTCTTAATAATTCTGGAGAAGAACCATTAGGTAAAGCCAAATGTAAATAAAGCGGTTCCTGTTTTGAATTAGCGGGAAAATTTGCTCCGTCTTTCATCAATTGATAAGCTAAAGCAGCTATAGAATCACCTTGTCTCTTCGGTTCAGAACTGATTCCTCCAGGTAAACGATTGGAAAATGATTGTACCTTTGTACCCGGAGGCATATTATTAGAAATCAACTCATTTGTGATACTTAAAGTAGAGCCTAAAGAACAACGTTTTCTAGGATTTGCTTCAATATAAGCATTTAAATCATCGTGCTGACTAATTCGGTTGTTATTAGGTAAATTTAACATCCTCACAACAGCATCAACCATTTCTGTAGAAACTTCAGAAGTTGCCAAATTTTGTAAAATTTCTTTTCTTTTCTCCAAAGATTCTCGCAAAGCATCATTAATACCTTCTATCCCTTTAACAGCCGCTTTTGCTGCAAACAAAGGTCTACCGTATTGTCCATCAAATGCTTCTAATGCGATTCTTTGCTGTTCAGAAATTCCCACATGAGCAGCAATTTTATCCCAGACTTCTTTTGGATTCAGCCCTAATTCTCTGTAACTTAAATATGCAGCTTTTAATCCTTCACTAATTCCAAACTCTTTTGCATTACTAACTGCTATTAAACCTAATTCTTCCGCATTTTTAACAGCATCCTCACCCGCTTTATCCTTCCACTTCGTAATATCACTTGTAGTCTTATCTAACTTAAAACCAGCCTTCTTATTCTCCAAAAGAGCATTTACATTAACTAAAACTTCATCAATATTTTGTTGAACTGCTTCCGAAGCAACCTTTATCCCATCTTTGCTTGCTCTTACTAACTGTTCAATATTCCCACCAAAAACGTGATTAATTTTACCCTGCCAAACTTCAGCTATTTCTGTTGTTAAATCTACAGTCGGCAAAACTTCCCCTTCAAAAAGTTCACCATCGGGAAATACTGCTAGAGGATTTAAACCATACTTTATCAATACTTCCTCACAAGCACCCAACAATAACGCTGTAATATAACCTTTATCTTCAGAACACTTGATTCTCAAAAAATTACAAGCCCTATCAAATCCAACAGTTAATTCATTTTCAACCTTACGAAAACGTTGTGACTCGGGAATACCCAAATCAAATAAATCCGCAGCGGTTAACATTGCTGCCCATCTTTCTATATCCTCATCTTCCGGTAAAAACCTCGCACCATCGCTAACATTATGTCCCGAATGACGCTCAATTAATTTCCTCGCTAACTCTAAATCCTCATCTGTCAACACAAAACTCGATACACAAGCTTTCTCTAATTCCTCTCGCAAGAATTCTTTATCTCGCGCTAGAGTTTTAACATTCCGCCCTTGGGAATCTAACTTGTTAAGATCGTGAGTCGCTCCCGTAGCTAGTATCACACCTCGTTTATCTTCTGGAACTCTAGCGATACGGGTAACTGTCAAAATCAACTGACAGACTGAATCTAGATGCTCTGCAAGGGTAGTTCCTTTTCTGATTCCATATTGATGATGTGCTGCATGACGCTCGTATAACAACGGTCGAATATCATTGAAATAGCGCTCTTCTAATGTTTTTGGAGGGCGGTTAAAAAACCGATTACGCTTAGGCATATGCAATACGGTAAATGCACAATCTAGTTTCGCTGAAAATGAAACACTTGGAATTAGTGTTTTTACTGATATTTTGCTTCCCAAAAATCTTTGTAATCCAATTCGCTCATATAAATTCACATTCATAGCTTGAAAATAAAACTATGTATGATTACACTCACCTGCACCTATCTCATTTACAATTACATATAGAATATGACACACATTTACAGAAAGTGCAAGTATATTTAGCGGATGCCAAGAAAAAAAGAAACAATTACACTTTCAATTCCGCCAGGAACTAAAGAAAAACTAGAAAAAATAGCTCGTAGTCTAAAGATATTCTGGGGAAAGTCCCCTAGTATATCTGGTTTATTAGTTGCGATCGCCGAACAATCAATAGATGTAGGAAAACCCTTTGAGCTTGATTCCAATCAAGTAAACGCCTTCTCCCAAGCCATAAAAGCCTTAAATGATGCAGGTCATGTGGGAGAAGCACAAACTATACTTGCACTTTTGCTAGAAAAAGGTAGCTTAGAAGCGCCCATGCGACAATCATTGATGAAGCAAATCGGAAAATCCGTTCCAGCATGGCGAATTCAGGTAGAAGATTTGATCAAAAAGAAGCAATCATTTTACCTGCTTTATCAAAACTCCCAATCAGACGAACTTGAATATACAGTTAGATATGCAGAAGTTAAATTTTTCGATAAACGCTTCTACTTACTCATTTGGTGCGAAGAAACTCAAGATGTAGAAAACGATATTCCAGACTTACCTCAACTTTGGCACAATCGCTGCTTGCGTTTTGACAGAATCAAATCAGTTTTACCAATCAACGGTGATTGGCGATATGAACTAGATTATCTAAAAGTGCAATTACACTTTCGAGGCTGGCTAAAAAAAGCCTACACCCCGAAAGAAGATGATTTAGAGGATAAAATTATTGGAGACGTGCGACAAGTCGAAAGGAGGGTTGTCAATCATTTTTGGCTAATCCGAGAAGTCTCTCGCTATGGTAAAGACTGCGTCATCATCAAACCAGATGAAGTGCGATCGCAATTCAAAAAAAACCTCAAATTCCTATGCCAAGCTTACAACTTAGAAATTAAAGACTAAATACGACTATAAGCCCACCTTCGTGGGCTTAATTCCTCTAGCCCCATCTTTCCAGGATGAGGGTATTTTATCTCGCTCAACCCCTTGAGAAAAACTGCCACCCCGGCACTTTCCCAATTCAAACTGGTATCCCAAACGATGTCCAAAGTTTGATAATATCCGTATAAATTAGCGCGATGGCTGGGTGAGTGGATCTTTCAATAACGTTCCCTTTTAAACCATTAAACATCAGTTTCAAATATCGCTTGTCTTAACCTATCTGCCGACTCTTCTATTTCGACTAAAGACTCAAGACTAACAACTACACTCCGCTCAATTCCTAAAAT
Source organism: Rivularia sp. (in: cyanobacteria) (assembly GCA_050042755.1). Taxonomy (GTDB): domain Bacteria; phylum Cyanobacteriota; class Cyanobacteriia; order Cyanobacteriales; family Nostocaceae; genus Rivularia. Next base: position 56,569 of record JBHJJJ010000288.1, read on the forward strand.
TTTGGCTGCTCGCGTAACAGCTGCTTTTTCCTTATCGTGGTACACACCATCAGCACGGCTCATTTTGATTGCTTGATACAACATACAGCGGCGAAAATTTAGTGGAAAATCATAATGAATACCGCCAAATAACTCTTCAATTTCTGCATTGTTAAGATCGAATTTTAGAATATTTTCTTCTATTAAGTCTGATGGTAATCCCAACAAATGTTGTTCTTCAACAAACCAATCTAATTCTCTCTGGGCTAACTCGCCATCAGCAGTGGCGATAGCCACTACTGCTCTAATATAATTCTTTGCAACATCAACATCGATAGGTGCAGTGACATTGTATTTCTTCCTAGCATAGGATGTCACTTTCAAACTGTTTGTACTAGCCATAGCTTTCCCCTGTATATTTTATTACTAATTATCCTAACAAGTAAATTATTTATTTAGGGGATTTAATTTATCCTGTTTTTTTGCTGAAATTGTTGTGAATAAAAATTATTTTTATAGGAAATCAACCACATCAGATTCTAGAATTTCAATCAATTGAGGTGTTCTAACTTTAAGTAAGACTAAACTTTGAGTCTGTTTTTAAGGGCAAAGGTGTCTACCATATTTTGAAAGGATTGGTCTTTGTGATAAAGACACTGAATATGCTGGTGATAAATCTCAAATTCTGATTGCTTCTCAATTTGTGAAGCCATTTTGAATTCAAACTGACAACTTTGGGAGTAATCTTGCCCATTTTATTTCTTTAGCTGTGCTAATTGTAATATTGACACTCCCCACGCATAGAATGCGGGGGATTCTTGGTTCACGGATAAAACTTAACTGAGCAGGATTTCTCCAAGCCAACCAGAGGTTCTATCTCCCCAAGCTTGTGAGATTCCGTCTGCCCGACGGTACTTAGCCCCTTTTGCAAAATATTAATTGCTGCATTAATATCTCTATCTTCTATGTAGCGACAATTATTACAAATATGAGTTCTAGTAGATAGAGACTTTTGCACTTTTTCGCCGCAATTAGAACCATTCTGACTTGTATTATGAGGAGCAACAGCAATTGTTAACTTCCTATATTCATAATTGCGAAGTTTTGTAAATTTTTTCTGGTCGCCGAAAAAATGCTCCCACCGTGAGATAATAAATTCTATGGTTCTATAAATTTTATAATCAGATTTTAGTGAAATTTTTTAGGCAAGACAAGTTCCCATTATAAAAAAGCATTATTAAGATAATATTACCAAAAAAACGTTGCTAAAATAAAAATTTTTCGCTTCTAGGGACTTTCTCATAATAATTGCTCGCATTCAATTTATAACTGATAACTAATAAAACTAAACAGTGAATAGCGATCAAATGTACTGACAACTGTTCACTGTTCACTGTTCACTGCTCACAGACTATAAAGTATTGCCAGTTATAGGTAGAGGTTGGGGATTTAATGGCTCAACTACTGGTGGCTCAGGCTCGGGGGGATTGAGGAAATCTCGCCAGGTACGAATTTGTTGGCGTGCTGATTTGTAAGCTTGGGTACCTCGCGGTACCAATTTAGCTGTTTCAATTGCTCGAATAATATCAGATTGACCTTGTGTACGAGCAATATCGAATAATTGCTGACTCCACTGATCCATTGCAATCCTAGCATCGGAACGTAACGCCGTACCTCTAGGTACTCGCCGCGCCAGCTTAATAGCTTGTGACAAAGCATTTGGAGTACCACCCAATGCGACTTCTCGCGCTCTCCTCCAATTATCTCTAGCGCTGACTTCAGCTTGCCACTCATTTATGTCTCTTTGGGCTTGTCGTGACAGTACTCTTCCGGATTTAATTTGTCTAGCGGTATTAATCGCAGCAGTGAGATCCCCATTATATGCAAGGGAGCGTGCTTGATCTAAGTAAGGTTGGTCCTCTATTCGCTGAACTTTGCCTCTCCAACTAGCTATTTTTTTCCGTGCTTCTCGATACAAAGAACGTCCACGACGAATTCGACTAGCTTCAGCGATCGCCGCTTTTAAGGAGGCATCATCTCCAAACAATGCGAGTTCTTCAGCACGTTCCAAAAATGGCCTGTCTTCGATTATCTGTATTTGATTTGCCCAATCATTAATTTCTTTTCTGGCTTCTTTTGCACGGGGGTTGTTCTTGGGGATCAGTTTTGCTTCATTAATTGCAGCAGATAAATCGCCTATGGAGCCTTGAGAAGCAAGGGTTCGCGCTCTTTCCAAGCGAGAAACATCTTCTATTTCCACTTGCCAACCAGCAATTAGTTTCTGCGCCTTTTGATAAATTGGTCGATTTGAATCAATTTGCTCGGCAGAAGCAATGGCAGCTTCTAAACCAGAAACAGTTCCTGTCCAAGCGTTTCGTTGGGCATCAGCTAAGGATATAAAATCTGCTGTTTCCGATTCTATGCCAGAGATTGGAGGAATTTTTTGAGCAATGTAGATCGCTTCGTCTGCATCTTTTTGCTTTAATTTATTTTCTGCTAATTCCAGCATCTTCAGTCCAAATTCTGGAATTGCTTCTTGAGCTTTCTGATAAATGTAGCTGCTTTTCCCTATAGACTGGGCCAGTTTAATTCCTTTAAGTATTGTATCTACATTTTTACTCTTAGCAAACCTTTCAGCTTTTGCTAATTTTTCACCATCTGCTCTGGCTGTAACAATCAAGTTATTTAACTGTTCGTACTTTGTACTAGCCCAAAACTTATTATTTAACCGTAGCAATTTTGCCGACTGCATAAAAGCAGATTGCCAACGGCGTTGCCGCATCTCGTCTTCTGCTTCTTTGTAAATATCCTCAGCTTTTGACCAAGTTAATTTCCACTTATCAATTTGATCTTCAACTAATTTAGAAGCAGAAAGATCTTCAGGTATCTTGCGAGCAATTTCAATCGCTTCGTCTAGTTTACCGCCTTGGAAACTCTCATCAGCCAATTGCAATACACCACGAGACCAGTCTTCCACATAACCGTCGATTTGGGAACGTAATGGATGACTATCTGGTAAATTTTTCACCAAATCAATGGCTTGGAGCAAATCTTTTACACTTTCTTTAGAAGCTGCGACTTGAGCGCAGTGCATCCGTACTGAAGCGCTAGCCAAGGGCCAGAAAATTGAAGGACAATTAGGTGCAGATGGCAACTTTAAGAGTATCGCCATCGCCATAAATCCTATCGTACCGGGTACAAACGCCAACAAAAACGTCCATAAAACCCAACTTGTAAGCCAGCGCGGTAATTTTCGAGAATTACCATTTGGCGGAATATTTTCCTGTGAACGACTGTTAAAAGTCAATTTTTTTGAATTGCTTTTGTTTTTGTTTGTCACTGATTTATAGCTGGAGTCAGTAGCCGGGACATCAGAACTACGACTAGCTGATTTTTCCATTCTGAATAATCGAGTCACGTCATCAGACTGTGTTCTTCTAGCTGATGACCAGTCCTCTGGAATATCCCGTTCTCCCATCTCTCACACCACATTATATTAACAGGGGTTTATTGACTTGAGGAAGTTAAGTTGTTGTTATAGTAACTTTTGAGCTATTGAAAAAGCTACTTTCACACCATAGTATCTCCACAGATACCATTACTTCCTATTTTTATCAGTATGTTTTTATACTTTTATTGCCGAATAGAAGATTCAGCGTGTAAATCGGCAATTAATTGGGCTAATTGATCGCTCGACGCAAGGTATACCTCGCCGCAAAAGTCGCAAGTAGCCTCGGCACCATCATCTTTAGCAATCATATCTTGCAGTTCAGCTTCTCCTAAAATTTTCAACGCTCCTAACATTCTGCTCATAGAGCAACTACAATGAAACCGTAAGATTTGGGTTTCTGGAAATATATGGAGTCCCATATCTCCCAATATATCTTGAAGAATTTCTGTGAGATTTTTCCCTGCTTGTAGTAAAGGTGTAAATCCTTGAAGAGCTGCTACACGCGATTCTAATTTTTCAACTATTGCCTCATCTCTGGCAGCTTTAGGTAAAACCTGAATCAGTATACCTCCTGCCGCCGTCACTCCTTGCGCTCCTACAAATACACCCAAAACCAAAGCCGAAGGTGTTTGCTCCGATGTTACTAAATAATGAGCCACATCGTCCCCAATTTCTCCAGAAACTAGTTCAACAGTACTGGAATAAGGGTAACCGTAGCCGATATCGCGAACTACATATAGAAAACCTTTACCAACTGCGCCACCAACATCTAATTTACCTTGCGCGTTGGGAGGCAATTCAATGCTCGGGTTGCCTACATAGCCGCGTACAGTTCCATCTAAGCCTGCATCTACTAAAATACCACCTAAAGGACCATCCCCTTTAATTCGGACATTGACCCTTGAGCCGGGGCGCTTCATACTAGAAGCCATCAATAAACCTGCTGTCATCGTTCGACCTAACGCCGCTGTCGCCACATAAGAAAGTTTATGGCGCTCTCGTGCAACTGAGGTCAATTTTGTGGTGATAGCACCTACTGCACGAATTCCACCGTCCGCTGCTGTGGCGCGAATTAACTGATCCGCCATTGATGAACCTTACACTTCTTAATATACAAACTTTATATATTCTGACATTCCCTACGCATAAAATGCTGGGAGTTTCTGGTTGATTAAGCCAATTTGCCGAAATCTTTTGTTATGTCTAGGTGATGTTGGTTCTTTATCATAGTTCCGCAGTGTGGACATTTATGAGTTCTGGTTGTAATGGTTTGCGCGATCGCTTTGTTGCGGTTACAACAATAATTTGCTTGTTGATGGAGTAAAAACCCAAGTTTTCCGTTAAGGTATGCTTGTGTTTGCCATACTATACTAAGAATTTAATTATTTTTGTAAAAAATGCTCGGTAGTTTTCAAAAAAGTCAACTGCGTATAGAAATCGATGCATCGCAACAGGTAATTAGTAAAAGCCTTTTGCATCCAATGCAATTAGGAAAATGGTTGCCTGGTGGTAGTCTTCCAGAGGGAATGCCAGAAGAATTGTATTCTGGATTTGAGTTTACCACTCGTATCGGACCTTTATCAATTCATCAGCAAGTAGACATAGCTTCTCCCAACAGCTTGCGCTTATTACTGAGTCAAGGAATTGACGGCTTCCATGAATGGTATTGGGGAGAAGGTTGGGTACAGTCTCGTTTAGAAGGGATATCTGTTTTACCACTTTCTTTAGGACAAACAGCAAGTTTACTTAGTTTGAGGCAATATTTGAAATCGAAGCAGAATTAGTTGTTGGTTATTAGTTGATGGTTGTTGGTTGATGGTTGATGGTTGTTAGTTGTTGGTTGTTGGTTGTTGGTTGTTCGTTCTTACTTGTAAATGATCCAACTATCCACTATCCACTAACCACTAACCACTAACCACTATCCACTAACCACTATCCACTAACCACTATCCATTATTAACAACTTTTCTTTGCAACTTCAGCAACTGCTTCGACTTCATCATTCGCCAAACTTTCTAAAATTGGTTTCGCTGACTCTGTGTCTAAGCGATTTAAAGCTTGAGCAACTCGATAGCGAATTTGCCAATCTGAATTAGAAGCGAAGGGAGCTAAAACAGATACAGCTTGAGTATTTCCTAGCTCTCCCATAGAACTAATAGCAGCAGTTTTTACCAAGTCATTATCTTCCTTTAGCGCTTGTACAAGCATTTCAAAACCCCGTGGTTCTCCTAATTCACCCAAGGCAGCAATCACGCTTAATTTTACAATCCATTCATCTGTTGATTGATAAAGTTGTTGCAAATCGTCAAAAGCGGCGACTAACTTTAAACCTCCCAAACAGTCTGCTGCTGCTGCTTGCACATCGGCTTCGGGATCTTGAAGTAATTCGCGTAATAAATTGAGGGATTTATCTAAATCTTGTGTGCCCAAAGTGTCGAACTGACTTGCAGCAGAGTATCGCACGCGGGCGTTTTTATCTTTGATGGCACTTTGAATCAAGATAAAACCAATTGCTGGTTCTAATTGGCGAATTTCGTTGACTCCACGCAAGCGATCGCCTAAATCCTCACTTTCAAGCTTCTTTTGAACCGTGTCAGGAGTAATACTCATGTTTATGATTCTCTCTTATTAAAAGTTGTTGGTTGTTAGTTGTTAGTTGTTGTTTGCAATAGAATTCAACTATCTATTAACCACTATCTACTAACCACTAACCACTATCTACTATCTACTAACCACTATCTACTATCTACTAACTAACTTTGAGATGCCGCCATTTCACGAATAATGTCGCTTAATGTCAAAATACCGACTATTTCCCCAGAATTATCGAGAACTGGGAGACGGTGAATTTTGCGATCGCGCATTAATCTAGCTGCTTCTGGTAAAGGTTTATCTGGTGAAATAGTAATAGGTTTTTTACTCATCACTTCTCCAACTGTTTGTCCTAAAGCCTTATGTAAATCCCGTTGGAAATTGATCGGGTTTTGTAAATAAATAACACTATCAAAAATCATAAAGTATGCCGGTGGCGTAACACCAGCTTGTTGCCACATCAAGTCAGTTTCGGAGATAATGCCTATTAACTCACCTGCATCATCTACAACAGGTAAGCCACTAATATGTTTTTCTGCCAAAATTTTAATTGCTTCGCCTAAAGGAGTTTGGCGCTTTACGGTTATTAAGTCACGAGTCATGACTTCAGCAACGGTTTTCAACATTTAGTATGGTTTGTTTTTACTACTCTGGACTTATTGTAGAAAATTACTTGTTGCTTGTTACTAGTACACCACGGCGTAAATAAGGCAACCATTAAAAATGGCTGAAAAGCCGAAGATATCAAACTTCTTACTTCTTACTTCTTACTTCTTACTTCCGCCGCACTGTACTAGTTAATTGTTTAGTTGCAAATTTTTCTACTAACTACTAATTACTATTAACTATCTATTCCCACTTTCACAAAACTCTTTTAACAAATCAGCACAATTGGCGATCGCTCCTAAATGTGCAATTTCATACCCATGGGTATTTTCAGTAGGAAAGCTTAAACAAGCACCACGGGGAACATGACCAAATTTCATGGCAATGGAAGCGTCGCTACCAAATTGGCTAAGTGTTGCTAATTGCACAGACATATCTAATTGGTTCGCACAGTGCCGGAGTTCTCCGTTAAGATTTTCATCGTAAATTCCGTAACTATCTTGGGAGAGTATTACCGGCTTTTTTCCGTCTTCGATGGGGTATTCTGATGACAAGGGACAAATTTCTAAAGCAATCATTGCATCTAAGCGTTGATTTTGAGAGAAATAAAGTGCCCCTATTGCTCCCACTTCTTCTTTAGCCGAAGCTACTAAATACACATCTACTACTGGCTGTTTTACTGTTTCTGCCAAAGCGAGCAAGATAGCCACCGAAGCTTTGTTATCCAATGTGTAACTGGCAATATGATCTTTTAAACGAATGGGATGCTTGCGATGCTTGCTAATTACCATTCTTGTTCCCGGACGAATACCAGCATTTTCTAATTCTAGGGTGCTACACTTAGTTTCAATCCATGCATCTTCCCATTTCACCGCGACATCTTGCTGAAATATTTTTTGTGGCGATTCGTGGGATACATGACGGGAACCAAAGCTAAGAATACCACCGATGGTTTCATTGTCCCCTAGTAAGTCTACTACTCCTTCACCATAAACCCAAGGAAAAGCACCTCCTAACTTGCGAACTTCGACTCTACCTGATTTGCCAATAGTCTTGACAATTGCACCAATTTCATCTTTATGAGCAGTTATCGCAATAGGATACTCGGAAGTTTTTCCGGGAATTTTGGCAATAATATTATCGGCTCTATCTTGCCATACCTCTACTCCCAAAGAGGTAAATCGTTGCATTAAGTATTGATTAATTTCAGTTTCTGCACCGCTAGGAGAATGATGCATTACTAGTTCTTCGATCGTGTGAAATAATTGGTCGTAATCGGGCATTATTAATTTGTAATTGCTTTGTAGGTTGGGTTAGACACGAAAACTAAATTTCACCAGTAACGACTATATATATTATCGTGCCCTAACCCAACACATCAGTGGTTCGTTCGTTTTTCCCGAAATCTTTGAAAGACTTAGCACTGCTACGTCTCTACATTTCGTCGAAGTTAATACACCGAAAAAGTAGCGGGAGAATGGTAGCCCCGTATTTTTAAATCGGGGCGGAAATTCGACACGGGCGAATTTATTCGCCATTAGTAATGATGTGGGTCGTTAATATAGTCTTGAATGATGGCACTACTTACCTTGCCGG
>JBHJJJ010000289.1:0-49909 GCA_050042755.1 Rivularia sp. (in: cyanobacteria)
TATCAAATCAAGCATAATTTACTTTCAAATTATCTAATCGAGCAGCTAAAACGCCCAGATGTTGCGATGTTTTCTGTGTAGTTTTTTAGGCGCTCGGTGCGCTTCGCGCACCATTGCTTGTGCCAGTTGCGTAAGTCCTGATATTTATAAAAAATAAGTTACTACTTTAGGGCTGGTTTATAAAATCCTGGAAGGCATGTTCTCGTTTCATCACAAGGCTTACAGCTTCTTAGTTTGACCATTGTAGAAAGCAATACTTTTGAAACGCTGATTCTTACTTTAAATTACTGGGCATACTATTTATTGAAGAATGAATTTGTTCAAATTCTAACTATCTTACAATTGACAAACCTAAGTATTTATACACTCAAGTTAAGCAACAACTGACAGGTTATGTTCTATGTTAGGTATTTACACTACACCCTCTTATAAATCAACGTAAATTCAAGTTATTTAGCGAAAACTATAATTCGGACTTTTAAACTGGTTTTATTAGTTTTACAGTTCAAGTCAACATTTTTAATGTTTCCAATTGGAGCGATTATGCCTTTGGGATAAACTCTATATCTAAACTTTCGTGACAATTTGTTGAACTTTGTTTAATTTAAGAATCTGGTGCTTTGAACTGTGTATTCCTAACAAAATATTTTCGCTTGCTGGCTAATTTATTTTGTAAATGATTCCACGGCAATTAAAATTGTAAAGCCTGCCTCACAGAGGATTCTGTCCGGCAGACTTTACGCTCGCGTCAGATTTACACCCCGCTATTTTATGATCGAGGATAAGGTGCTGCCGCAATTATTTAGGTAGGTGTGAAAAAATAGCCGAAAACAGCTTTCATGAAACTAAGGATTAATAACATGAAAATAGATTGCTGCCACTAATACATTACCAGCTAGCAGAAGAACGCTAACTATAGTGCGGTAAGGAAAAGGTGCTTTAGCATTTGTTTGAGGAACATCTACACCAACTTCAGCCATAATCGTGTCTCCTGATTTAAGGACTTCTTATTGACACTGTCCCATTTCGTGGAAAAGATTCTTCCAAGTTAAGGCAGTATGACTTAGAATATACTCGTTCAGTAAAACTGTGTCTAACAGATTGAACTGTAATGCCGGGTTCCCAGACTCTCCACGTTTGCTCACTCCGGAGCGTAATGATATCTCCTTTGATCTCATTAATTCGAGGTTTGGGCGTATATTTTTCGAGAGTACCCCGGTAGGTTTTAACGTCTTTTACTGACTAAATCATATTACCATTTGACGGAACCTAAATATCCCTTTCTCTTCTAGATCTCCCTAACTAAATACAAGGAGAAGTATAGAGTCTATAAAGAGATGTAGGATGCTACACGAGTTAATTGTTTTTAAAACCTGCTAATTTTTTAAGGGAAATTGAAGCCCTTTATAATTCAGTCATTTGGCAATAAGCTGTTATGCATCTAATACTAATTCTGTATGAGGCTGCGCTGAATAGCTCTGTGTCTGGAAGGCTATTTGTAAGCTTTGATAATTTGATAATTTTGCTTCTTCACCAGTACTTGGTTCAGTCAATTATCTGTCAAACTATCTATAAATTGGACTGTATAAAGATTTACGGATTATTTAAATTAAATTATTTTCTAGTATCATATTTTTTCCCTATTTCCTATTTTCCGTTCCTTCGTTTGCAAATAAGTAAGTCGCACAAATAAACCGAACTATATTACATAATGTAAATTTAGTTGAAAGCCTCGATCAATGTCACTAAGAGTGAAAAGTTGCGACCCTTGAGGTTTCCCCAAGGGTCGCACTTTATGTCCTAACGGACACGCTCCGCCACCCTCCGGGTGACCCAAGCTACAGCGCGGCACGACTCGTCAGAGTAACGCTATTCACTATTTCTAATTACTATTTTCAAGGCCAATCTACTTAGAAGAGTTGCGAAGCAATACGAACAGGACTTACGCAATTGTCACAAGACTTGGATCGTGGCGTACCCTGATTGCATTATTATTACCTTAAAAATCAATCAAAGTGTCACAGGGTTCCCATTCAAAATTTTTAATGGGTTCCCCTCACAGCAACGGCACGGCAATAAAGCCCGAAGTTAATCTACACAGCTTTTTGCCTCAATAAAGGGGGAAGAAAATCTACACCCCTTTTTGCCTCCCCTACAAAAAAATGTGCCAGTTGCGTAAGTACTGTTTTTTGACTTTTGACTTGCTGTTATGGATTTTTAGTGGGCAATAGCAAGTCAAAATTCCGAAGTAGTGATACTTTACTAAATATAACCTCTCTAAATAGTTGACGATTCTACATCTGCATGATATGAGCTACGGACTAAAGGTCCGGAGCGCACATGAGAAAATCCTAGCTGACGGGCTATTTTACCCAATTCATCAAATTCTTCTGGTGTCCAATATTTTTGCACGGGTAAATGTTGCAAAGATGGTCGCATATATTGACCCAAAGTGATGCGATCGCACTTAACCTTGCGCAAATCTTTCATCGTCTCGATGACTTCTTCGGTTGTTTCACCGTGTCCCAACATTAGCCCGGATTTGGTGGGAATTTTAGAGTCAATATCTTTAACTAATTGTAATACTGCTAAAGAACGATTGTACTTTGCTCCACGACGAACGGGGCCCTGTAAACGTCGGACTGTCTCGATATTATGGTTGTAGCAAGCAGGTTTTGCTAAAGTAATTATTTTTATTGGTTGGGTTTTCCCATAAAAATCTGGTGTGAGTACCTCAATTTGAGTGTCTCCATTGAGTTGACGGATAGTTTCCATTGTTTTCACAAACCAACTGGCACCTCCGTCTGATAAATCATCGCGAGCTACAGAAGTTAATACAACATAGCGTAATCCTAAAAGTTGTACTGCCCGTGCTACTTTTTGTGGTTCTTCGGGATCTAAAGGCATTGGTGCATGACCTTTATCTACTTGACAAAAAGCGCAAGATCTAGTACATGTTGGTCCCATTAACAAGAAGCTGGCAGTTTTCTGTGAATAACACTCTCCACGGTTAGGACAGCGTGCTTCTTCACAAATTGTGTGAATTTGCCGCTGTTTAATGATACGCTGAACCGTCGATATTTCGCTGGCTTTACCGATAGGCCTACGTAACCAGCGAGGCATTGTGGTAATTTCTGATTTAATGGAAACTTGTTTTGAGGAAGTCATAATCCATGCAGCAATACTTCAGATTACTTTACCTTTAATAAGACCGTACTGAGTTTTACGTGCGTAAGTCCTAATACTTGTAGTTATTCTTCATTTCTAAGCAATATACCTAAAAAGTATTAAAGTAACCGATTAAAAAATTCTGCCTACTGATTCTTTTATATGCTTGATTAACTCTCAAACTCTGATTATTTGGGTAAAAATAACTTTTAATAACCTCATGAGATAAACCAGTAGCAAGCAAATTGTAATGTTTTATAAGGCACCTATATAATTGCTATTTTCGCGGAAATTACTCTCCCCCAATCAATATATAGTTTGGCTATAGTAGGAGAACTCTAGTATTTTAAGCGGCGAAAACGCCATTTAAACCTAAATTATCTTTTAGAGCGAAGCATCGTGGCATATAATAAAATTTTAGTTATTGATGACACTACTGTAGTCAGGGTAAAAGTACGAGAAATGTTACCTCCAGGGAACTTTGAGGTTTTAGAAGCAAAAGACGGCTTAGAGGGACTTAAATTAATCCGTAAGGAAAAATTTAGTTTAATTATGCTAGATTTCCTATTACCAAAAATGAGCGGGTGGGAAGTTTATCAGGAAATTCAGGCACAGCCAGATTTAAGAAAAACTCCTTTAGTTGTAATGTCAGGGCGCAAAGAGGAAGTTACAGAAAAAATTTCCGAACCATTTGAGCATTTTGAATTTCTTGGCAAGCCTTTCGATCAAAAACAGCTAATTAGCTCAATCAAAGCGGCGATGGCAAAGGCGAAACAACCTCGAGCCCAACCCGTAGGAGTTGCAAGTGCTAACACAAATAGAACAAATGGAACTCATACAAAAAATGGAACAAATGGAACAATTGGAACAATCGTTACAGAACAATCTAATTCCGTGGCTGAAATACATGCACTAAATGAAAAAATGGCGAAAATGCAGGCAGAAATAGACAGTTTGAAAAAACAGTTAACCCAAGTTGTTGCCTATATCAAACAAAAGATGAAATGACAAAAGCTTAAATTTAACATTTAAGCTTAAATCCTCTTATAGCCTGCCTAGACGGGCTTTTTTATTTAGCCAAAGTTAATATTTGATTTTTGCCGATTACAAATGGGCGCTTCCTGCTAGGAATTTTAAATTTAGATCCACACTTATTTCTCTATATACTAAAGCGTTCTCTGGTCTAAATGTATCAATATTTATGTGGATACCATGTACTAGTGAGAAATTACTCGCAATTCCCTCGAGTTGCATTTCTTTAAACAAGTATTATTCCCACAGATTCTAGTAGTCCACCTGCGTAAACTTTACCTGGTACTATTTTGTCTATTCACTACTCACTCGGTTCCACCCCTCAATTTCGGCTTGTGAGAGTACTAGGTCAGTTTTGTTCAAATGAGTATATTTTCTGTAATAATATTTACATTTATGATAAGAATAGTAGATAAAAAATCTTAATATTTTTTATAGTTGTTAGCGATATAGCTACTAACTTGATGGGAACAATAAAACCAAGAAATATTAATAGATTGAGAAGTCTAAAAATGGTTTTATCATCACCACAATTTCCTATGATTTCTGGCTATAGTATAATTGAGCAAATATACTTAAGCAGCCAGACTATTGTTTACAGAGGAGTTAGAGAAAAAGACCAAAAACCCGTCGTCATCAAATTGATGCGAAACGAATATCCCACCTCTAATGAAATTACTCAGTTCCGACATCAGTACTTTATCAGTCAAAATTTAAATGTACCGAATATCATTAAATCCTATAGTTTGGACAGCTATGGTAAAAGATATACATTTATAATGGAAGACTTTGGGGGAATTTCCCTCAGAGATGAAATGAATAGGTGGAACCGTGACAAAATACGTAAAACGTCAGACTTTCTCAGTTATTTTCTTGAAATTGCGATCGCAGTAACATCTGCTCTTGATGAATTATATCGCCACCAGATAATTCATAAAGATATCAAACCAGATAATATTTTAATTAATCCTAATACTCAAGAAATAAAAATTACTGATTTTAGTATCGCTTCAATTTTACCTAGAGAAGTTCAATTTCTGACCAATCCTAATCTTTTAGAAGGCACCCTGGCTTATATATCTCCCGAACAAACCGGAAGGATGAATCGGGGTATTGACTATCGTACCGATTATTATTCTCTGGGTATCACTTTATTTGAAATACTAACGGGAGAATTACCTTTCAACAATGAAAATCCCTTAGAGTTGATTTACTCTCACATTTCTAAACAGCCACCAACTGAAAGAATCATCAACTCGAAAATTCCTTCGATCATATCTGACATAATTTGTAAATTAATGGCAAAAAATGCCGAAGATCGTTATCAAAGTGCTTCGGGATTAAAATATGATTTAGAATTGTGCTTGCGTGACTTGCAATTGGGAAAAAGAATAGAACCTTTCAAATTAGCAACAAAGGATATCTCAGATCATTTTTTAATACCGGAAAAACTTTATGGTAGAAATGTTGAAGTTCAAGAATTACTTAATGCTTTTGATAGAGTAATTAATCCTCCTCAACATCATCTTGAAAAAGAAGATAAAGTACGTAAAGGAGTAGAACTCATTCTAGTAAAAGGGTATTCTGGAATAGGTAAAACCGCTGTGGTCAATGAAATCCATAAACCTATTCTCAAAGAAAAAGGTTATTTTATTAAAGGAAAATTTAATCAATTACAACAGGATACTCCCTTTTTAGGCTGGATAGAAGCTTTGGAGGATTTAATTGAGCAACTATTAAGTGAAAGTGATAAACAAATTAAGGAATGGAAAGCCAATATTATCTTAAATTTGGGCGATCAAGCTCAAGTAATCGTTGATTTAATTCCCGAACTCGAATTAATAATTGGAGCACAGCCAAAAGCCGCAGAATTATCTGGAATTCCTGCTCAAAATAGGTTAAATTTTTTATTCCATAAATTTATTCAAACTTTTGCCATTAGAAAGCATCCTTTAGTTATCTTTTTAGATGATTTACAATGGGCAGATGCTACTTCTTTGAATTTAATTAAATTATTAACCAATGAAAATAAGACAAGAATAATTCAGGAAATACCTAAAAACCTGGAAAAAATGAAAAAGGGATTAGGTATTCAGATACCTAATTTTGTTCCAAAAGAGAGAAATGAAAATGACGATGCTCTGTTATTAATTGGTGCTTATCGAGATAATGAAATTTGTATTAATAATCAACTTCATTTAACTATAAAAGAAATTCAAGAAAAGAAAGTAAAAATTAGTTCAATCAACTTAGAACCGTTACATCAAACTAATCTAGGTTTTTTAATTGCGGATACTCTGAAGTGTGAAGTTGATGATGTTATATCATTTACCCAAGTAGTATTTGCCAAAACTAAAGGAAATCCATTTTTCATTCATCAGTTTATTAAAGCTTTATATCAAAATAAAGCGATCAAGTTTAACTATAAAATTGGTCATTGGGAATGTGATGTTGCAAATGTGAGAAAATTAGCACTTACAGAAGATGTTGTAGAATTTATGGCACTTCAAATAAAAAAACTACCAAAATATAATCAAAGAGTACTTAAATATGCTGCTTGTATTGGCAATCAATTTGACTTAAAAACTCTTTCCAAAATTAATGAAAAGCATCCCCATGATACGATCACAGACTTGTGGTATTCTGTACTAGAAGGATTAGTTTTACCCCTCAACAAAAATTTTGACTCATCGAATGAAGATAATGAAAAAGCAGCATTAATTGTTGATAGTCAATACGAAAGACCAACAGTTTTAGCTAATTTTAGAGCTAGTCATTTCAAATTTATACACGATCGAGTTCAACAAGCTGCTTATTCCTTGATTCCCGAATCAGAAAAACAGGAAAATCATTTACAAATAGGACAACTCCTATTAAAAAATACTTCTGCTGAATCTTGGGAAGATGATGTGTTTGAAATTGTCAATCAGTTTAATAAAGCGTTAGAATTAATTTCTCTTCAGCATGAACGCTATGAAGTAGCAAAAATGAATTTAATTGCTGGACGAAAAGCTATCTTATCAACAGCTTACAAGGAAGCATTAAATTATTTAAATACTGGAAAAGAACTACTTGTTTCAGATTGCTGGAATGTGGAATATGAGTTAAGTCTGGGTTTACATGAAGCATTAGCAGAAGTTACATATCTCATCGCTGATTTTCAGGCTTCGGAGGAGTTTATAGAAATCGTATTAGTACAAGCTAAAACACTATTAGAAAAAGTAAAAGTTTATGAAATTAGAATTCAAGCTTATACATCTCAAAATAAACTTGTACAAGCAATTTCTATAGCTCGTGAAGTATTAGAACAATTTGGAGTTACTTTTCCCGAACAGCCTACTCAAGAAGATATTCAAAAAGGACTTCAAGAAACTGCTGCTTTGATTGGAGATAAGACAGTTGAAGAATTGACAAATCTACCATCAATTACCTGTGAAAATAAACTGGCAATTATGCGTATTGCTTCTAGCATGATTCCACCTGCTTATATTGCCGATCAGTTATTATTTCCACTGATTATTTTGTCACAAGTTAATCTGTCAGTTCAGTATGGTAACGGAGATTTATCGGCATTTTGCTATGGAAATTATGGACTAATATTAAAAAGTATTATCGATGATATTGAATCTGCCGATCATTTTGGTAGATTAGCGTTAAACTTAGTAGAAAATTCTGAATCCAAAGATATTAAAGCTAGAACTTTTTATGTTATTGGGGCTTTTATTCTTCATGGAAAGTCACATATTAAGGAAACTTTACCACTATTACTTGAAGCCTATCAAACAGGGCTAGAAATTGGAAGTTTAGATTTTGTTGGCTATTCTGCAAAAGAGATTTGTCAGCATTCTTATTTCATAGGTAAAGAACTGACATTACTAGAGCAAGATATAAAATCTTATATTAAGATACTAGAAAAATCAAAGCAATTGACCACATCTAACTACTGTAGAATATTTCGGCAATCAGTTATTAATTTACAATCCAAAAACGAAAATGCTTTTATTTTATCCGGTGAAGCCTACAATGAGAATCAATCATTAGCTTCGATGATAGAAGCAAAAGATATTACAGGACTTCACCAATTATACTTACATAAACTTATTCTCTGCTATTGGTTTGAAGAATACGAAAAAGCTCAAGAAAATGCTAATCAAGCAAAAAAATATTTAGCAGGTGGAGCAGGATTTATTACAATACCAAACTTAAATTTTTATGAATCATTAACAGCTTTGGCTTTATATTCTGAAAAAGAATTAGAACAAGATAAATTGCTGGCATTAGTTACAGACAACCAAGTAAAGCTAAAAAAATGGGCACATCATGCCCCGATGAATTATTTACACAAATTTAATCTGGTAGAAGCTGAACGATATAGAGTTAGAGGTAATTATCTCGAAGCAATAGACTCTTACGAAAGTGCAATTGCTGGAGCCAAAGAAAACGAATATATTCATGAAGAAGCACTTGCTAACGAACTTGCTGCAAAGTTTTATTTAAGATGGCGCAAGCAAAAAATAGCTAAAGCTTACCTTGATGATGCTTACTATGGCTATATTCGCTGGGGTGCAAAAGCAAAAGTTAAGGATTTACAAAAACGTTACCCTCAACTACTAACTCATAATGTTTTTCACGAAGAAGTTAATTTTAAGCCAGATGAAAAAGTTTCCCAAAGCGAAAAAATTACAGCTATATCAGAAATTAGTAATAATAAAACTATCTCTGATTATAAAGGCACTATTTCAAAATATTTCGATTTAGAATCAATCATTAAAGCTTCTCACGCAATTTCTGAAGAAATCAAATTAGAAGAGTTACTTTCTAGATTAATGGAAGTAATTATAGAGAATGCCGGAGCCTCCAAATCGGCTTTAGTTTTAAGTAAAAAAGGCAATCTAGACTTAGAATTAACTGCAATTAGTTATAATTCTAATACCTCTTCTATTATTACAGAATTACCATCTACTGCTTTAGATTCTAGTAACAATATTCCAGTACGTTTAATCAATTATGTCAAGCGCACTAAGGAAACTATAGTTATAGATGATGCTAATACTCAAAACTTTTTAGCTGCCGACAGCTATATTATTCGTGAGAAACCTAAAAGTATATTGTGTATCCCCATTATTAATCAATCTGAATTCCTCGGAATTCTTTACCTTGAAAATAAATTAACAGTGGGAGCCTTCACTCACAATCGTATAACACTCTTGAAGTTAATTACTAATCAAGGTGCAATTTCACTTAAGAATGCAATACTCTACAATAATTTGGCTGAAGCAAAAGAAGATTTGGAAAAATACAATCAGACCTTAGAAAAAAGAGTTATAGAAAGAACTCAAGAAATTAATGACAACAATCAGAAATTACAAAAAGCCCTAAAAGAACTGCAAAGTACACAATCTCAATTGATTCAAACTGAGAAAATGTCAAGTTTAGGGCAAATGGTAGCAGGAATTGCTCATGAAATTAATAATCCTATTAATTTTATTCATGGCAATATCATTTATGCTACTGAATATGTTAAAGATTTATTATATGTAATTTCTATTTATCAGCAGGAATACAAAAAATCTGATTCTATTATTGAGGAAAAAACTTCAGAAATTGATTTAGAGTTTATACTTGATGACTTACCCAAAATTATTAATTCAATAAAAGTAGGAACTTCGCGTATTCGTAACATAATCTTAGGCTTACGTAATTTCTCTCGCTTAGATGAATCGGCAATAAAGTCAGTGGATATTCATGAAGGAATAGAAAATACTTTAATGATTTTACAACACCGATTTAAAGCAAAATATAGTCGTCCAGAAATTAAAATCATCAAAGTATACGGGCAACTACCTAAAATCACTTGTTATCCAAGTCAACTTAATCAAGTGTTTCTAAACATTTTTGGGAATGCAATCGATGCATTAGAAGAGTCACAAAACAACGATAATAAAATTGAAAATCCTACAATTGGTATTGACACAGAAATAGTAGACTCCAATACTGTAAGAATTCGGATTACAGATAATGGTGTTGGAATTGAACAAAAAATACAACAGAAAATATTTGACCCGTTTTTTACTACTAAGCCAGTAGGAAGTGGTACGGGATTAGGTTTATCAATTTGCTATCAAATAATTGTTGAAAAGCATAAAGGCCAGTTAATTTGTAATTCCACAGTAGGAGAGGGAACTGAGTTTGCGATCGAGATACCAATGCAGTAGTACTATATTATTTGCCTTTTAAATATTCACAGGAGTTTTCAGATAAATGATGTACAGCATTATATTAAAAACTCCTGTGGTACGGCTATCTGTGCTCGTAAAATGTACCTCATGAAAATAAAATCTGCTGCAAAGTCTCTCCCTTCTTCAAGGGAGAGGAACTCTACGAGAAGACTTCGTCAATGGAGAGCGGTTACAGAAAATCGCTATATATTGTGTACTAAAACATCCTGCAATCTGAAATCCACTTATTTTCTTATTGTATTTTTAGAAGCTCACCTTTTGTTTTCATTCCTTTCTAAAGCATTATCAAGGGCAAGAAGGTGAAGTTTTACGATTAGAACTTACGCAACTGGCATATTTTTTGTAGGGTGCTTGTACACTGACTGATTCTTTACGCAATAATGAGGCAATGAGTGTACGACACCATCCGAGTCTTGTGACAATTGCGTAATTCCTGACAATAACTAATCATTCGGATTTCATATTACAGGAGTAGTAGTTGGCACAATTATAATCAGAACATATCTAACTAGCTTGCAAGCAATATATAATTTTCTTCGTTTAACGGACTTTGCAATTTGTGTCCTTTTGCATAGTCAAGAAGTGAATCTGCTAACTTAGAAAATAATTCAAAGATATGATCTACCAACTCAAACGCTTCTTTCTCAACATCTTTTTCTAGCTGTAAATTAGAAATATACTCTGCATTTTGAGAAGAATATATAGTATGACTAGAATCCATCGTAATATGATGCATTCCAAAGTACCTGTATTTCAAATTGGAATCTATTTCTAATTCTTCAACTGCACCACCAGTCTTTTCAAGAAAAATATCTGCTGTCGCTTCTATAGCATCAATTATTGCTAATTGATGAACAGGAATAGCCTTGTAACTACATCGATATATTTCATAAAATGTCTGCCGCGAAACTTTTAATTCTTCGCTCCAAAGGAATCTTAATGTATCTGTAAGATTCGATGGCATATCGAAACCTAACTTCTTTAAATCTTCTAAAAACCAAAACCAATGATCGTCATCTTCGTGGGTATGTTGGTTGACAAGAGCTTTAATTGGATCGTTTGTTGGCTCATCTCGCAAAACATATTCATTTAATTCTCTAAAGCACATTACAAAAGGTGCAAAACAAGGTGCAAAAGCAAGTCTTTGCCTAGGAGGAATACTTTTATCTTGCAAAAATTCAAAAAATTCTGACTTAGCATACTCTTGCTTTTTCATCTCAATATGTGCAAGAACTTCTTTCATTTCTATTACTCCTTATTTATTTCAAACTGCTTACATAGCAAAAATAAAAACGAACCGTAGCGGGTAGCTAGCAATCTGTAAACTTTATTTCAAGTTATCTTAATAAAGATTTTAGATTTTAAAATTATGAAAATATAGATGCTTAGATAACATATTTAATATTTATTTAATGTTTATTGAAAATTTAATCATTTATGCTTATTTATTTGAGATTCCCAGGTTTTAAATTGAATTAAAGATAAAATCATAGAGATATGTAACTACTCAATTTGATTTAGTAAGTATATATTCATTTTTTATTGATATGAATTACTGTTTTTATTAAAAAAATAATTTGTATAAAAATTTAGTGAGAATGGTATTTAATTTTGATTTAAATTTATTCAGTATACTTACTCAATCAAAAAATTGTATTTATTCTTATTCATATCGGCAAAAAAAAATGACCGTTCCACAATTAGCGAACAGCCATTTAGTATTAATGAAAAATAATTGTTCTGACGGGACTTAAGCATTATGGACAAAAAATTATGCTGCCCTCAAACTCCTTTAAATAAAAGAAGCGAAAATCTAATTCCTTTTACGGTTGCCGATCGCCTGCTAAACTCACTTGAGAGCCATCAACCATTGATTGCTGCAAAATCGAAGTATTAGCGACAGAGTTATTCGCCAACGTAAATAAAGGATTTGAAAGAATTCCAGCAATAGAAGTGGCAATTAAAGTTGTTACCAAACCTATTTGTAAAGGTCTTAATCCAGGCAAATTCCAACTAATTGGCGGATAGTTCTTAACTGCATCCGACATTTCTTGAGGTTCCTTTACTACCATCATCTTGACGACGCGAATGTAATAGTAAATAGAAACCACGCTGGTAACTAACCCCAATAAAACTAAACCGTAAAGACCTGCTTGCCAACCTGCCCAGAATAGGTAAATTTTACCAAAGAATCCAGCTAAAGGAGGGATTCCTCCCAAGGAAAGCAAAGAAAGGCTTAATCCCAAGGTTAAAAGTGGATCTTTCTGATATAAACCAGAATACTCAGTAATTTGATCGGTTCACGTACGCAGGGAGAACAAAATCACGCAGCTTAAACCACAGAGGTTCATAAACAGGTAAACTAGCAAGTAAAAAATCATGCTGGAATATCCTGCTTCAGTGCCAGCAATCAAGCCAATCATCACAAAACCAGCTTGGGCTATGGATGAATAAGCCAGCATTCGTTTCATACTATTTTGAGCAAGGGCAACCACATTACCCAATATCATACTCAATACCGCCAGAGCGGTGAACACAAATCTCCACTCACCAGCGACAAGGGGAAATACTGTTGTCAGCAAACGGATAGCTAAGGCAAAACCCGCAGCTTTAGAACCCACCGATAAAAAAGCAATTACCGGAGTTGGAGCCCCTTCATATACATCTGGTGTCCATTGGTGAAAGGGAGCAGCAGAAATTTTAAAACCTACACCTGCAATTACAAACACCAAAGCAATCACTACACCCAATGATTGCCCTAGGTTTGCAGCTTCTATGCCATCAGCGATCGCACTTAGTTGAGTTTGTCCGCCGGATAAACCGTACAGCAGGGAAACACCGTACAAAAATACTGCAGTACTAGAAGCGCCAATCAATAAATATTTCAGTGCTGCTTCATTGGAACGCGGGTCACGCTTGGTATAACCTGTTAATAAATAGGAGGAAATACTAAGAGTTTCTAAGGAGATGAAAATCATCACCAACTCATTGGCACCCGATAGAAACATTGCTCCAAGGGTAGCGGTAAGCAAAATAGCGATGAATTCTGCTAAAGCTGTACCACTTTGTTCGACGTAGCGAATTGACATCAAAATAGTGACAGCGGCAGACAAAGCAATAATACCGCGAAACACGATGCTAAGATCATCGCCATTAAACGCTCCAATAAATGATATGGGATTAACATTCTCCCATTGAAAATACAAGGCGACGATAGAAGCGAGTAAACCTGTAAGTGCCAGATATCCAATCCAGCGCGAGGACGAACGTCCTAAAATCAAGTCTACGATCAAAACCCCTAAAAAGGTGATAATTACAATCCCCTCTGGTACTATCGTTCCAGCATTTAACTGGGATGCAAGATTAACAAAATCCATGAGATATATAGGTTTCGACTATTAGACTTTCAAACTAACTGTGTTAATTCTATTGTTTTTTCCTAAATATTCACCAAAAACCTGTGACGGATGGGCAGATTCAATCTCTAAATTCAGTAAACAAAACGATTAGGCTACTTTTCTTGCTATGAGAATACTTATCCGTGATTTTTATAGGCAAGGTAAAGCGATCGCAGAATCTGAAATGAAATAGAGCTTTACTTAGCAGGGACTTCTCAATTCATAAAACGATATTGCTATTACAGGACATAAAGGTACGGACACGCTTCGCGTTCAGCTTTGCTGCGGCTAATGTACTACAATGTTTTAAGGTTTTGGCTTTATATAATTTAGCTGCACATAAGCTTAATGGCTCAAAATATACGGTCAACTTTCCATGAGTACTTAGTAGGATACTTAGGAAATAACTTAAGTCCTTACCAGATAAAGAATTAGCCTAATATAAATAATAAGGGACATTCCATTTGTGGCTTGTCCCTACTTAATAACAGTATTTAGTTAACCATTAAAAGCTAATACCTTACTTAGTTAGTAGTAGGTAAACTTGTCAGTCAATTTAACGCGCAAGGGAATATCTCCCTCTCTATGAAGTGTGGGCAAGGCAGACATCACTTCCTACGTTACCGAGAGCATGGATTTTTTATCCCTCAGTAGACTTATACAGCCGTTCTGTACGCGCTTCAAGATATTTACTTATTTGCGAGTCTCCTGATAACTACTTGGTTTTCACCTATCAATCAAGAGATTGCTTGCTAATTATTATAATTTAAGCAAAAACTAAGCATAAAATACGCTACAAAATGTTGATAGCCGTTTACAACTGTTAAGTCTTGACCACAAAAGCGGTACCAAAACAGTACCTAGGTCAGAACTCTAAATACTTTCTAATTTATCGCAGTTCACACCATAATTAAGACGAGGAGGGAACTGTGATATTTGCTTAAATATGAATAATATTTAGTAACTATTATCTACTGAGGTTTCTACTACCAGTGCGTCCGCCTCTATCCTCCCGTGGTCTTGCTTTATTAACTTTCATTACACGACCCATCCACTCGGCACCATCGAGGGCTTCAATCGCTTTAGCTTCTACCTCTTCTGATTCCATTTCTACAAAGCCGAAACCTCGCGGTTTGCCAGTTTCCCGATCGGTAGGTAATTGAACACGCTTTACAACACCATACTCCGCAAATACATTACTAAGGTCTTCCTGGGTGACCTCGTAGGATAAATTTCCAACGTAGATTGACATGAGACTCTCCAAAATCCAACCATATAGAGGCAACATACGGAGAGCTGCTTGTGACATTTACTTAATAACAAGAACAGAACCACCGAACGTACTTCTCCTGCATTATCCTACCACAATTTTTTTATTTGCTTGGCTTATTTTTAATGGAAAGAATTTAGAATATTTTTCCCTGAATGGGTGATACAAAAATAAGCATCAGCTTTTACTATATTATTGATAGTCTAATTCAATTGTTTTTTTGAACGCTAACTTGCTTAATGTAATAAATGAACTGAAATTTGAAAAACATTTATCCGAGATTTAATTTCTGAAAGTAGCACTTGCTGACCGCTATAAAATTTATGCTTATCAAGGGGGTGGCAGTTCAAACTAAAAACTGAACTGGTTTTTGAAATCATGTATTACCTATAAAAGCGGGGAATATCGAGCTTGTAGATTAGGTCGATTAAACAGTTTTTTTATATTCCTAATGCCAACAGGAATCAGGTTATGTTGAAAAACACTCAATAAATCAAGTTTCCCAAATACAACAGTCATTTCAGACTTTTGTCCGACTAACTTATGAATTATAGGAATTGCCGCAACTGACATATTTTCTTGTAGGGGCATATGAGCTTTTGATTGATTTTTAAGAAAATAATCAGCTTTTACTCTCAGCCACCAACCTGAGTATTCTGATAATTGGGTCCATTCCTGAATTAGTTAGAATTTCCAATAATTTGGCATTGTAATAATTTTTGTAATGGCTGCACTGTAATCATGTTTTCTCTAGGTAAGCCTATTTAAAATGAGCTACATATCCCCGTTCTTGTGATTAGCATTCGCGTCATCATTCACAGTGTTTATTTTCCTTTGCGAAAAAAATAAAACTATCGACCTGATGTGCCATTAACCAATAAAAACACGTAAATATCATAATTATCGTTTGTATAAAATTGCATATATTCTGAAATATGGTGCTTATATTCAGTTAAATAGTCAAAAATGAATAAAGTACTTATTTAAATTTTATTTTGGCACAATACTAAATATTAACAAAAAAACAGCAAAATATGAAAAATTGTAAAATAGACTTGTTAAAATCCCCCACAATTTTTATACGTCAGACCTTGAGCTATGTTCAATCGTTTTCATTTCCATCGCCTAAAACAGCAGTTAATACAAATGTTAGTCGCCAATTATGTCCAAGATAAGTTAAAGATTGAACAGGACTGCTTTCCTTGATAACCCGATTTAAATCTCTTGCCTTTGGGAGGTGTTTCTATCGCCTTTTGCAAAAATTCGGGGCTAAAAAACTCAGCAGAGAAGGAATTATAACTTCGGTCAAAAAATGTGCAGACCTCAAAACAGGTTAACTCATGATGTATCCGGAATAAGCAGTTCTGATTAATAAGCCGACCCCTAGCTTGAATTGCTACCGGAAAGGGTTTTTAATCAAGTCAAGAAGGCATAATGTAATATTTATTACTTTTTAGTCCTCGATGAAATTTTATCTTGACATTCACAATAGATTGTCCCACTTTGACTATTTAGCTTAGCAGCTATTTTTTCTTTAAATTTCCATGTCAACTCTCGTTATTGTCGAATCTCCGACCAAAGCTAAAACTATTCGTAACTATTTACCATCAAATTATCGAGTAGAGGCTTCTATGGGTCATGTACGTGACTTACCACAGTCAGCTAGTGAAATTCCCGCCGCTGTCAAAGGAGAGCAATGGGCACAGTTGGGAGTGAACGTAGAAGCTAATTTTGAACCGTTATACATAGTTCCCAAAAGCAAAAAGCAAGTCGTCACCCAGCTAAAGGAAGCGCTAAAAGAAGCGACTGAACTGATTTTGGCAACTGACGAAGATCGCGAAGGGGAAAGTATCAGCTGGCATTTATACCAATTGCTGAAACCAAAAGTTCCGACAAAGCGGATGGTATTTCATGAGATTACCTCTGAAGCAATAAAAAAAGCGCTGAAAAATACCCGCAATGTAGATGAACAATTAGTTCGCGCCCAAGAAACGCGAAGAATTTTAGACCGACTCGTAGGTTATACTCTCTCACCTTTATTGTGGAAAAAAATTGCTTGGGGTTTATCAGCCGGAAGAGTTCAGTCTGTAGCCGTGCGGTTATTGGTAAGGCGGGAACGGGAACGTCGTGCTTTTAATCAAGGTAGCTATTGGGACTTGAAAGCGACTTTAATTCCTCCATCTAATAAAGGAAATAAAGAACAATCATTTAATTCGGTTTTGGTAACTTTGGGGGGAACTAAGCTAGCTACTGGTAGCGACTTTGACTCTGATACCGGGGAAATTGCCACAGGCCGTAAGGTTGTTCTACTCAATAAGGAGGAAGCCGAAGCTCTTAAAGAACGGTTAACGAATAAAACTTGGAAGGTTACAAACCTTGAAGAACGTCCCGTAACCCGTAAACCCGCACCTCCCTTTACTACTTCCACCCTGCAACAGGAATCTAACCGTAAATTGCGACTTTCTGCACGAGATACAATGCGGGTTGCTCAAAACCTTTACGAACAAGGTTACATTACCTATATGCGTACCGACTCGGTGCATTTGTCCGAACAAGCAGTAACTGCGGCTAGAAACTGTGTAGAAACGCTTTACGGCAAAGATTTTTTGTCTCCCCAACCGCGAAAATACACAACAAAATCTAAAGGCGCACAAGAAGCACACGAGGCAATTCGTCCGGCTGGAAGCAGCTTTCGCACGCCTCAGGATACCGGTTTGAGCGGTAGAGAACTCCAGTTGTACGATTTAATTTGGAAGCGTACAGTTGCTTGTCAGATGGCAGATGCCAAACAAACTCAAATCACTATGCAATTACAGGTAGAGGATGCAGGTTTTCGATCTTCGGGTAAGCGAATTGATTTTCCAGGGTTTTTGCGCGCCTATGTGGAAGGTTCAGATGATCCAGAAGCAGCATTGGAAGATAAGGAAGTAATTTTACCCGATCTCAAAGTAGGCGATAATCCAAACTGCAAAACACTTGAAACTATAGGTCACGAAACCCAACCTCCTGCCAGATTTACTGAAGCGACTTTAGTGAAAACCCTAGAAAGTGAAGGAATCGGTCGCCCCAGTACCTACGCCAGCATTATCGGCACTATTGTCGATAAAGGGTACGCTCAATTAACAAAAAATGCTTTAGTTCCTACATTTACGGCTTTTGCTGTCACTAAGTTGCTGGAAACGCACTTCTCGGACATCGTAGATCCCAGCTTCACCTCAAAAATGGAGCAAACCCTCGACGATATTTCGACCGGAGAAGCTGAATGGTTGCCTTACCTGGAAAAATTTTATCTCGGCGAAAAAGGCTTGGATACTTTGATTAAGGAACGAGAAAGCCAAATTGATACGAATACATCCAGAACTGTGGATTTGAATATCCCAGATGTTAAAATCCGCATTGGTAAATTTGGTGCTTATCTAGAAGCCGAAAATGGGGATGATGTAGTTACAGCTTCTATTCCTAAAGACTTAACTCCAGCAGATCTCGACCCGGAAAAAGTGGAGAAACTGCTCAAACAAAAAACAGAAGGCCCCGACCAAGTAGGTATTCATCCAGAGACTGCACAACCAATTTTCATGTTGATTGGTCCTTATGGTCCCTACGTACAATTGGGTGAAAAATCCGAAGAAAATCCCAAGCCAAAACAAGCTTCCCTACCTAAAGGTGTAAAGCCAGAAGATGTAACAGTAGAAAAGGCTGTTGGTCTTTTATCGCTACCCAGAAAATTAGGACAACATCCAGAAACTGGCGCTAGCATCCAAGCAAATCTGGGACGCTTCGGACCTTATGTTGTTCATAACGCCAAAGAAGGAAAAGACTACCGTTCTTTAAAGGCTGATGATGATGTATTGAGTGTCACTTTAGAAAGAGCATTAGAGTTGTTATCCGAACCTAAAAAGGGACGTGGTAGCAGAAGCAAGTCGAAAAAAGCATTGCGGGAACTGGGCTCTCATCCCGATAGTTCCGAACCTGTGAATATCTATGATGGTCCTTATGGAGCTTATATTAAGCACCAAAAAACCAACGTCAGTATTCCAGAAGGTGAAACTGTAGAAAGCATAACTTTAGAGAAAGCACTAGAATTATTAGCTAACAAAGCACCGTCTAGCAAATCAACTCGTAAAACGAGCAAGTCGAAAACGAATAGCACTAAATCAAAGAGTTCGGGAACTAAATCAAAAAAGAAAACTGAAAAAAATTAGCGAAGCGTGCTTCCATTAATATTCAATAGTCTGGATGTCCTCACTCTTTCGGACTATTGATTTTCAACTATTGGTCGATAATACCGGTCACAAAATATCTATTAAAGAGTCCGAGGTCGCCCCACCTGTGGCGAATGTGATAATCTAAAAGAAGAAAGGAGTAACACGCTAATAGTCAAATTTTCTATTGAACTTGCTTAAATTTTCCTAATTTAAGTGTCTGCTTATGTTACTTTCATTCTAATTTCTGGAGTTTTATACTTAAAAACAATGGGGTGAGCTACACCTTGGTTAATGCCTATAGACAATAAGAAGTTTACTTTCTTGGCAAAATTTGCAAAGCATACCCTCCGAGTCAAACCTTAGTTGAATCGCTAACTTTTAACAAGTTGTATGAAGTTCTGTGTCCCACGGACATCAGCTATGGATTGTGATTTATTCCCCAAACAGGGAGTGCGTATCATCATTATTTATCAACTATTAGTACTATTTTCAGTGAAAGTAATCGGATAAAAGGCTCGCTCTTCTAAGGTGACTTTTGGTAAATTAATATTAGTCCCCCAGTTGATCCTTGGAGGCTTTAAACGGACGTGAAGGAAGTATAAGACTACTGCAATTGGTAGGAGCATCTCGTGAAACGTCAACGAGCGTGAAATACAGCAATGTTAGCGTAAGAATCACCACCTCTTATGTTTGGTGGGGATGTTAAATTTGAGTTGTTATCTCAGGAGCGTTCAGTTAAATGGATTATATCGAAAAGGTGCTCGAAAAGCTGAAAGAGTTAGCACGGGAGCTGATTGATGCCCTTTTAGGGCCAGAAGCTGAGCCAGAACCAGAATTAATTCCAATTCCTGTAGATCAGCGTTCTCGTCGTGGTAGATAGCTCAAATGCTCGGGAGGTAACCGTACCTTCCTTGAGCATTTTAGTGCTGCACGGACCAAATCTGAATTTACTGGGACAGCGAGAACCAGAAATTTACGGTTCCCTTAGTCTTGCTGACATTAATGCTCTACTAATAGAAGAAGGGCGTTCTTTGTCAGCTAAGGTGTCTCCCGTGCAGTCTAATCACGAAGGCGCTTTAGTGGATGCGATTCATGATGCATTATTCAAGTATCAAGGCATCATTATTAATGCTGGGGCTTATACCCATACGAGTGTAGCATTACGAGATGCGATCGCAGCGGTGAATATACCGACGGTAGAAGTACATTTGAGCAACATATATCGTAGGGAAGAATTTCGACATTATTCATATATTGCACCAGTAGTAGTTGGACAAGTTAGTGGCTTTGGCGCGAAAAGCTATCTTTTAGGATTACAAGCTTTAGTAAATCACCTCAGACAGCCTTAATTTAGGTATTAAGAACTGAGAATATTTTTGCGGATTTTTTCACGAGTTCTTAATTACTGACTATCAGTGATAGTTTTTGATCAACACTATCATTTAACTTCTGGAATTTCCCAAAAATTCCGTTACAGTGTTGATGCGAATGGTAGTTATAACATCATGAGATATTTGACTTAGTCCTTAGTAACTATATGCGCTATTCACTTACAAGTAGAGTTCGAGGTACTTTGTTGGGAGGTTTACTCGGACAAAGTTTAGCTGCAACAGAAGGTGTAGAATCCTATGATTGGAACTCTCGGGTAGTTCAAAGCATGGAAAGCTTGATTGTGCAGGGCGGATTTGATGTAGATGAATGGAATAAATCAAACCCCGGGCAATGGAATGTAGAATTATCTTGCAATCTGATGTTGGTAAAAGTAATTTTAGCAACTTTACCTATAGCATTATTTTTTTACGAAAATAAGATAAAACTACGAGAAAACTTACTCTTGGCGATCAAAAATAATAATGACTCCAATATAAGGGACGGGGTATTAGCAGTATGTTATCTTATCGCTCAGTCATTAAGTGAAAAAATTAATCCCAATACCCTTGTTGCAGAAATAAATTCTTTTATCGGCGAAACTACAACCGACTTACCAATAAAACTACAACAAGTCAACAATCTAATAGTTAAAAATGGTGGATCGACAGAATTACAAAATTGTTTGGGAAAAGAAAATAGTATAAGTAATATAATCGCTGTAGCTTTTTATTCCTTTGCAAATACTAGAGAAGATTTTCGCCTTACCTGTTTGCAAGCGATTCAATATAAATACGATTCACAGGCTTGTGGTGCAATAGCAGGTGCAATATCTGGGACTTATAACAGCATGGCTGGTATACCCATAACTTGGCACTTAGGATTAGATGAGGCAAAATTAGCACAATGGGGATTCACTAGCTTTTCCCAGATGGTAAAATTAGCTGATGCACTTGTAGCTGTATGGTCCGGGGCATATCGCGTATCACCACAACTTTTAGATAGGAAGGAGGCTAGAGATAAAGATTTAATTTTTTCTCCTAATGAGTCAATTGCAGCCCCATATATCATTCGTTTGCGTTAACTATATTTATCATCAGTCAACTCTGTACCAACCCCGTTCACGTTTACATAATTAAGATAGATAAAAATCTTTTTCTAGCTAAAAACTATACTTGTTACGGAGTAAACCCAGGATTTACATCAAATGGTAACTATGATGTCAGCAAATAGCTTGAAGCCTGCTTCGGTTCGGAATTTTTTGGCGTTCAACCATTCTTATAAGCAACTGCGCCCGTAGGTGATGAAAACGCAGCCATTTTTTAAGTCCTTGACTCAAGCAACAGCTACCTGGGGACGACGATACAAAGCGCTACGACGCTTATGGGTATCTAAAACAGTTGACACAAATCAGTATAAAAAATCCTTCCGCTCCAGGTCCATGGTAAAGTCGGTTAAAGCTAAATGTGGTATTTACGAAGCTTTTTGGGGCTTTATCCCTCAACATTCTTTGGTTGTATTTGCGATTGCGATGGTGACCATAACAGGATTGCTTGGGCATAAATTATACAGCCAGCCGCAGTTACAAGAAGGAACGATAGCCAGTGAGATAATTGTTGCGCCTTATACCGCGACTATAGAAAATAAACAGCAAACAGAAATACTCCGCCAAGCTGCCAGAAACAATTCTCGGCAATGGTTAATGGTGGATAAACGAGTTAACGAAACAGTTGAGCAGAATTTACGACAATTACTGCAACAAGGAAACGAAATACGTACAATAACTGGTTCTTTTCCTTTTTTTGACACTGAGGTATTGCGTCTTGGGACTCAGAATTACTTGCGTTCTGCCCCTGAACAAGAATGGAAGCAATTATTACTATCCGTGGAAGATGGTAATCAAAATATTGCTAGGGGGCAAAAACCCAAGCATATAGTTGTAGTAAATGAAACCGATAATTCTCTTACAGATACCTCAAGTATTGAAACAAAAACGAGAAATTCCAATTTCAAAGAAGCGCTAAGTCAATTACAGTTATATCGCGCCAGAACATCTCTTCCCAATTTGCAATCGCTGATTAGAAAAATAGAAGAAACACGACAACTATACGCTCAGGCCAAAGCAAAGCTTGCAGAAATTAGCATTTCAAAGCCAGAGGGAATAGTATACGAAGCCACCAGCATACTTGCCTTTAGCGATGACGAATGGTCCAAAATCCAAATGGGTATTGTGCAAAGTGCTCAATTAATCCTAGCCCAAGGGATTCATCCAGGATTACCCCAAGAAAATTTGGAGTACGTAATTAACCTGCATCTACAAAAGTCGGAAACATTAGTACCAAAAGATGCTAGACTCTGGTCTACTAAGTTATTAATAAGCGTTTTAAAGCCTAATTTAAAGGAAGACAAACAACAAACGGAATTACAAGCCTCAAAAGCAGCGGCCAAAATACAGCCGGCAATGGTAATAGTTGAAAAAGGTCAATTAATTGTTAGAAAAGGACAAGAAATTACGGCTTGGAATTTAGCGGTATTAGAAAACTATCATTTAATTCGCCGCGAAATTAATTGGCTGGGCTTAATGTACCTCGGAAGCGGAGTTACAGCAGCGATTGGAATTTATGCCTTAGTAGAAAGGCGCTTGAAGATTCGATTGCGTCAAAGCGATAGATTATTAGTATTATTACTGACAATATCGTGCCCATCATTACTAATTTTCAGCATACCTTTTACAACATGGAGCGCCGTAGGTTTGCTATTGGGTAGCTTCTACGGACGCACTTTAGGTGTAACAGTAATTGGATTGCTATTGACTTTATTGTTACCTATGAGCATGGATGTAGGCAAAACAGCGATTATAGCTGGTGCTGCAGGAGGAATACTCGGTTCATGTATGGCGCAACGCCTACGTTCTCGCGAAGAATTGGCAGTATTGGGCTTTGGAATTTCTTTAACTGAAGGCGGTGTGTACTTATTACTGAAAGTGCTATTGGGTACCGCATTTACCCCTACTTCTTACCTTGTATTTCAGGAAGCTGGATTATTAGCTTTATCTGGCTTGGGCTGGAGTATTGTTGCTTTGGGATTAAGTCCCTATCTAGAGAAACTTTTTGACTTAGTTACTCCTATACGTCTGGCAGAACTTGCTTCTCCCAACCGTCCGTTACTCAAACTACTGGCTACAGAAGCCCCTGGAACATTTCAACACACCTTGTTTGTAGCTACCCTTGCCGAAGCTGCAGCAAAAGAACTTGGATGTAACGTTGAGTTAGTTAGAGCCGGAACATTATATCACGATATCGGCAAAATGCACGACTCTATGGCATTTATCGAGAATCAAATGGGAGGACCAAATAAGCATGAAACAGAAATTAATGACCCCTGGATCAGTGCTGATGTGATAAAAAAACATGTAAGTGCAGGATTAACTATGGCAAGGAAACATAGTTTACCTACGGCCATACAAGCGTTTAATCCAGAGCATCAAGGAACAATGCAAATTGCTTATTTTTATCATCAAGCTCAGGAACTAGCTAAGGATAATCCAACATTAGAAATCAAAGAAGAAGATTTTCGTTACGAAGGTCCGATTCCTCAGTCACGTGAAACTGCAATTGTCATGCTAGCTGACTCTTGCGAAGCTGCATTACGGTCTCTTCGAGATGCTACTCCAGAAAAAGCCTTGAATATGGTTAATAATATTCTACGAGCTAGATGGAAAGATAATCAACTCTTGGATTCTGGCTTAACACGCCAAGAAATGTCGAAAATAGCTGAAATCTTCGTCAAAGTTTGGCAGCAATTCCACCACAAGCGGATTGCTTATCCTAAAATGAAAGCGAGAAGCTAGAGAATCGGGCATCAAGAGATACGATATATCATCTCTCTACAACATCAGGACTTACCCAATTGTCACAACACCCTGGTTGGTGCCGTACACTCATCGCCTTATTATTTCATTAACAATTAGTCAGTGTACGAGCACCCTACAAGCAAAATATGCCAGTTGCGGCCATTCCTAAACATTTTGAAAATAAACGAACTGACAAAGCCGACTAAAATTCGCCATAACCAATCATAAATATACTAATTACCAGAACATAGATTCAGTCAGTTTAGAACCACCTGCCTTTGCTCCTAACCAAGAGTGAAGTGTAGAAAAAATAACTACTAATGGGACTGAAGAAAAGTGAACAATTCGCAATGCTTGCCAGCTTCCAAACATTTCTACGATCCAAGGGAATTGAGCCGGCTTATATATTCCTATTCCCGTAAACAGTGCCAATAACAAAATAGGAATAATGCTTGTATATACGATACGATGCCAAGCATAAACTAAACGTTGGGAATTTTTGGTTTTCTGTAAAGCTTTTAAATCTTTGCTACTAACAAATCTATGTCGCCATCTGCGACTAATAAAAACGTAAATTCCGTACCATAAAAGGTTTAGTGAGAATACCCACATTCCAGCAAAATGCCAATGCCTTCCTCCGGCAAGCCAACCCCCCAAAGTAAATATTGGGGGAATATGTAAACCCGCACGCCCACCAAAAACTGGGTTCGCATTGTAAATTTGTAATCCACTACTGAGCATAGTAAACAAACTGACAATGTTAACCCAATGAAATATTCTAGCAGGTATTGCTTGAGTTGGTAATTTCTTTTTTGAAGAAGATCTAGTAAGAGTCATATTTTGAAGACACTAAACAAATCAACTACAAATAAATGTAGTGGCTATCATAATCTAATTTGTCACAATTTGACCTATTAAAGAATATATTTTCAAAAAAATCGGTTTTCAAGTTAGCTTTGGTTTAATATACCCAAGTTGAGATTGTTCCTTGAGAATATGATACAACCAGTTAATTTGGACAGATTTTTGCGCATAAAAAGTTACATGAAAATTAATAGACTAAATCTATATAAGTAGGTAGGCATAAATAAATAAAACTATGTAAAGGAATCTAAATGACCTATCTTAGCTTACTCCTGCTTACTATTCATTCCTCCCATGTCATGGGTGCCCGTCATAATGATTATTTTTCCCACGTACCTAATTACTTACAGAGTTACGAGACTTTTAGAATCAGCTAGTTTATTGAAATATTTTCTAATTTCACGAAGCGGCTTATTACCGGATTGCTATATAATTTAACATCAAAATAATATCAGATTGTTTAGCTATTGATGATTTTATAAAAAAAGCGGGTTGAACTCCCGCAATAAAATCACTTGTAGATTTCAACTTGTAAATTTACACTCTCTGACTAGAATGCTCATTCTTAGCTTTTCTCAAAATAAGTTTATCAAAGCTTTACCTACAATCATAAATCTATACTTTGCACTAAACCAAACTTAGGATATAAGTTCGTAGGTAAATCACCACCTTTAGGTTAGACTGACTTACCCTTCAAGTCAGTCAATTTGTTTTCCAAATTGCTTAAATTACCTATTGTATTGATGATATACTACCGGCAAATACTTGAGTGATAACCTGGTAATATGAGCGCCAAGCTATAATTTAACTGAATTTTGACAAGTACTTGTTAAGCTTTTTCTTGCTTCACAAGTTGCATTTTATTCGATTGTACATTGCGAAATTCTACGCCTCTGCAGTATCTTTATTTGCTCCGTGATAGTTTTCTTTGATTAATCTTATGTAAGTGCGATAAGGTATATAGTCTACTGGTTCATATCCATGAAAGCGCAATATTAAAACACAAGCCCATGAATATTTCCGGGCAAGAATTGCTTTAATAACTTCTTCAATTTGTTTATTATTCATTGCCTTCAATTTTGCTCACAGCTAATTAAATATGCTTAATTGAGTCAGAGAAAACACATTTTAGGTATATTAAATCTTTCTACTATAAAGTTTATATTTTTGTGGCAGTACTATTCGATCATTTTTGAGAATCTTTATACAAAATTCATAATTATTTTACCCGTTCATTTTTTTTATAATCATCAATTTAGCAAAGCATTATTTTAATTCTATTTTTACAATCACCAAGTACTCGATTTAGATTAATAATTCAGGCATATAAGAATAATAAAATTTTTATTAAATATTACAAAGGTTTAAATCAATAGAGAAATATCAAATATTTATGAAATTTTATACATGGCTATTTGTTAAATTATTTACTGAAGCTTGAATCACATTTCAGTTCTTTTGTGAAACTTAAGTAAATTAGAGTAATTAAACTTATTTATGCTTAATTAGATAATAGTATATAAGCAAATTTCCATAAAATACAAACAGCGTAATAACTAATTCTGAATACTGAAAATCAATCAGCTAGTACACCACGGCTTAAATAAGGCAACCATTAAAAATGGCTGAAAAGCTCAAAAAATCAAACTTCTTACTTCTTACTTTTTACTTCTTACGAACGCAAGCGGTACTAGTGAAATATACTATCAACAAGAATTTGATTTACACTTAATAAGTTATAAATCATAAAATAAAAAATTATGCCGGGGGTTCGACCCCTTCATGAATTATATTTTATTTAGTACAAGGCATATTCTTTAACATTATCGTAAAGAATTATTTAGGTCTCAATTTAAATCTATAATATGTATTATTACTGGCAATAATCTTACTGTTGTGAAAAACATATAACTCTGTTTCTAACTAACTACTTAATAATTGATTTGTAAATATAACGGTAAAGTAGCTATAACCCATTTCATTCGTTAGTGTAGCCAGTTCAGTAGTTTATATGGGTATTTCACACAGCGAAACTCGCTAACTAAATACTTAAAATTTGTATAGCAACTTACTTACCTATGAAATAATTTCTATTAGTGTTTGGTAAATAATTTTTGTCTCGGTAAGTTACCGCCAAAACTTCTGACACGAGCACAACGGTTAAGTCACAAAGCCGCCGAGCCTTAAATTAAGATTCGATCTCCAGATTTCCGTTCAATACCAGAAGTACACCTATAATGAGTGAAAATATTCTTAAATGGAGATTGTATCGTATCTTACATCTATCCGCATAAGCCATGAAAACTTTAAAGCCGACAAATAGAGCCACATTCTTTTATTTGATTTGTATGGCTAAATTAGGCTTCCATTATTAATACTTGGTAATATCAACACATCAAATACTATTGATATGAGATACAAGTTAGAGTAAGGGTAACTACCGAATTTTTACTCAGATCCAACCACCAAACTCAATTAGAATTGTAAGTATTTTATGGTAATTGTAAAAATCATAAAAATTAACAATTTATTTATCTAAAACAATCGGTAAAATTACTTTGAGCGATGTAGAGAATATTTATAAAGTATTAAGATTGAAACCATGCTGTTAATGCGATCGCCAAAGCATCAGCGGCATCATCGGGGCGAGGAATGTAATCTAAATTCAATTCTCGTGCCACAGCTTCTTGCACTTCGTATTTTTCAGCCTTGCCGTAACCAGCTAAAGCTAGTTTAATTTGAGCAGGTGCAAATTCTACGATCGGTATCCGATGTTGCCCTAAAACCAACATTATAATTCCTCTGGCTTGGGCAATCAAGATAGTGTTTGACATACGGTAAAAGAAAAATTTTTCAATGGCTACCAAATCTGGCTGGAATTGTTCGATTACAGTATGTAAATCATCGTAAAGAGTACATAGTCTTTGCTCTACTGGAGTATTGGAAGGGGTACTAATAATTCCAAAATCGAGTAATGCAATTGAACAAGCAGGCACCTGTCTTTGATTTGTGTGGCATATAATTGCTCCAAAACCTAAAATAGCTAATCCTGGATCTAATCCTAAAATTTTTCTTAGCATTTACTTTACTTTATTTTCATATATCAGAAGTGATTTTACTTAATTTTCTCGCTAAGTTAACTACATGAGTTTACTTCAATTGAAATTACAAATTGTAATAATTGAATACTTCGAGTTGAATACTCTTAGTGTAAATTCTCAATTAATTATTGTTTAGACCACTGTTTACGATTGCGATATGTCAATTGGTTTTCTCAGACAAGCTCTTAACGTCATGCAAAAACAGTCGCGCCGTCGCACTCCCCATCGAGTTAATCAGTGGTTTAAGTGGTTGTCGCCAGGGTTATCGGTAAAACGTTGGTTTCTAATGAGTATGGCAGGCGTAGTACTGGCAAGTCTGGGCTTCGCTATTTGGAGCGGATTAACACCAATTTATTGGGTCCTGGAGTTAGTTCGAGGCGTACTCTTATTAATAACTAATATTATACCTTACTACATCAGCGGACCTGTGGTGATGATTGGCGGTTTGCTGTTGCTACTTTGGGGACAAACCCGCACGGTAGGTTCGATTACTCGAGTATTACAACCAGAAGGTGATGAAGAATTAGTAGATGTACTCTTAGCCCATCGTAGATTGTATAGAGGACCAAAAATTGTTGTTATTGGTGGCGGCACGGGGCTTTCTACATTATTAAGAGGACTTAAAACTTACAGTGCGAATATTACTGCTATTGTTACCGTTGCTGATGATGGTGGCTCATCCGGGAGGTTGCGTGAAGAATTTGGCGTATTACCACCAGGAGATATTCGTAATTGTTTAGCAGCTTTGGCGGATGAAGAAAAGTTGTTGACAGAGTTGTTTCAATATCGCTTCAGTGCTGGAGACGGCTTAAGTGGTCATAGTTTTGGCAATTTATTCTTGACGGCGATGAGTGAAATTACTGGCGATTTAGAGCGAGCAGTCGCAGCCAGTTCCAAGGTACTAGCCATAAGAGGACAAGTACTTCCAGCAACCTTGAGTGATGTGCGTCTCTGGGCTGAATTAGCTGACGGTCGCCGTATTCAAGGTGAATCAAAAATTACAGAAGCTGGAGGTAAAGTAGTTAAAATTGGCTGCACTCCTGCAAATCCGCCAGCTTTACCCGCCGCTCTCAAGGCAATTAAAGATGCTGATTACATTATTATGGGTCCAGGTAGTCTTTACACCAGCGTGATTCCCAATCTCTTGGTACCGGAAATTGCAACTGCGATCGCTGCTACATCCGTACCTAAAATATATGTGTGCAACATTATGACTCAACCGGGAGAAACTCAAGGATACACAGTTGCCAATCACATACAATCTATCGATAAAGCTTGCGGACAAAAGCTGTTTGATGCGGTTTTAGTACATAAAAAGTCTCTCTCAGCCCGCGCTTTGATCCGCTATGCCAAAGAAAATTCCCATCCCGTATTTTTAGATCGCGAAGCAGTAAATCTTTGCGGGCGTAGAATAGTTTTAGCTAACGTGATGAATGAAGATGAAACAGGTTGCGTGCGTCACGATCATCAACGATTAGCACAAGTTCTCCTACGTTGGTATAGTGGAACCCCGAAAGGAATGCGAAAGTTGTACAAAATGTTCGCCAAAGAATCGGCTGTTAATTGATAATCCACTTCCTTTTTAGATCGAAGAGAGCAAGAAGTTGAAGCCGCTTTTCCTATGACTTGGGTAAGATAATATTTATAACTTTGACACTCTGGCTACCTAGAAGCACAGAGGTTATTTCAAGTGCAAACAGCATATCTTGAAATATCATTATTCAATTAGTTATAAAAGACTGACATCTCCAAAACCCAGGTCAATTTCCATGAAGAGCCTTATATTCTCTCTGAATCCCGGAGTATATTTTAAAGTATTGTAGTAAGTGAGCGTATAGCAATATTTAACCTCATTAAAAAGTGCCTCCTGGTTTTGCATCTCCTACCGAAAAAGCTGAGAGTGGCGGCATTTCCACAAATTTTAATAATTTCTATAAAAAATGAAAATTTTTCTAAAAGATGCACTGGCAACTCAACGTCTCGGTATAATTTTGGGTGAGACGCTAATTGCTAATAGTGTAATTTTACTAGAAGGTGATTTGGGCACAGGTAAAACTACCTTAGTACAAGGCATAGGCGAAGGTTTGGGTATTAACGAATCAATCGTCAGTCCCACCTTCACCATTATTAATGAGTATAATGGAGGGCGTTTTCCTCTTTACCATCTAGATTTATACCGACTAGAAGCTTCGGAAATAATAGCGTTAAACCTCGAAACTTACTGGGAAGGTATTGAGGTTTCGCCGGGAATAGT
The DNA here is from genome assembly GCA_050042755.1 of Rivularia sp. (in: cyanobacteria). Classification (GTDB taxonomy): domain Bacteria; phylum Cyanobacteriota; class Cyanobacteriia; order Cyanobacteriales; family Nostocaceae; genus Rivularia. Next base: position 30,753 of record JBHJJJ010000289.1, read on the forward strand.
AGCTATTGAATGGGCACAACGGATGCCTTACAAGCCAGAATCTTATCTCACCATAAATTTAACTTACGAAAGCGAAAGCCGATACCTTGAGGGGGCTAACTCTGCTATGCGTTTGGCCGAAATCATCCCATTTAATTGCACTCTTAGTAGAGAAATTCTGGCTTTAGGCAAAGAATATCATTGTCAGTAGCAATAAATTCCCTTACAAAAGATGAACATTAGAGTATACTCCCACAAGTAATCTCAACTCCTTCTTTATTGTGTTTTATCTGCCACTTCCTCGTTCATCACAAAAGCTGCAATACATTGTAATTATAATCACCTTAATTCCTGCTAATTTATTTACAAAATAAAAAAACATAATTGATTTTCAAAGACTTATTTTATACTAATCTTACCGATTGATTAAGTATCATGCCTGCATCAAGTAACATTTAACGAAAATGTATAATACCTAACACTCAATAAATAAACTTAGTAATTTCTATTTTTTATCAGTAACTACTTAGATAAAGTCTTTTAGAAAGGAGTATTCATCATCTTTAGCAATTCACTCTGGTGCAACTTGTGTTTATTTTGACACTTTTATTTATAAGGTGCATGAGTGATTATTCGTAAGGGAAAATGCTAGTATTCTATTGAAAAAAATAAAGATAATATTAAATTAGGCTTTTATTCTTAAGTGGATTTGCATACTTATAATAGTTGTAGTATCCAGATCATTTAAGTTTGTCAAATGCAAAAAATACTGAAAACTTTTGATTTAAACTACAATTTACCTGATTAAGCATAGAATATATACTTAAATGTAAATATTGATTTAAAAAAAAAATAATAGTATAAATAACGACTTTTAAACGGAGTTTAGATTTTTTGAGTAAAAATATAGCGGTTTTCAAGCTTGGTTGAGTCAGAATCACCATTGCGGGAGAGGTGTTCTGCTTTTTTCTGGCTTCTTCATCAAGTCACTTGTTTAAAAGCCGCCCATTCGGGAAGCGAGAAACAGTAAGTCTTTATATTTTTAGTTGACTGGAAGTTTGTATCGGTACCCGTAAGAAAATATTTGGTTGAAATTCCTGTAATCCTTTGAAGATAAATAAAACGCTTGGTTGGACAACAACAAGCGCTTACAGAGATAAAAGCTTATACACGATCAAGTTTTACTAGTAATCGAGGTGACAGTAAGATTTCCTAGACTTGATTACCTGAAAGGACAAAATGTAAGTTGAATTTTAATGCTCAAATTTTAAAGGTGTGCCTCTAATTTCCGTATTTAATTTACCTCTGTCATAAACAATCTCACCACCAACAATAGTTGTTACTGGCCATCCCGTCAGATCCCATCCTTCAAAAGGACTCCAACCGCATTTTGTCACTAGTTCTTCGCGGCGGACTTTTTTTCGAGAATTTAAATCTACAAGCACTAAATCGGCATCATAACCGGCAGAAATAACCCCTTTATTAGGAATAGAATAAGCAGAAGCTACAGCAGTTGACATCCAGTTAACGACTTGGGCAAGAGTACAGCGCCCGTCTTCTACCGCAGTTAGCATTAAAGGCAAAGAAGTTTCGACTCCAGGCATACCTGAAGGAGTTTTAGGATAAGTTTGGGCTTTTTCTTCGAGGGTATGGGGTGCGTGATCCGTAGCAATGAAATCAATAACCCCATCTAGCAAAGCCTGCCAAAGTACTTCGTTATCGTCAGATGTTCGCAGAGGAGGATTCATCTGAGCCAAACTGCCCATTTTTTCGTAAGCAGTTGTATTTAAAAATAAATGTTGGGGTGTTACTTCTGCTGTTACCCAACTCGGTTTATCTTCACGCAGTAAATTTGCTTCTTCTGCTGTAGACATGTGCAGAATATGTAACCTACGGCGATATTTTTTAGAAAGTTTTAATGCTCGCTGAGTTGCGATCAATGCTGCTTGATTATCTTGTATCTGAGAGTGAATAGCTACATCATGAATATTTGCGAATTCTTCTCTACGTTGTTTAAGTCTGGTTTGATCTTCGGCGTGAACTGCAATTAAAATTTCGCCATTGGCAAATATCGCTTCTAATGTTTCTTGAGGATCTACTAGTAAAGGGCCATGCATCGAGCCCATAAAAATTTTGATTCCTGGTGTGGGGCTAGCGTATAACAATTCAGACAAGTTATCTGACGTTGCTCCAATAAAAAAGCCATAATTAACAAGGCACTTACTAGCAGCAAGCTGTAACTTATCATTTAAAGCTTCCTGACTAATGGTTAAAGGGCGGGTGTTGGGCATTTCTAGAAAAGAAGTGACTCCTCCCTTAGCACAAGCACAAGAAGCAGTAAACAAGTCTTCTTTGTGTTCTAATCCTGGCTCCCGAAAATGTACTTGTGGATCGATAACTCCTGGCAACAAAGTTAACCCATCAGCGTCAATTAAGCGGGTAGATGTTTCATCTATTATCTCTGATGCTGAAACTTTAATAATTTGGCGATCGCGCGTAAGCACATCCCCAACGATCGAGTTACCATCAGGTAAAATAATTCTCGCACGGCGAATTAGCAAACTAGGAGATGACATGAGGATACACTCACTTGAATAACAGCAAATTTTGACATACAGCTATGCTTATTGAAGTTAAACTGGTGAAATACAACACAGTGGCCACTATATGTTATTGGCAACGAAGAATGTTTAACTTTTCAATTTCAAATAACGAAGTCAAGGGTTCCCATTAACATTTTTTCCGGAGAAAAAAATTTGATGGGTGCCCGTCAACATGACAACATAACTCGTAACAGTATCTTTGTACAGTTAAGATAAACAAATACAGTCTCCCTAGAAATGGCTCTTTTTTTGGAGCATAATCTTAGTTCAACTTGAGTAATTACATGCAAAATCCAGTGTCTGATCGCCATTCTAACCAACAACCCGATAATTCCTGGTTTTTTGAATTAGGTAAAACAATCGGATTAAGCATCGTGCTTGCTCTCTCGATTCGCACTTTTGTTGCGGAAGCTCGTTGGATTCCCTCCGGCTCGATGGAACCTACTTTGCACGGTACTCCAAATCAATGGGAGGCAGACAAAATCATTGTTGATAAGTTAAGTTATAATTTTTCGATTCCTCAGCGGGGAGACGTTGTAGTTTTTTCTCCTACAGAAGAGCTACAAAAGGAAGAATTCCAAGATGCCTTTATTAAAAGGATAATTGGTTTGCCTGGGGATAAGGTTGAGTTAAAAGGGGGGAAAGTATATATAAATGATAAGGCTTTAGCAGAAAAAAATTACCTTATTTCCGAACAAAATACATCAACTGAAGTTTGTACCTCAGCACCTACACGGCCATTTTTATCTAAACCTCAGACTATTCCACCCGATTCCTATTTAGTATTAGGAGACAATCGTGGAAGCAGTTACGATAGCCGTTGTTGGGGTGTTGTACCTCGTGAAAATATTATTGGTCGTGCCGTACTTCGTTTTTGGCCTTTAAACAAAGTTGGTGGAATTGATAAAACCCCACTCTACAATACAGAAGAAATATCTCCAGAAAAAGTTAAAGCCGAGTAAATAGCTATAAAAATATATATTGCTGTCTTTTTCAATGCAATTTTTTGCAACAAGGGCAGCTAATTTTTTGTGAATATATCTGGAATATTGATCGCTAAAATATCCTCAAACAGCAGCTAATTTAGTTATAAGAAACTAGATTTATCATCAAGGTATATCTATGGTTGAATTACTATTTTAAGTTTAAGTTTTTAATCTCTCTAGTACAGTGCGGCGTAAAGAAAGTATTCATTTGAGACTGTTGAAATCCTTATCCTATAATACTTTTGACTTTTGACGAAGGCAAACGGTACTGGGGATTTACAGAAACTTATATTTGGCAAAAAATTCTAGCCAAAATTCAATTTTCTACAATTGAGTAGGGAATAAATGATAAATCACATCTCCCACTTCCAAATCATAATTTAGATTGAATATTAACATTAAAATTATATAATTAATTTATAGTTTGCATCTTGTTGTGTTATAAATTTTAGTTCTCAACTCAAGATTATTTTTCTAAAAAATTATTTGTATTTATACCCGTTGTAGGTTTCAGTATACAAAATAGCTATTTTATCATTCAAATTATAAGCATATTTTAAGTAAGAAAGGAAAAATCAAAAATCAAGTTAAATAATATAATCTTTTTGTCAAAGGTAGCTTAAGACACATAGTATAATTTATAAATTTAGACGTGAATACAAAGCGGTGACTTTTGCATTTAAGATAGTAAAAATATAAAAATGTCTATATCCATAGCTTAGAGGAATTTGAAAAATTATTTGGCTGTCAATATAAAGGTTACCTCACTCAGGAACTCCTTTAAGGAATATTTTTTTGAGATATTTTCTTATCGAGTAATCGAAATCAACGGTGTAACTTATAAAAATAATGTCAGACTTTTAAAATTATGAAAATTCAATAATAATTAAGCTTAAGGGATTTAGTTCTTGAATATAACTTGATAAATTATCGAATTAATTAGAAAAGTGCATCATGAATGACTTGCCTAACCCTGATAAAAAAGATATTTTAATTATTGATGATACAGCAGATAATTTGCGCATTTTATCCTCAATTTTGGTAAGAGAAGGATATACAGTTCGCAAAGCTTTAAACTGGCAAATGGCTTTTACTGCTTGTCAAACTCAATTACCAGATTTGATTTTACTGGATATTATGATACCAGGTATAGACGGATATGAGATTTGTCAGCATCTTAAAGCTAATCAAACAACCGCCGATATACCAATTATTTTTATCAGTGCATTAGACGATGTTTTTGATAAAGTTAAAGCTTTTAAAGTAGGAGGTTTAGATTATATTGCTAAACCTTTTGAATTTGCAGAAGTTATAGTAAGAGTACAAACTCAATTGGAATTGAGAAGCGCTCAGCTAGAAATATTAAAACTTAATCATAAGCTTGAAGAAAGAGTAAAACAGCGAACTTTAGAACTAGAAAATACTATAAAAAAGCTTCAAGTAGAAACTAATTATCGTCAGGAATTGCAAAATAAGCTGCTCGAAAGTGCTTTACGCGATTCTCTAACAAGTTTACCGAATAGAGTACTTTTTCTCAATAAATTAGAACAAGCATTAAATCGTGCCAAATTGGAATCTGACTATAACTTTGCGGTACTTTTTATAGACTGCGATCGCTTTAAAATAATTAATGATTCTTTAGGACATTTAGTCGGAGATGAATTACTGATTGCTATAGCTAAACGTTTACAAACTTCCTTATCACCATTTGATACATTAGCACGATTAGGTGGCGATGAATTCGGTATTCTTTTAGAAAATGTTTCAGAGATGGATAGGGTGATTTGCGTTTCTGAACGTATTCTTAACTCTCTAGGAGAACATTTTCAAATATCCATATATCAGGTATTTGTAAATGTAAGCATTGGGATAAATTGGGGTAATTTTAATTATGAAAAACCAGAATATTTACTAAGAGATGCTGATACAGCAATGTACCGTGCGAAAGCTTTGGGAAGAGGAAGATTTCATATTTTCAATCCAGAAATGCATCGGGAAGCCATCGAAATTTTAGAATTAGAAAACGATTTAAGAAGAGCTGTTAAAAATCAAGAATTAATTGTTTATTATCAACCTATAATTTCTCTAAATACCGGTTTAATTATCGGATTTGAAGCACTTGTTCGTTGGCAACATCCTACCAAAGGTTTAATTTTACCAACAGAATTTATTTCTGTAGCCGAAGAAACTGGTTTAATTTATGCTGTAGATACTTGGGTGTTGCGATCGGCTTGCAATCAACTACGTATTTGGCAAAATAATTTATCAACTCCAAAACCTTTACATATCAGTGTTAACTTAAGTGCAAAATTATTTTTACAACCGAATTTTATAGCCCAAATCGATCAAATTATTTACGAAACTAAGATAAATCCTGCTTTCTTAGAATTTGAAATTACAGAAAGTGTAATCATGGAAAATAGCCTGGATATGAAAACAACCCTTCAGGAACTTAGAGAACGAAATATTCAATTAACAATGGATGACTTTGGCACTGGTTATTCTTCTTTAAGTTATCTGCATAGCTTCCCATTAAATACTCTTAAAATTGATAAATCTTTTCTGAATCTGATGCAAAAAAATAATGAAAGTATGAGCTTAGTTCCAGCAATGATTGATATAGCCCATTCAATGAGAATGAAAGCAATTGCCGAAGGAGTGGAAACTTTGGAGCAATTATCACAGATCAGAAAATTTAATTGTGATTTTGCTCAAGGCAATCTTTTTTCTAAAGCAATGGAACCAAAATCAATTTTAGACTTGATGTTAACATCTCCTCAGTGGTAAATATCAAGCTGTTACAGATTTTAGACTTTGTTCAAAAAAGCGAATTCCGTCTATATCGGAAAATTTGATTATATTTAACAACATTACTCAATCGAGTAAGGTACCCGTTTGCTTTCTATTAATCAACAAATAGTATGAAACTGAAATAATCTTTAAATAAATTAATAAAAATTTGCAAGATTGATTTTCCTAGTGAAGTTAGCATCAGAATACAAGAATATTATTTATTTTATATGCCTAGCTTAAAGATAAAATATGATACACAAGATATATTAATAACATATTTTTAGGTAAACAATGTATTTAAATCAAAATGATAAAGTCAATATATTAGTGGTTGATGATACCCCAGATAATTTGCGTCTTCTATCGGCAATGTTAACAACACAAGGTTATGAGGTTCGCAAAGCTCTAAGTGGTAAAATGGCACTAAAGGCTTGTGAAAGCCTACAACCTAATTTAATTTTACTTGACATAAATATGCCCGAGATGAATGGGTATGAACTGTGCAAAAAATTAAAAGCAGATAAGAAAACTTCTGAAGTTCCTGTAATATTTATAAGTGCTCTTGATGATGTATTAGATAAGGTAAAAGCCTTTGATGTGGGAGGCGCAGATTATATAAGTAAACCTTTTCATGCAGCAGAAGTTGTCTCAAGAATAGAAAATCAAATTAATTTACGTTCTTTACAGGTAAAACTACATCAAAAAAATGTATTATTACAAAAAACTTTAGAAGAATTGAAAGCAGCACAAGTACAGCAAATTCAAAATGAAAAAATGTTTGCTTTGGGACATTTGGTAGCAGGTATTGCTCATGAAGTTAATAATCCGGTTAGTTTTATATATGGGAATTTGGAATATGTTAGCGAATATGTACAAGATTTAATTAATTTAGTAGAAGTGTATCAGGAGGAATATCCACACCCAACTAAAAAAATTCAGAAAATACAAGAAGAGATAGATCTGAATTTTTTGATGAACGATTTAGAATCTCTTATGGGTGCCATGTACAGAGGAGCCGATCGTATACGTTCAATTGTACTAGCCCTGCAAAACTTTTCTAGACATGACGAAACTTCTTATAAGCAAGTTAATATTCATCACGGTATAGATAGTACTCTTATAATGTTGCAGCACAAACTTGAAAAAAACACTTATCGCAATGCAGCAATTAAAATAGTTAAACAATATAGCGATCTACCATTAATCTACTGCTACCCTAGCGAACTAAATCAGGTGTTTATGCATCTGTTGAACAACGCGATTGATTCTTTAAACGAACAAGCTAAAAATAAACTAGAAGACTTAACATTTTCCCCCACTATCTGGATTAGCACTTCTGCTATTGAGTGCAATACTCTCAGCGTCAAGCCATCGGCTTATCAGGTTGCCAGAATTTCTATTGTTGATAATGGTACGGGTATACCAGATAAGGTTCGTGGATATATATTCGATCCTTTCTTCACCACAAAGCCTGTAGGAAAGGGCAGCGGATTGGGATTATCTATTTGTTACCAAATTATAGTACAAAAGCACTCAGGAAAAATTCTTTGCAATTCGACTTCCTCAGAAGGTACAGAATTTATTCTTGAAATTCCGATCGAACAATTGCAGTCAAATTGAAGATTTAGTTCATCTATTTCTCTGTCACGTAGCATAATAGAGATGTGACTGATTTGTTTAACCCCTTACTATCGCTATTTGAAGGTCACTGGTTCAAGCTGATTTGCGGAGCCAGCTTCCAACATCTGCCTGCGGTTAGAAGTTTAACATTAGCCTACACCCTAGCTGGGGCTGACTGCATAGATGTGGCTGCCTCGCCAGCTGTTATTGCTGCTGCTCGAGAAGGGCTGCAAGCTGCTGCTTCTTTGGCTGCTTCTGCTCAAAAACGAGGCTTTTCCTATCAAGGAACACCTTTATTAATGGTTAGCCTAAACGATGGTGAAGATCCTCACTTCCGCAAAGCAGAATTTGATTCCACTGAGTGCCCTACTCTATGTACTCGGCCGTGCGAACGCATTTGCCCCGCACAAGCTATTACATTCAACAGTATAAAATACAACCAAACCGGAGTTTTGTCTGACAAGTGCTATGGCTGTGGGCGTTGCGTTCCCATATGTCCGTATGATAAGATAAATACAGTATCTTCTGCAACATCTATTGGAGCAATCGCACCATTGATACTGACACCTGGCGTAGGGGCTGTAGAGATTCATACGACTGTTGGGCGTTTGGCGGAATTCAAGAAATTGTGGCAAACAATTTCGCCACATATTGGGCATTTGAAGTTAGTAGCCATCAGTTGTCCTAATGGCGAAGGGATAATTGATTATCTACATAGTTTGTATGATGTGATCGCCCCACTTGATTGTGTGAATATATGGCAAACCGACGGTAGATCAATGAGTGGTGATATTGGCTCGGGCACCACACTAGCTGCCGTAAAATTAGGTGCCAAAGTATTGAGAGCAAAAATACCAGGATATGTGCAGTTGGCAGGTGGTACGAATAGTTACACCGTGCCAAAATTGAAAGCAATGGGATTGTTAAAGGAATTAGCGCAGCGAAGAAGTGAGAAAATAGGAGAGAATGGTGTTATCTCTCATACACAAACTTCTTTGGGAACAGAAGCATCCATTGCTGGTGTTGCTTACGGCAGCTATGCCCGAAAATTGCTCTCACCAGTTCTCGAACAGTTAGAAGAAAAGGAGGTGAATAATTCCAGTGTCAAAGTAAATACTCGCCTCGAAGTTGAACCAACATTGCTTTGGCAAGCAGTATCGCTCGCTGATTCATTAGTTTCTCAGCTCAAATCACATCTTTGAGCTTTGTTGAGCCTTGGCTCGTCCCCTATCTCTCAAAACGTCACCATAAAAAGCATGACGATTACAGACGATCTCCGAAAATTATTAGTCATATTGCCCCAAGACTTGCGGCAGATGCTCGAACAGCATCCTCAAAGAGATAGTTTAGTAGAAGTAGTCTTGGATCTGGGTCGTCGCCCAGAAGCACGTTTTCCTTCTGGAGCCGAATATCTAAGCGAAATACCCATTACACAGCAGCAAATAGATGATTGCATTGTGCGAGTGGGAACTTTTGGTGCAGATAATCGAGCAGGAATAGAACAGACTTTACATCGAATTAGTGCTATTCGCAACCGCACCGGCAAAATTATAGGTTTAACTTGCCGTGTGGGACGAGTAATATATGGAACGATTAGCACGATCCGCGATTTAGTAGAAACCGGTCAGTCAATTCTCATGCTGGGTCGCCCAGGAGTGGGAAAAACTACCGTTTTAAGAGAAATTGCCCGCGTTTTAGCGGACGAACTTGATAAGAGAGTAGTCATAATTGACACTTCAAATGAAATTGCCGGAGATGGTGATGTTCCCCATCAGGCAATTGGCAAAGCAAGACGGATGCAGGTTGCTCATCCAGATCAACAGCATCAAGTAATGATTGAGGCGGTGGAAAACCATATGCCCGAAGTCATTGTGATTGATGAAATTGGTACGGAATTAGAAGCATTAGCATCTCGCACTATTGCCGAACGTGGCGTGCAGTTAATTGGTACGGCACATGGTAATCAAATAGAAAACTTGATAAAAAACCCCACTCTTTCGGAGTTGGTTGGGGGTATACAAGCTGTGACGTTGGGAGATGACGAAGCCAGACGGCGAGGCTCTCAAAAAACGGTTTTGGAACGCAAAGCGCCTCCTACTTTTGAAATTGCTGTGGAAATGCTAGAAAGGCAGCGCTGGGTAGTCCATGAAAATGTTGCTGACACCATAGATAATCTTCTAAGAGGACGACAGCCCACCCCGCAAGTGAGAACCATAGATGATAACGGTAAAGTGACAATTACCCGTCAGTTAACTGCTATTAACGGTGGTGCTTCACAAACTGATAGAGGAGAAGAAACTTTTCGCGGGCGAAACTCTAATAGAAACAATGGCTGGAGGGCATCTGGGCAAATGCGTCCTTTAGTGCCGTTAAATGCGGAATACCAGAATGGAAATGGTTCTGGACGCATCGAATTTGACCGCTTATTGGATCAATCATTCAATAACTCTAACGGGTTTGAGAGAAATGGCAATCACGACTCCGGCCCCAACGGTGAGGATTTACCTCTACATATTTATCCCTACGGCGTTAGTCGCAGCCAATTAGACCAAGTAGTAGGAGTACTTCATTTGCCCGTAGTATTGACAAAAGATATCGATAGTGCTGATGCAATTTTAGCGTTGCGATCGCATGTCAAAAATCACGCAAAACTACGGCAGATGGCGAAAGCCCGTCAAGTGCCAATTCACATGATCAAATCGAGTACTATCCCCCAAATTACTCGTGGCTTACGTCGGTTATTAAATATTGACGAGCCGGAGGCCGGGGACGAGCGTGAATTGCAATTGTTTCTCCTTAACGGCAGCGATGATGAAATTGATGCTCTCGAAGAAGCAAGACTTGCGGTAGAACAAATTGTAATTCCCAAGGGACAACCTGTGGAATTACTGCCTCGATCTTCGCAAGTGCGTAAAATGCAGCATGAATTAGTCGAGCATTATCGACTTAAATCAAACAGCTTCGGGGAAGAACCAAATCGGAGGCTAAGAATTTTCCCAGCCTAATTTTCCCTACCTCTATATTTTTCCAACATTCAGCACAACAAACCCCTTCTTCCTTTAGGTAGAGGGGGATTTTGATTACTTTTCCGAATTACAGACAAGAACACTATCATAGCAGATATTTAAGAGAAAGTTAATTAAAAATTAGAAAATGTTTGTTTTTTGGTTTATTTTTTGATTGGTAGATCGAAATATCTGGTGATGGTTCAGAAAAATTCGCGATTGAAATAAGATAATAATGGATCGTATTCTGTAAAAGCCGGATTACTCGAGCGCTTTGAATCGCGTCGATTGACAATCCCCAGGTTTTTATTTCACCCAGAGCAAAAAAACAAGCAATGCATCCCCACATCTGGTATCCCTTCACTCAAGCAAAAACATCTCCTCCACCTCTAAAGGTAAAATCCGCTCAAGGAATTTGGCTGGAGTTAGAAGATGAGCGTAAAATCATGGATTGCATCTCTAGCTGGTGGGTAAATCTTCACGGGCATTCCCATCCCAAGATTGCTGAAGCGATTTATCGGCAAGCTATGGAATTGGAACACGTAATCTTTGCTGGATTTACTCATCAACCAGCAGAAAAACTCGCAGAAGAATTAGTTAAGCGACTTCCTGAAGGATTAAACCGAGTTTTCTTTTCAGATAATGGTTCCACAGCTGTGGAAGTTGCCCTGAAAATGGCTTATCAATATTGGGTAAATCAAAATCAACAGCGTCAGAAGTTCATTGCTTTTGAAGGAGCGTATCACGGCGATACTTTTGGAGCAATGTCTGTATGTTCGCGTTCGATTTTTAACGAAGTCTTCTCCAGTATGTTGTTTGAGGTGGATTTTTTACCTTTTCCTGAAACTTACATCGGCGATACTTCTGTTGAAGAAAGGGAAGAGAAAATTTTAGCTAAATTTAAAGAAAAATTAGAGCAAAACCCTCGACAGTATGCTGGCATTATTATTGAACCTCTGGTACAAGGTGCTGGGGGAATGCGGATGTGTAGGGCAGAATTTCTACGAAAATTACAGCAATTAGTTAAGCAATTTGATAGTTTATTGATTTTTGATGAAGTGATGACTGGGTTTGGTAGGGTTGGAGATTGGTTCCCCAGCATTAAAACTCAAGTTACACCGGATATTACTTGTTTATCAAAAGGAATTACTGGAGGTTTTTTACCTTTATCAGTTACTGTATGTTCGGAGAAAATTTATGATGCTTTTTACAGTGACAATCCCATAAAAACTCTATACCACGGACACAGTTATACGGCGAATCCTTTAGGTTGTGCTGCTGGTTTGGCTTCTTTAGAGTTGATGGTAGAAAATCAACCAGTTTTTAGCAGTATGGAAGCAAAACATTTACAACATTTTGAAATTTTACAGGAAAATCCTAAAGTCGAAAAGTTGCGGGTAATGGGTACAATTGCGGCGATGGATATTGTAAGTAAGCAAGAATCTGGGTATTTGAATAAAGTTGGTTTGCAAATTCGAGAAAAGGCTGTGGAAAAAGGTTTACTTTTACGTCCTTTAGGTAATGTACTTTATATAATGCCGCCTTATTGTATTACTGATGAGGAATTATGGTCGGTTTATCAGGGGATTTTTAGTATTTTGGAAACTATTTAAAATACTAGTTTAGCAATCAAAATTGTAAATATAAAACCCCCAAATAATCTCGCTCAATTTATTCGCTTTAAAATGATTAACTATACAGTTTATACGCCATATTTTGCAAGTTAATCTATATGAATGTGATATCTATATTTTCAGGTTGTGGAGGATTAGACTTAGGCTTTCATCAAGCTGGATTTAATATTATTTGGGCAAATGAGTATGACAAGTCGATATGGGATACTTATGAATTTAATCATCCCCATACGCATTTAGATAAAAGAGATATTAGAAAAATCTCTCCCAATGATATTCCCGACTGTATTGGTATTATAGGTGGCCCTCCTTGTCAAAGTTGGAGTGAAGCTGGCGCTCAAAGAGGTATTGAGGACAATAGAGGTCAATTATTTTTCGATTATATTAGAATTCTGAAAGAAAAAAAGCCTCTATTTTTCTTAGCTGAAAATGTTAGTGGAATTTTAGCTAAAAAACACGATAAAGCATTTACAAATATTTTGTATCATTTTAAAGAAGCTCGATATAACGTCACTTATATGTTATTGAACGCTTCTGATTATTTAGTTCCTCAAGATAGAAAACGAGTAATTATTATTGGTTATCGGGAGGATATGGGTAGGATTTTTGAATTTCCCAGTGTCATAAATAATAAATTAACTCTTAGAAATGCTATTCATGATTTAAAAGATATCGAAGCTATATCAATAGACTCTAAGGTGAATAAAATTCACTTAATAATACCAAATCACGAATATAAAGAAGGTAGCTTTTCTAGTATTTATATGTCAAGAAATAGAGTCAGAAGTTGGGAAGAAGCGTCATACACAATACAAGCAGGTGCTAGACACGCTCCCATACATCCACAAGCAAATAAAATGATTTGGGTTGGGAAAGATAAATGGATTTTTGATCCAGAATCGCCAAAACCATATCGAAGATTATCTGTGAGAGAATGTGCCAGAATTCAAACTTTTCCAGATAATTTTATTTTTAAGTACAAATATATTGGTGACGGCTACAAAATGATCGGAAATGCTGTTCCCGTGATGTTAGCGAAAATACTAGCGGATAAAATATTCATGGATATAAAACAAATGAAATACCCCACCCGCGCTGTGGCGCACCCTCCCCTTATCAAGGAGAGGGTTGGGAAGTGATAAACTAATCATCTACATTTGTATAATTTCTCCTCGTAACACAGTAACAGCTTGTCCACTCAGAAAAACTCTATCTTTTCCGGGATATTTTACCTTTACTACACCACCGCGACTTGATGCTTGATAAGCTATAAACTCGTCTTTATTTAATTTATTTCTCCAATAAGGTGCGAGGCAGCAATGAGCAGCACCCGTTACTGGATCTTCATTAACACCTAACCCTGGAGCAAAGAAACGGGAAAGAAAGTCATATTCTGAGCTATTTTCAGCCGCACTGGTAACAATCACTTCTGGAAACTTCTGGGTTAAAAGTGTAAAATTTGGCTCTATGTTTCTCACTAATTCTTCGGATTCTACTTCTACTAAATAACCCAGAGAATTTTTCATTACTGTTTTGATGGGTACTCCCAAAGCTTCAGAAAGTTCCTCAGTTGCGGAAGTTTTTTCTGGAATATGTTCTGATATATTCACGGGAAAATCTAACTCAATCCAATCTTCTTGCTTTTTGGCAATTAATAAACCACTTTTGGTGTGAAAACGTGCTGATTCTTCAGGAGAAAGATAATTTTCTGACCATAAAACGTGAGAACTAGCAAGGGTGGCGTGACCACACAATGGTACTTCTGTTGCTGGAGTAAACCAACGTAGATTGTAACCGTCTTCTTGTTTTAATAAAAATGCGGTTTCAGATAAGTTCATTTCTTGCGCTACATTTTGCATCCAGGTGTCATCTTTGGGAGATGATAAAACGCAGACAGCAGCGGGATTTCCAGAAAAAGGTTTGTTGGTAAATGCGTCAACTTGGATAATTGTTTGTTTCATATTGCACCCGAATTAAATAAACTATGAGGTAGAAGAGAGAATTTTTAAGTAAGCTTTGACAGTATCATGTAGCCCCATTTCCAACGCTTCAGCAATTAATCCATGACCTATAGATACTTCGAGTATGTTGGGGATAGAACAAAATTTTTTTAAGTTTTGTAAATTTAAATCGTGTCCAGCGTTAACACCTAAATCATTTTCTTCAGCGGTTTTTGCTGCTTGAATATATTTTTGAAAAACTGTCTCTACCTCACCAGCACGAAATGCAGTTGCATAGGGTTCGGTATATAATTCAACTCTGTCTGCACCAATCTCTTTTGCTAAGAGTATTTGGGTTGAATCTGCATCCATGAAAAGACTTATTCTGATGCCGAGAGATTTTAATTTTTGTATGACAGGTATAAGGTAATGGCGATTTTCAGCTAAATTCCAGCCACTATCTGATGTAAATGCATCGGCAGCATCGGGAACCAATGTACATTGAGTTGGTTTGACTTCACAAACCATATCCATAAAATTACCTTGGAAAGGATTACCTTCGATGTTGAATTCCACGGTAAGCATTTGTGCTAATTCGTATACGTCTTCAGGCTTGATATGACGTTTATCCGGGCGTGGGTGAACTGTAATGCCGTGTGTACCGGCTTCGATAGCTATTTTTGCTGCATTTAAAACATTAGGTATGCCGATATTCCGAGAGTTTCTTAGTAAGGCAATTCTGTTAAGATTAACGCTGAGCTTGGTCACATTAAACATTATTGGCTAAAAGTTACGACTGATTTAGACAAGTAGTTGGCTTAACCCCCTTTATTTGGGAAAAATACCAAACCGATGGTTTGTTTACAAATTTCTGAAATATTAATATTTAGTGGTAACTGAACCCACAAAAATAATCTACCTTCTTCTGGTTGCAATGCTCCAGATTTTATTAAACTTTTCTCATCCGCTTAGGTTTGCAAAGCCCAATCTAATAGCGCAAATCCTCTATAAAAAGACTAATAAGAAAGATGTTTAGTTCTAAAATAATAAGTTGAAGACTGTCAATAAGCCTTCGGCATACGTTTCACGCACGCGCTCAATGAATACCCAAACACGCTCCGATTCCCAAAATGTTTACTCGATTTTAAATCAAACTCAACTCTTGCGAATTAGCGATGGAGCAATTAAACCCGTTTTAGATGGTTGCTCTAATGCTTCCCAATTACTTGTACTTATTTGGTCTCAGTTGGGGGATTTTGATAATTTAGAATATGCTTGGTGGCTGCAAAGAGAAAAATCAAAGCTCGAAGCTAAAGGAATAACTATTCGCGCTGTTGGAATTGGCGATCGCAATTCTGGCGTTAAGTTTTGTGAATATACTGGCTTTTCCCAAGAATCCCTATTTGTCGATCCTATAGCTCAAATTCACGAGGATTTAGGACTTTATCGCGGTTTAAATGTTAGATTTCCCCTAATTTCAAAAGGACAAAATGCTTGGCTGAATTTAATGTTAATGTGCGCCGGCATTGGTAGCCCAGGAACTTTGGCGGAAGTTTTTAGGGGTTATAAAGGCGATCGCCAAGCACCTCAATTATTTGCTGATGAGGAAGTTATTCGCGATACGCCTCTACCACCGATGAAAGGATCGTTTTTTAAGTTTGCTGGAGGAAAAGGATTTCAGCGCCCTTTTGAATTAGCTACTTTGCGATTGCGAAATATGACTGAAGTTTTGGGCAACTGGGATACTTACGTTCCCGATTCAACTTATTTGACGCAACGAGGAGGAACTTTTCTATTTGATTCTCAAGGGAATTTAATTTACGAGTATCGGGATAAAGGTATTCTTGGTTTTGCGGAGGATAAAAGCAATCCTTTGTCTTTTTTGTTAAATAAGTAGGTCAGCGTTGAAAATAACATTAGGATAAGGGAGTAGTGAGTAGTGAGTAAGTAGGTTGGCATTGAAAATAGTAATTGGGATAAGGCAATAGGCTATAGGCAATAGGCAAAAGTCAATAGGAATAAGGGTTTGAGGGTAATTTACTTTCTGTAATGTAGCTTGGTTTATTTGTGCCGACTTACTTAGTGAATAGAAACAAGGTTTTGTAGACGCGCTTCTCTTAGAGTTGCCAATTTATATTCAGTAATATATTTGGGTTTATTTGTGCCGACTTACCTAGATAAGTAGAACAAGAAAAAAAGAAGTAAGGTAGAAACTGTTTACCTTACTATTTTAATTATTTTGAACGCCAGAGATTATTTTAAATTCAAATCATTAATTTACACTCGGTTTTGACCAAACATTAGGTTTGAATTGCTTGTCTAGAGGAGTTTTGGCAATGTGATTTGTGTAATTATGCATCACTTTAATAGCGATACCTAAAATTACTTCTAATACCTGTTGTTTGCTGTATCCAGCAGCCATAAATGCTTCAATTTGACTATCTTCAACCCAGCCGCGTTGCCTTACCATTTTCTGCGTAAACTGACGTAAAGCTTGTAATTTTTCATCTATCATTGGCGTTCCATTTCTGAGCGCTTCAATATTTTCTGGAGACATTCCAATCATTTTGGCTAATCCCGAATGAGCCGCCATACAGTAATTACACGAGTTTTCATAATTAGCTGTTAAATAAATAACTTGTTGCTCCATGGGGGTAAAACTTGTGGCTTCAAACAAATCCCACAATGCCATCGAGCCTTTTAATAATGCTGGAGCTTCGGCAAAAATGCCTTCTAAATTAGGTATGAAGCTAAAGGTTTCTTTTGCATGAGCCAACGCTTCTTGGGAATCATTTGGCGCTGTTTCTAATGTATGAATTGTAAATTCCATTAATTAAATCTCCTTTGCAATCACTAGGGAGACAACTTTGTCTACCAGCTTTGATGGTAGTATATACCCATGGAGACAATCTTGTCTACTTGGAGTTAGAATGAAGTCAAATAGTAATCCTCGCCAAAAAATTCTAGAAACCGCTTCTGAACTCTTTTATCAAAAGGGCATTCAAAAGGTGGGTATCAACGAAATTATTGCGACTAGTGGCGTAGCGAAAAAGACTTTATATAGGTATTTTGTTTCTAAAGAAGAATTAATTGAAGAAGTAATGAAACACCGAGCCAAAGAATGGCTGCGATGGTTTGAAATGGCGGTAAGAGATAGCGGAAATACCCCAAAAGAAAGATTACTAGCAACCTTTGATGTGCTTAAGGATTGGTATGCTAGCCCTAATTTTCGAGGTTGTCCCTTTATTAATGCAGTATTAGAAATAGCCGATGCTTCTCATCCCGCTCATAGAGTTTCGGTAGGAGTCAGAGAGTCAATTCGGCTCCAGATTAAGCACCTAGCAGAGCAAGCAGGAGTAAAAGATTCAGAATCATTTTCCCAACAATATTTACTTTTAATTGGAGGAGCGAGCTTAATGGCTACAATTGAAGGAGTTTCCGGAGGTGCTAATCATGCTCAGAAAGTTTTATCAACTTTAATTGATAGTTCTGTATAATAATTTGACTTATTGTTCTTTTTAATTTGAAGCATCTCTCTGCCTGGTGTCAGAAGTTTGGAAAAGGCTTTTAACTGTACCAGTCAAATTTAATCCATTTGTACCTGTTCAAATAATCCATTTTGCGAGATTGTGAAATTGATTTCAAATTAATTTTTAACTACCACAATGGGTAAAAGCACCGTCAAAACGAATAAACTCACATCTTGCATCATTCTCAACACCGCCTTGGAATAAATTCCCAGGCTCACAGACAAAGTCGTCTAAAGACGACTGGGTTCAGGTTTTTAGTGCGTTTTAACGTACTTTGTATATGAGCCTTGAAATTGATTTAGGTGGAAGAAAGGGCTTAACAACAATAGTGCAAGATATGAATAACGAAACTCTTGGATTAATATACGGTTTTATTGGTGTACTCTGTTTTAGTGGAACCTTACCAGCAACGCGAATAGCTGTAACAAATTTAGATCCTACTTTTGTTGGTTTGGGGAGAGCACTTGTTGCTGCAGCTTTTGCTTCCGTACTTTTACGATTTACTCGGCAGCCAATACCACATCGCCTATACTGGAGAGGTTTGGGAATAGTTGTAGGAGGGGTAATTATTGGATTTCCGTTGTTATCGGCATGGGCAATGGAACAATTACCGGCTTCCCACGGAGCCATTGTCACGGGAATTTTGCCTTTATTCACTGCAATATTAGCAACATTACATGGCGGAGAAAAACCATCCATAGGGTTTTGGGTGGCAAGTTTTGTTGGCAGTATGACGATCGTTACCTTTGCTTTAATTGAAGGTAATGGGAGTATTAAGTTTGCCGATATGGTTTTAATTGTGGCAGTCATAGCCGCTGCATTTGGCTACGCAGAAGGAGGAAAATTAGCCAAAATACTTGGTGCTTGGCAAGTTATTTGCTGGGCTTTAATTTTCTCCGTACCGATATTAATTACTCCTGTAGCCTTAGTAGTTTTAAAAAACGGAATTGACGCTTCCCCTTATGCCTGGTTAGGCTTTGGCTACGTAAGCATCATAAGTATATTTCTTGCTTTCTTTGCTTGGTATCGCGGGTTAGCGATGGGTGGAATTGCCAGAGTCAGTCAGG